>NZ_CP157675.1:2762109-3079219 GCF_040105105.1 Polaromonas hydrogenivorans | reverse complement strand
ATGCCCTGCGCCAGGCCGCAGGCCGCCACCGTGCCGCCGTATTTCAGGCTGGCGCAGACATTGGCCAGGGTGTGGCTGCCCACGCTGTCCACGGCCGCTGCCCAGCGTTCCTTTTGCAGCAGCTTGCCCGGTGCGCTCAAGGTGGCGCGCTCTATCAGTTCGGTGGCGCCGAGCTGCCTCAAATGCCCGGCCTCGCCCATGCGGCCGGTGGAGGCATGCACTTCAAAGCCGAGGCGGGCGAGCAGCGCGATGGCGATGCTGCCCACGCCGCCGTTCGCGCCCGTGACCAGCACCGGACCTGCCGCCGGCGTGACGCCCCGGTCCTGCAAGGCCATGACGCACAGCATCGCCGTGTAGCCCGCCGTGCCGATGGCCATGGCCTGGCGCGCATCCAGGCCTTTTGGTATTGGCACCAGCCAGTCGGCTTTGACCCGCGCCTTTTGCGCCAGGCCGCCCCAGTGGCCTTCGCCGACGCCCCAGCCGTTGAGCAGCACCGCGTCACCCGGCTTGAAGCGCGCATCCAGGCTTTCGGCCACCGTGCCGGCCAGGTCAATGCCCGGCACCATCGGGAACTTGCGCACCACCAGAGAACTGCCGGTGATGGCCAGCGCGTCCTTGTAGTTGACGGTCGAATACGCCACATCGACGAGCACCTCGCCTTTGGGCAACTGCGCCTCGTCAAGCGAAGCCATGTCGGCGAGCGTGGCGCCTTCCGGGGTTTTTGTCAGCAGCAGGGCTTTGAACATGTGATTTCCTTGGTCTTCGTTGTTGAATTCTCGGCTTGATCGCGCAAACATCGTACAGCGCCAGAATCGATGCAATGCCTACTCCTGTTTCTTGTCCTTGCGGCGGGCACATCCGGTTTCACGATGCAACTCGCCGCATAATTCCGCTGTCCTCCACGCCCGTGCGTTGCCCCTGAATTCGGGACATTCGTCCCGCCGAAAATTCCCCGAAAAAGTTGAGCCCTGATGAGTTATTTGCAGAACGACCCCCTGGCCATGAACGGCGCGATTGCGGCCGATCCCGTCGCCCCTGAAGCAAAAATCCGGATCGACATCGAGGCCGATGCCACGACCGGCTATGCCGCGATACAAAACGCCGTTCCGGTCGTGCGGGCGCTGCGGCTGACCAACCTGATGGCCGAGGCGGTTGAAAACCTGGAGGTCGTGGTGTCCTGCAGCCCGGCGTTTGCCCGGGGCCTGAAGCTGCGCTTTGACAAGCTGGCCGCTGGTGAAACGCGCCGCATCTCGCCGCTGGACCTGCAGCCCGACCATGCCTTCCTGGCCGACCTGAAGGAGTCGGTCAACGCCTCGGTCCGGGTCGTGGCTGAAGCCGGCGGCCAGGAACTGGCCGCTGCCTCCCGGCCGGTGCAAGTGCTGGCCTATGACCAATGGGCCGGAACGCGCGCGCTGCCCGAATTGCTGGCGGCGTTTTGCATGCCGAACAACCCGGCGATCGATGTGCTGATCGGCAAGGCCTCCAGGCTGCTGCGCGCCAGCCATCCCGAGCTGTCGATGAACGGCTACCAGTCCAAGAATCGCGATGTGGTCTGGAAGCAGGTCTCCAGCATCTACAGCACGATTGCGGCCGAGAACCTGCAGTATGTCGAGCCGCCCGCCTCGTTTGGCTCCGACGGCCAGAAAATCCGCACGCCCGACCGCATTTTCGATGCGCGCGTCGCCACCTGCCTGGACCTGGCGATGCTGTTCGCCTCGTGCCTGGAGCAGGCCGGCCTGCGCCCGGTCATCCTGCTCAAGGAGGGCCATGCCTGGGTCGGCGTCTGGCTGCACCTGGCGTCTTTTTCGGACGCGCTGATCGATGATGTGCAAGCCATCCGCAAGCGGGTGGACAGCGGTGAATTCCTGGTGTTTGAAACTACCGGCGCGGCCCGCCACGCCAGTTCGCGGCCATCGCTGCGGATTGCCATGGAGCAGGGCCACGCCCATTTGCTGGAAGACGCCAGTTTTCGCTATGCGATTGACATTCACCGCGCCCGCGAAGTGCAGATCAAGCCGCTGCCGTCGCGCGCGCTTCCCCTGATACCGGGCGAGCTGGCGCCCGAGGATGCGCCTGCGGCCATCGAGCCGATGCCGCTGCTGCCGCCGCTGGACTCCGATTCGCTGGCGCCGCTGGATGTGCGCGCAGACGACACGCCCGAAGGCCGCCTGTCCACCTGGAAATCCCGGCTGCTCGACCTGACGCTGCGCAACCGGCTGCTCAATTTCAAGCCGACCAAGGCCACGCTGCAACTGGTGGCGCCCGAGCTGGCCCGGCTCGAAGACGCGCTGGCCGACGGCGCCGAGTTCAAGATCAGGCCGCTGCCCGACCTCATGGAAGGCGCCGATCCGCGCATGGCCGAGGTGCACACCCAGCGCGCCGGAAGCACGCCGCTGGACGACATGGCGCTTGAAGCGCTGGGCAACCGGGAATTGCTCGCCCGGGCTTCGAAGGAAGCGCTGGATGGCAACCTGCTGGCCATCTACAGCGCCGCCCGCACCGGGCTGGAGGAGGGCGGCGCCAACACGCTGTACCTGGCGATGGGCCTGCTGCGCTGGACCGAAGCCGAAAAGGCCGACGCGGTGCATCTGGCGCCGCTGCTCTTGATCCCGGTCACGCTGCAGCGCCAGTCGGTGCGCAGCGGCTTTCGCTTGATACGGCATGACGACGAGGCCATCGTCAACCCGACGCTGCTGCACCTGCTGAAAACCAGTTTCGAGCTGAAGGTGGCCGGCCTGGATGTGGTGCCGACGGACGACAAGGGCGTTGACGTGGCGCAGGTGCTGCAGTCGTTCCGCTTGGCGGTGCGCGAGATTGCGCAGTGGGAAGTGCTGGAGCAGGCGCACCTGGGAATTTTTTCGTTCACCAAGTATTTAATGTGGAAAGATCTGCAGGACCGCACCGAGCAGCTCAAGCAAAGCCGCGTCGTCAGGCATTTGATCGACAAGCCCGGCGAGGCATTTGCGCGCGAAGGAACGGACGGCGAATTTGACCGGCTCGACATCACCCATCGTCCCCAGGACATCCTCACGCCGCTGCTGTCCGACTCGTCGCAGCTCAAGGCGATTTGCGCGGTCGATGCCGGACGCGACCTGGTGCTTGAAGGGCCGCCCGGCACCGGCAAGAGCCAGACCATCACCAACCTGATCGCGCACAGCCTGGCCAAGGGCAAGACCGTGCTGTTCGTGTCGGAGAAGATGGCGGCGCTCGAAGTGGTGCATCGGCGCCTCTCCAGCATCGGGCTGGGTCCGTTTTGCCTGGAGCTGCATTCCTCCAAGGCCAAGAAGACCGACGTGCTGCAGCAGCTCGGCAAGTCGCTGGCCATCAGCGCCCAGCGCACGGCCGATGACTGGGCGCGCGAAGCCGGGCGGCTGGGGCAGCTGCGCCAGTCGCTCAACGGGCTGGTCGATTCGCTGCACCACGAGTACCCCAACGGCTTCACCGTCTTTGAAGCCACCGGAACCTGCATAGCCCATACCGGCAAAGAGGCTTCGGCCATGCCGTGGCTTGATCCCTTGACGCACGACCGGGCCGACCTGGACCGGCTGGAGGAAACCGCCCGGCGCATGGCCTCGCTGGCCGGCGCGCTGCCGACGCTTGAGAATCATCCTCTGTCCCTCATCGGCCAGACCGACTGGTCGAATTCATGGCAGGACACTGTGTTGGCCGCTGCGCAATCGCTTGATGCCGCCATTCGCTCCCTGCAGGAAAAATCACTGGCCTTGGGAAGTTTGACCGGCCAGCCCACCACCGGCCTGAGTCTGGACGCCTATGCCGCGCTCGATCAACTGGCCGACGTGCTGCTGCTGGCGCCCGGCGTGCCCGCGGGCCTGGCCGGGCAGGCGCATGACCCGGGCGCGCGGGCGCGCGTGCATGCGCTGGCGCAGCACGGCCTGGCGCGCAACCAGCACTGGCAGCAAATCGGTCCTGGCTGGACGGAGCAGGTCGCCACGCTCAACGCGGTGGAACTGCAGGGGCAATGGGCGCAGGCGAGTTCCGACTGGTGGCCCAAGTCCATGTTGGCCCAGCGTGCCCTCATCGGCCGCCTGAGCGGCTTTCGCACCGACAGCCAGCGCCCGAGCGAGGCCGATGTGCAGGCCCTGCTGGCACCGCTGGCGGCGCTGAACGAGGAAGACCGGGTGCTGCGCAGCCTGCAGGCGGACGCCGAGGCGCTGCTGCAAGAGTCTTACGCCGGCCTCAAGACCGACTGGGCCAGCCTGGCCGCTCATGAGTTGTGGGCGAAGAAGTTTGCCGATGCGGTGACGCGGGTGGCCGGGGCTGATCTGGCGCAGGTCAATCCGCTGCACCAGGCGCTGGGGCCGCTGGTGTCGAGCAACCGCGCGGCCCTGGCCGTTGGCGGCCAGGCCGGCCGTGCGCTGCTGGCCTACCGTGACGCCTGGCGGGAATTCAGCCAGAAGCAGGGTGCGCTGGAAACCCTGGCCCAGCCGGTCGATCCCTTGCAGGGGCCTGATGGTGCGCAAGGCGCACTGGAACGCATCCAGGGCGTGCTCAGCGCCTGGCAACTCAACCGGCGGCTGATCCAGCCCTGGTGCCTGTGGCGCAATGTACGCGAGCAGGCGATGGACCAGGGCCTGCAGGCGCTGGTCGCCAGCCTTGAAAACGGGGAAGTGCCCCTGGGCGAGGTGGAGTCGCATTTCAAGTTCAGCTACCGCAACTGGTGGCTGAAAAAAACCATTGATCGCGACCCGCTGCTGCGCGGCTTTTCCAGCGCCGACCATGCGCGCAAGATTCACGAGTTCCGTGATGCCGATGTGCGCTTCCAGAAGCTGACCGAGCATTACATCGTCGCCACCCTGTCCGGGCATATCCCTTCGCTGGCTGGCAGCGCGGTCGGCCCCGACAGCGAGCTGGGCCGCTTGCGGCGCGAGCTGCAAAAAAAGAGCCGGCAGATGCCCGTGCGCCAGCTGGTTCGCGGCCTGCCGACCCTGCTGCCCAAGCTCAAGCCCTGTTTGCTGATGTCGCCGCTGTCGGTGGCGCAGTACCTGGACGCAGGCTACGCGCCGTTTGATCTGGTCGTGTTCGACGAAGCCTCGCAGATTCCGGTCTGGGATGCCATCGGCGCGATTGCCCGTGGCCGGCAGCTGGTCGTGGTGGGCGATGCCAAGCAACTGCCGCCGACCAGCTTTTTCAGCAAGTCAGGCGACCCCGAGGGCGGCACGCATGGCATGGGCGAGGAGCCGGTGGAAGACCTGGAAAGCATCCTCGACGAATGCCTGGGCGCCGGCATGAACCGGCTGAGCCTGCAGTGGCATTACCGCAGCCGCCACGAAAGCCTGATCACCTTCAGCAACGTCAACTACTACGAATCGAGCCTGGTCACCTTTCCCTCGCCGGTTACCGACGACAGCGCCGTGCGTTTCGAGCATGTAGCCGGGGTCTATGACCGGGGCGGCAGCCGCACCAACCGGCTTGAAGCCGACGCGATTGTCGAAGGCATCAGCGCGCATTACCTGTCGCCGCAAAAGAAGCATCTGACGCTTGGCGTGGTGACCTTCAACCAGCCCCAGCAGCTGCTGATTGAAACGCTGGTCGATGCCAGGCGCCGCGCCAGCCCGGAACTCGACCGGGCGATTGCGGCGCGCGCCAACGAGCCGCTGTTCATCAAGAACCTGGAAAACGTGCAGGGCGACGAGCGCGACGTGATTCTCTTCTCGATCACCTACGGTCCGGACGTGGCCGGCAAGACGACCATGAACTTCGGGCCGCTCAACGGCGAGGGCGGGCAGCGCCGGCTCAATGTGGCGATTTCGCGGGCGCGCGAGGCCGTCGTCATCTACAGCACGCTGAGGCCCGAGCAGATCGACCTGGCCCGGGTGCGCGCCGCCGGCGTGCGCGACCTCAAGCATTACCTGGAGTTCGCCATCAAGGGCTACCGCGCGCTGGCCGAGCAGAGCCTGCCGACCGGCCAGGAGCCCGACAGCCCGTTCGAGGTGGCGGTGATCCGCCTGCTGCGCAAGCACGGCTGGGAGGTGCATCCGCAGGTCGGCTGCTCGGGCTACCGCATCGACATCGGCGTGGTCGATCCGCGCGCGCCGGGCCGCTACCTGGCCGGCATCGAATGCGACGGCGCTACCTACCATTCGGCCGCCACCGCACGCGACCGCGACCGCCTGCGCCAGCATGTGCTCGAAGGCCTGGGCTGGCACATTCTGCGCATCTGGTCCACCGACTGGTGGCTCAACCCGGAAGGCGAGATCGACAAGATCAGCCAGCGCCTGAAGGCTCTCGTGGCCATGCCCGATGACACGCAGGCGGCCAGCGCGGTGCAGGTTCCTGTGGCGCTTCAGGCCGATCCTGAGCCGGCCCCTGAAAGCGAAGCAGCCCAGGGTTTACCGATGGAGCCGGACGGCTTTCCCAGCGAAGAAGAGATCCTGGCCATCTACCGTCCGACCAGCCTGCCCGCAGGCGATCCGCTGAGGTTTCATGACGCCAGTGCCTTGCCGGACCTGGCCGGGCACCTCGCCCACGTCATTGAAGCCGAGGGTCCGCTCACCGAAACGGCCTTGTTCCGAAAGGTCGCCCATGCCTGGGGAATCGGGCGCATTGGCGCCAAGGTATCCGAGCGGCTCAGAACGCTGACGCCCGAGCGCTTCGTTCGCACCATCGAGGAAGAGGCGATTTTTTACTGGCCGGCGCAATCCGACACGCAGTCGTGGGAGCAGTTCCGCATCGCCGACGCCAGCGAGCCGTCGCGCCGCCATGTTGACGAGGTCTGCCTTGAAGAGCTTTCCGCGCTGGCCCACCATGTGTTGCAGCAAGCCGGCGCTTCGTCCCGGCAGGACGCTGCGCGCTCGGTCTGCCTGCTGCTGGGAATGAACCGCGTCCCCGAAGAGGCCGAAGCGCGGGCCAACGAGGCCATGAACCGCCTGATCGCCTCGGAACTCGTCGTGGAAATCGAGGGCCAGGTGCGCTTGGTGGAATGATGGCGGCGGGTACAATTTGCTATTGATAACATAGCTACTTGCGCTTATGGATATTGCGCAAAAGGCCTTTTTGCTCAAGGTTGAGAACTGCTCAGCTTATCGAACCCGCGCCGGCCGGATGACTCGACAGTCGATCTCCGGCCTGGCTGCTATGGCGCGAGCCGCGCCGCCACTTCCCGCCCCAGCTCGATCACCGACATTGCGTAATAACTGCTCCAGTTGTAACGCGTGATGACGTAGAAGTTCTCGGTTCCCGCCACGTAGCTGGGCGCATCCGGGCCGTTGAGCAGCTCGACCAGCGCCAGCGGACCCTTGTGCTCCAAGGCCGGGCCTTCGAGCACCGCGCCCTTGGCGGTGAAGCTGGCGACGCCGAAGGTCGGCAAGATGTCGGGCGCCATCAGCGCGTCCATGTCGAGGCGGCTGGCGTCGAAGCGCACCGGGTAGTGCGTCGGCATGCCGCTTTGCCAGCCGTAGGCCTTGAAATAGCTGGCGACCGAGCCGATCACGTCGGCCGGGCTGTTCCACAAATCAATGCTGCCGTCGCCGTCGAAGTCCACGGCGTGCTTGGCCCAGCTCGACGGCATGAACTGCGGCATGCCCATGGCGCCGGCGTAGCTGCCGCGTGGCTCGAACGGGTCGGCATTCCTTCGGCTTTCCATGGTCAGGAACTGCTCGATCTCGCCCTTGAAGTAGTCGCTGCGTTCCTGGGCGCGCGGGTGGCTGGACGGAAAGTCGAAGGCCAGCGTGGCCAGCGAATCCATCACGCGAAAGCTGCCGGTGTCGCGGCCGTAGATGGTTTCGACGCCGATGATGCCGACGATGATCTCGGGGGGAACGCCGTATTCCTTTTCAGCGCGTGCCAGCGTGCTGCGGTTGGCCTGCCAGAAGTTCACGCCGGCCTGGATGCGGACCGGGTCGATGAAGCGGCTGCGATAGACGCGCCAGTTCTTGACGAAGGCCCGCGCGGGCGGCTGCATCAGCCGCGCCACCGTGGGGTTGAAGCGCGACTGGCCGATGGCCTGGCGCACCCACTCGGGGTCAAGGCTGCGGCGGCTGGCCAGGTCGTCGGCAAACTGCATGGCGTCGGCGCGGGTGGCATACAGCGGCCCCTGCGCCTGCCCGGCTCTGGCGGAAACCTTGACTTTCAAGGGTTTTACATCCTTTGCGCTTGCTGCTCCTGCACTGATAGCTATTAAAAACAGAGCAAGCTTGAAGCCAAAGGAAGGGGTGTGAAGTGTCATGCGCGGAAGGTGGGTGGGCTGAAAAGCGGATTTTAAGCAGGCCAGCGCAGTCGGCTGAATTGCTGCCTGAGCTGGTCCAGCTGGCGGACATGGCTTTTCAGCGGGGTGGATGTCCTGGCGGTTTGGGCCGTCGGGGCATAGCGCTGCACCTCCAGCTGCACCAGCCAGTCGTGCAGGGCTTGCCCCTGGTTGCCGTATTGCTGCAGCACCTGCCGGGCCAGCTGGCGCGGCGAGGTGGCGGGCGTGCTTTCTATGCCGGCCAGCGCCAGCCGCTTGCGTGCCCGGCCGAGCAGGCGCAGCCACGGGTCGTGCTGGCTGCGGTCCCACCATGCCCAGCCGCCGCCCGCAATGCTGGCCAGCACCAGCGCGCCTATCAGCAGGCGGGTCAGGTCTAGCCAGTCCGGGGTTTCAAAGCCGATGTTCTTGAGCAAACTGAGCTGCTTGCCCTGGGTGTAATTGAGAACCCACTGATTCCAGCCGTTGTTGATGGCTTCCCAGGTGGCGCGAAACTGCGCCGACAGGGTCGGGCTGAAATTGCCGAAGGCCTGCGCGACGGTGCCCCGGGGAGCGGCCAGCCGCTGGAAGGCGCCGGTGCGTCCCGGCGCCACGGCCGAGGTCGGATCGACCCGCACCCAGCCGCGCCCGGCCTGCCAGACTTCGGCCCAGGCGTGGGCATCGCTTTGCCGCACGACCCAGAAGCCGTCAACGCCGTTGCGCTCGCCGCCCTGGTAGCCGGTGACGATGCGCGCCGGAATGTCGAGCGCGCGCATCAAAATGACAAAACTGGACGCGATGTGCTCGCAAAAGCCTTCCTTGCGGTCAAACCAGAATTCGTCGGCGGTGTCGCGGCCATACACGCCGGGCTCCAGCGTGTAGCTGTAGCCCCCTAGGCGCAGCCGCTCCAGCGCGACCTGCACCAATGCCGCCGTATTGGCCCGGGCATAACGCGGGTCGCGCCGTATCTCGGCGGCCAGTGCCAGCGTGCGCGGGTTGAAGCCCGGCGGCAAATCGACATATTCCTGCAGCCCGCGCATGGGCTGCGCGGGTCCGTGGGTGAAGGCCGGGTAGCTGCTGACCTTGTAGCGGACCAGCTCGGTGATGGGCCGGCTGGTCAGCCACTGCAAATCGTCTTCCATGAAGTTGCGGTAACCGGGCACCTCGGGGCGCTGCAACGCCGCTTCCATCACCAAAAGCCAGGGCCGCTGGGTCGGCTCCAGCGTGACTTCGTAATGCACCGGCTCGCCGCTCACCTGCAGATTGGCCGGCAGCGCATGCTGGGGCTGCAGGTTGTCGCGCGAGGGCAACCACTGCCGCCCGTCAAAGCTGGAGAGCACCGGGCCGCGAAAATACATCTCGCGCTGCGGCGGGGGTTCGCCCTCGAAGCGGATGCGCATGGCCACGCTGTCGTCCAGCGCCAGCGTGGCCATCGTGCCGACTTCCATGCGCGCGCTCAGGCCGCTGCGGCCGGTCATGGCATCGCTGGGCACGCCCCACAGCGGCGCCATTCGCGGAAACAGCATGAACAGCACCAGCATGATGGGCGCGCCTAGCAGCGCCATCCCGCCGGCGGTTCGGGCGGCCTGCGCCAGCGGCGGCTTGCCGACCGGCATGTGGGCATTGACCAGCGCGGTCAGCAGACCCAGCAGCCCGAGCACCATGCTGAAGGCCGTCAGCAGCGACTGCGAATAGAAAAAATTGCTCAGCATGCAGAAAAAGCCGAGGAAGAAAATTACGAACGCATCGCGCCGGGCGCGCAGCTCCAGCGTCTTGAGCGTGAGCAGCACCACCAGCAGCGTCACGCCGGCGTCGCGCCCGAGCAAGGTGCCGTGCGAGACATAGGTGGCGCCCAGGGTCAGCGCCAGCAGCAGCAGCAGCCATGCCTTGCGGGGCAGGGCGCGGGCGTTCAGCGCCAGCCAGCCGCGCCACAGCAGCACCGCGCCCGCGCCCAGGCTGCACCACAGCGGCAAACGGCCGGCCTGCGGCAGCAGCAGCCAGGCAATCACGGCCAGCAGGAACAGCGTGTCGCGGCCTTCTCGCGGCAGCGTCCGCAGCGTCGTCAGGGTCGGCAGTTTTATCGATGGGGCTGCGGCTGGATTCAGCATGTTGCCAGCGCTTCCAGGCAACGGCGCTTGTGGGCTTCGCCGCTGGCCGGTTTGATCTCCAGCGCGCTCAGGCGCAGGCCGTAGTCGAGTCCGAGCCGGTCGGCCTGCAGCACCCAGGCGCACAGGCGCGAGAGTTTGCGCTCCAGGTCCAGCGGGCCGGCCTGCCGGACATCGAGCCAGAGTTCATGGCGCTGGGCCTGCTGGGTGTCGCGCACCACCAGACCGCCGCTTTCACCGCTGTGTTCACCGGCCTTGGCGGCTTTTTTCCAGAGCACGTTTTTCAGCGGATCGCCGCGCCGATAGGCCCGCACGCCGTCGAATTCGCCGCTGCTTTGCGCACGGGCGGCGCTGCCCGCGCCCTGGGCGCGCGGCTCGCCGGGCGGCAGCGGCGGCGCACGAAGCTCGGGCGCCGGATAGACCATGACCTGCGCGGCGGGCCGCCAGACCGTCCAGACGCGGAAGGTGCCCAGCGGAAAACGCGTTTCGGCCGTCAGCGTGGGCAGGCGGTGCAGGCCGCGCCGGGCGGGCGTGAAGGCCACCTGCACCAGGCTGCTGCCTTGGGCGGGCACGTCGGTCCAGGCCCAGTGCCGCGCGGCGCCTTGTTGGGCATCGACATCCTGCGGATTGAGCACGCTCAGGCCGATGCCGTGGCGCACGGAGCGCCGCGCATTCGTGAGTTTGATATCAAAAGCAGTGGTTGCGCCCGCGTAGTGGGCATGAGGTGCTATCAAATTCATGGCAAGTCCGCGCAGCGTGCCGTGGCAGACATGCATGCCGACCAGCGTGGTGCCGGCCAGCAGGAAAGTCAGCAAATAGCCCAGGTTGAGCTGGTAATTGATCGACGCGACCAGCAGCACCAGCAGCGTCAGGAACAGCATCAGGCCGGGGCGCGTCGGCAAAATATAGACGGTGCGCTGGGTGAGCAGGACGCTGTCGCTCAATGGCAGGCGCGCTTCAAACCAGCGTTGAAAGCGTGCCCTGGCAAGCGACATTGGGTTGGGGAGGAAGGCGAACGCGGCCATGAAAAAGCAGGCTTGCGGCTCAGGGCAGCGGTACGGCGTCCAGCATGGCGCGCACCTGCCCGACCGCGCCCCGGCCCGCGTCGCTGACCGGAATCAGCCGGTGCGCGGCGGTTTGCGGCAGGATGGCGGCAATGTCGTCGGGCGCGACATAGTCCCGTCCGCTCAAAAAAGCCTGCGCCTTGGCCGCCCGCATGATGGCGATGCCGGCGCGCGGGCTCAGGCCCTGCAAAAACCAGCGTCCCGAACGCGTGGCGGCCAGCAGATCCTGCAGGTAGTTCAGCAGCGGCTCGGCGGCATGCACCTGCTGCACCAATTGCTGCAGTTCCAGCAATTCGTGCGGCGCCAGCCTGGCCGGCAGGGCATCGAGCATTTCGCGCCGGTCGGCGCCCCTGAGGAGTTCGCGTTCGGCGGCCCGGTCGGGGTAGCCGAGCGAAATCCGCATGTGGAAGCGGTCGAGCTGCGACTCGGGCAGGGCGTAGGTGCCGAGCTGGTCGTGCGGGTTTTGCGTGGCGATGACGAAGAACGGTAGCGGCAGCGGGCGCGTCTGGCCTTCAATCGTCACCTGCTTTTCTTCCATGGCCTCCAGCAGCGCGCTCTGGGTCTTGGGGCTGGCGCGGTTGATCTCGTCGGCCAGCAGCACCTGGGCAAACATCGGCCCGGGGTGAAACACAAAGCTTTCCTTCTGGCGCTCGTAAATCGACACGCCCGACAAATCACTCGGCATCAGGTCGGCGGTGAACTGCACGCGTGAAAACTGCAGCCCGAACGAGCGCGACAGCGCATGCGCCAGCGTGGTCTTGCCGACGCCCGGAACATCTTCGATCAAGAGGTGGCCGCCCGCCAGCAGGCAGGCCACGCAGTCGCTGACCTGCGCGGACTTGCCCACAATCACCGTGTTAAGCTGATTAAGAAGCGCTTGAAGTTTTTCTTTGACATGCATGACTTGAACCATAACGTAATTTTTAACATGATTTACTTGTTATGAACAAAACGGGTTATTTCACCCACACGGACTGCTGGAAGCATGAAATGGGTCCGGGACATCCCGAGTGTCCCGAGCGGCTGGATGCGATTGAAGACCGGCTGCTGGCGTCCGGCGTGAAGGATGCGCTGGACCTGCAGGAGGCTCCGCTGGCCGCCATTGGCGACATCGAACTGGCGCACGACCGCATGCTGGTGGCGGCGATTCGCGGCCTGAGCGACCAGCTGGCCGATGACATCCGAGCCGGCGGTCCGGCCTACGTCCAGATTGACCCCGACACGGCATTGAACGTCCACACCTGGAACGCCGCCTTGCGCGCGGCAGGCGCGGTGATTGCGGCCACCGACGCCGTGATGGCCGGCGAGATGGACAACGCCTTTTGCGCGGTGCGCCCGCCGGGCCACCATGCCGAGCGCAACAAGGCCATGGGTTTTTGCTTTTTCAATAACATCGCCATCGCCGCCAAGTACGCGCTGGAGCGTCACGGCCTGAAGCGCGTGGCGATTGTTGACTTTGACGTGCACCACGGCAACGGCACCGAGGACATCGTCCGGGGCGATGACCGTATCCTGATGGTCAGCTTTTTCCAGCACCCGATGTATCCTTTCAGCGGCGCCGACACGCAGGCCCCCAACATGGTGAACCTGCCGGTACCGGCCTATACCAAGGGCATGGAGGTGCGCGAGCTGATCGACATGCTGTGGATGCCCCGGCTGGAAGCATTCAAGCCCGAGATGATCTTCATCAGCGCGGGGTTTGACGCCCACCGCGACGATGACCTGGGCCAGATGAACCTGAACGAGCAGGACTACGCCTGGATCACCGAGCGCATCAAAAGTGTTGCCAAACGCCACGCCAAAGGCCGGATCGTGTCCGCGCTTGAAGGCGGCTACAACCTCGGCGCGCTGGGGCGCAGCGTCGAGGCGCATATCCGCGTGCTGGCTGATTTATAGGAATTTGTTCATGAGTGTTATTTCTTTGGCCGACTCTTTGGCCGACGTTTCGCCGCCGGTGCTGCATACCCGTGACGAGCGCGGCGTTCACCGCCTGGTGCTCAACCGGCCAGCCACCTTCAACGCCCTGAGCGAGGAAATGCTGGCCGCGCTGCAAACCGCGCTTGATGCGATTGCGCTGGACGAATCAGCCCGCATCGTGGTGCTGTCGGCGCAAGGCAAGGCGTTTTGCGCCGGCCACAACCTCAAGGAAATGCGCGCCCAGCCCGAGCTGGCCTACTACCAGAAGCTGTTTGCCCAATGCACCCGCATGATGCTCAGCATCCAGAACCTGCCGGTGCCGGTGATTGCCAGGGTGCAGGGGCTGGCGACCGCTGCCGGCTGCCAGCTGGTGGCGCAAAGCGACCTGGCGGTGGCCGCCAGCCAGGTCAGCTTTGGCGTCAACGGCATTGATGTCGGCCTGTTCTGCGCCACGCCCAGCGTGCCGCTGGTGCGCAACATGCCGGCCAAACAAGCCATGGAAATGCTGCTGACCGGCGAGTTCATCACCGCCGACGAGGCGCGCGCCCGGGGCCTGGTCAACCGCGTCGTGCCGCTCGAAGCGCTCGACGCCGAGGTTGAAAAGCTGGTCCAGGCGATATTGTCGAAGCCCCGCGAGGCCGTCGCCATGGGCAAGGCGCTGTTCTACAAGCAGCGTGAAACCGGCGTCGAAGCCGCCTACCAGCTGGCCGGCCAGACCATGGCCTGCAACATGATGCACCCCGTGGCGCAAGAAGGCGTGCAGGCCTTCATCGAAAAAAGGAAGCCGCAATGGCCAGTGCCGACGCCGTGAATCCTGCTGCTTCGGCGGCTTCCGCACCTCGGCTGGAGGGCCTGGACGGCTGGCTGACGGCACTGACCCAGCCCAGCGCATTGACCGAACTGGCCGCGCTGCTGGCCTGCGTGCTGCTGGCCTGGCTGCTGGCGCGGGTGCTGAGTCGCACGCAGCATCTGAAAAACGACGCGTCGATTCTTTTTGGCCGGCGCCTTGTCGATGGCGTGCTGTTTCCGCTGCTGCTGCTGTCGCTGGCCTACGTCATGCAGACGCTGCTGGCGCGGCTGTTTCCGCTGGCGCTGTTCAAGGTGGCCATTCCGGTGCTGCTGGCGCTGGCCGCGATTCGCCTGAGCGTCAAGGTGCTGCAGGTGGCCTTCAAGGACGCGCCGGTGGTGCGTGCGCTGGAGCGGACTGTTTCCTGGCTGGCCTGGGCGCTCATGGTGCTCTGGATCAGCGGCCTGCTGCCCATCATCCTCGATGAGCTGGACAGCATCAAGTGGAAGGTCGGCGGCTCGATGCTGTCGGTGCGCGCCCTGCTGCAGGGCGCGCTGACGGCCGGCGTCGTGCTCCTGATCACCTTGTGGATCTCGGCGGCGATTGAAAGCCGGCTGCTGCGCGCGGCCACCGGCAGCGAGCTGTCCCTGCGCAAGGCCGTGAGCAATGCCAGCCGGGCCGGGCTGATGTTCGTGGGCTTGCTGCTGGCGCTGTCGTCCGTGGGCATCGACCTGACGGCGCTGTCGGTGCTGGGCGGCGCGATTGGCGTGGGCGTGGGTTTTGGCCTGCAAAAGCTGGCCTCCAACTATGTGAGCGGTTTTGTCATGCTGGCCGAACGCAGCGTGCGCATCGGCGACAACATACGCGTCGATACCTTTGAAGGCCGCATCACCGACATCAAGGCCAGGTACACCGTGGTGCGCGCGCCGTCCGGGCGCGAATCCATCGTGCCGAACGAAATGTTCATCATCAACCGCATTGAAAACCTGTCGCTCACCGATACGCGGGTGCTGCAGTCCACCGTGGTGTCGGTGGGCTATGACAGCGACGAGGAACTGGTGATGCGCTTGCTCACCGAAGCGGCTGCGGGCCGCGAGCGCGTGCTGGCCGACCCGAAGCCGGGTGCCAACCTGACCAGCTTTGGCGCGGACGGGCTGGAATTCACGCTCAATTACTGGATTTGCGACCCTGAAAACGGCCAGCAGAATGTGCGCTCGCAGATCAACCTGGCGATCCTGAAATCATTGCGCGAGCACCACATCGATATTCCGTATCCGCAGCGGGTCATCCACACCCGCGCCGGTCCGGCTGCAGAGGACAATCCTGATGCGCCAGCGCGGACCGCCACCCCCGGGCCGGTCACGCTGGCGCCCACAGAAAAGTAGTGAGCAAAAATGCTGCAATCAAGCCAAAACAGCCGTTTATAATAAATAGAACGACCGTTCTTTTTTATTCCTGCCGCAAGATATTACGCTTTTTGCGCGGACTGGCATCACGGCATCACGAGTGCCCCGGCATAGAATGCATGGCTTACGTTTACGTCAACGTCAATTAATTAATAAACTTTGGAGCCCCGTCATGAAGGTCTTGGTCCCTGTCAAGCGTGTAGTCGATTACAACGTCAAAGTCCGCGTCAAATCCGACGGCAGCGGCGTCGATATCGCCAATGTCAAGATGAGCATGAATCCGTTCGACGAGATCGCCATCGAGGAAGCCGTGCGGCTGAAGGAAAAAGGCGTGGTGACCGAGGTCATCGCCGTCTCCTGCGGCGTGCTGCAGTGCCAGGAAACCCTGCGCACGGCCATGGCCATTGGCGCGGACCGCGCCATCCTGGTCGAGACTTCAGAAGAATTGCAGCCGCTGGCCGTGGCCAAGCTCTTGAAAGCCCTGGTCGATAAAGAACAGCCGCAACTCGTCATCCTGGGCAAGCAGGCGATTGATGACGACTGCAACCAGACCGGCCAGATGCTCGCCGCGCTGCTGGGCTGGGGTCAGGCGACGTTTGCCTCCAAGGTCGAAGTGGCTGACGGCGTCGCCAAGGTCACGCGCGAGGTCGATGGCGGGCTGGAGACGCTCTCGCTCACGCTGCCGGCCATCATCACGACCGACCTGCGCCTCAATGAGCCGCGCTACGTCACGCTGCCCAACATCATGAAGGCCAAGAAAAAGCCGCTGGAAAATCTCAAGCCCGAGACGCTCGGCGTCGATGTCAAGCCGCGCATCAAGACGCTCAAAGTCAGCGAGCCGCCCAAGCGCAGCGCCGGCATCAAGGTGCTTGATGTGGCCGCGCTGGTGGACAAGCTGCGCAACGAAGCCAAAGTCATCTAACTCAGAACCAGAACAACGGAGCCTAAAACTATGACCTCTTTAGTCATCGCAGAACACGACAACGCCAGCATCCGCCCCGCCACCCTGAACACCGTAACCGCCGCTGCCCAGTGCGGCGGCGAGGTGCATGTGCTGGTGGCCGGCAAGGATGCCGCCGCCGCAGCGCAAGCCGCCAGCCAGATTTCCGGCGTCACCAAAGTCATTCATGTGGACGGCGATCATTTCGCCCACGGCCTGGCGGAAAACATGGCCGCCCAGGTGATTTCCATTGCCAGCGCCTACAGCCACATCCTGTTCCCGGCCACGGCGTCGGGCAAGAACATCGCCCCGCGCGTCGCGGCCCTGCTCGACGTGGCGCAGATCTCCGACATCACGAAAGTCGATGCGGCGGACACCTTCGAGCGCCCAATCTACGCGGGCAACGCGATTGCCATCGTTCAGAGCCTGGACGCGGTCAAGGTCATCACCGTGCGCACGACCGGCTTTGATGCAGCGGCCAGCACGGGCGGCAGCGCCGCCATTGATGTCGTCAGCGGCGTGGCCGACAGCGGCAAGTCCAGCTTTGTGGGCAGCGAAATCGCCAAGAGCGACCGGCCCGAACTGACGGCGGCCAAGATCATCGTCTCGGGCGGCCGGGCGCTGGGCTCCTCCGAGAAGTTCCATCAAGTGCTCGAGCCGCTGGCCGACAAGCTCGGCGCAGCACTCGGTGCGAGCCGCGCGGCCGTCGATGCGGGCTACGCCCCGAACGACTGGCAGGTCGGCCAGACCGGCAAGATAGTTGCGCCGCAGCTGTACGTGGCCATCGGCATCTCGGGCGCCATCCAGCATCTGGCCGGCATGAAGGACTCCAAGGTCATCGTGGCGATCAACAAGGACGGCGAAGCGCCGATCTTCAGCGTCGCTGATTACGGGCTTGAGGCTGATTTGTTCACCGCCGTGCCGGAATTGATTGCCGCGCTGTAAGGCAAAAAAACAAGAAGGGCGTCGTGATGGACGCCCTTTTTTTATCTGTACTGCCTGGGTTGCCGGGCAACTGTTGACCTGACTGGAGAGACAAAATGAGCTACAAGGCACCCCTCAAGGACATGCTGTTTGACATCAAGCACCTGGCGGGCATCGACCAGATCGCGCAAATCCCCGGCTTTGAAGACGCCGGTTTTGACACCGCCGAAGCGGTGCTCGAAGAATGCGCCAAGTTCAGCGAGGGCGTGCTGTCGCCGCTGAACTGGGAAGGCGACAAGAACCCGTCGAGCTTTCAGTCCGGCGTGGTCACCACGACGCCCGGTTTCAAGGAAGCCTTCAGGCAGTACGTCGAAGGCGGCTGGCAGGGCCTGCAGCATCCCGCTGATTTCGGCGGCCAGGGCCTGCCCAAGACGATTGGCGCGGCCTGCGGTGAAATGGCCAATTCGGCCAACATGAGCTTTGCCTTGTGTCCGATGCTGACCGACGGCGCCATCGAAGCGCTGCTGACGGCCGGCTCGGAGGCGCTCAATGCGGTCTATCTGGAAAAAATGATCAGCGGCCAGTGGACCGGCACCATGAACCTGACCGAGCCGCAGGCCGGAAGCGACCTGGCCGCCGTGCGCAGCCGCGCCGAACCGCAGGCTGACGGCAGCTACAAGGTTTTCGGCACCAAGATTTTCATCACCTACGGCGAGCACGACATGGCCGAGAACATCGTCCACCTGGTGCTGGCCCGAGCGAGCGGCGCACCTGAAGGTGTCAAGGGCATCAGCCTGTTTGTCGTTCCCAAGTTCCTGGTCAATGCCGACGGCACGCTGGGCGAGCGCAACGATGTGCATTGCGTGAGCATCGAGCACAAGCTGGGCATCAAGGCTTCGCCCACGGCCGTGCTGCAGTTTGGCGACCACGGTGGCGCGGCCGGCTACCTCGTCGGCGAAGAAAATCGCGGCCTCGAATACATGTTCATCATGATGAACTCGGCGCGCTACGCCGTCGGCGTGCAGGGCATTGCGATTGCCGAGCGCGCTTACCAGAAAGCCGTGGGCTTTGCCAAAGACCGCGTGCAGAGCCGCCCGGTCGATGGCTCGATCAAGGCCAGCGCGTCCATCATTCACCACCCCGATGTCAGGCGCATGCTGATGACCATGCGCGCCTACACCGAAGGCTGCCGCGCGATGGCCTCGGTGGCTGCCGCCGCCTACGACGCGACGCATCACCACCCTGATGCCGAGGTGCGAAAACAGAGCCTGGCTTTTTATGAATTCATGGTGCCACTGGTCAAGGGCTACAGCACCGAGATGAGCCAGGAAGTCACCTCGCTGGGCGTGCAGGTGCATGGCGGCATGGGTTTCATCGAGGAAACCGGCGCGGCGCAGTATTTCCGCGACGCCCGGATCTTGACGATTTACGAAGGCACGACCGCCATCCAGGCCAACGACCTGATCGGCCGCAAGACCGCGCGCGACGGCGGTCAAACGGCCAAAGGCATCGCCGCGCAGATCGAAGCGACCGAAAACGAATTGCTGGCGCAGGGCAGCGCCGACGCGCTGGCCGTGGCCAAACGCCTGAAGGCCGCGCGCCAGGCCTTTGTCCAAGTGGTCGAGTTTGTCGCCGCCAACACCAGGACCAGCCCGAATGCGGTGTTTGCTGGCAGCGTGCCTTACCTGATGCTGGCGGGCAATGTGGTGGCGGGCTGGCAGCTGGCGCGTTCGCTGCTGGTGGCCCAGGAGCAACTGGCGCAGGGCGTCGATACGGCCTTCATGCAGGCCAAGATCACCACAGCCCGGTTTTACGCCGACCACCTGCTGACCAAGGCGCCCGGCATGCGTGACAGCATCGTCGAAGGCGCGGACAGCGTGAATGCGCTGGCGCTGGAAGCATTTTGATCGCGATGGGATTTTGCTTCTGAATTGATAGCTGGATGCGCATGACAGCCGTGCGCAAATGCCACTTTTTGCTTAAAAAAATCGACAATGACAACGGAGACCCCATGTCCAGACTGCCCGGCGCCCTGAACCACTTGCCCTTGCCCATCATCGGCTCGCCGCTGTTCATCATCAGCAACCCCCGGCTCGTCATCGAGCAGTGCAAGGCCGGCGTGGTCGGCTCCATGCCGGCGCTCAATGCGCGCCCGGCCGCGCAGCTCGAAGACTGGCTGGCCGAGATCACCGAGACGCTGGCCGCCTACAACCTGGCCCATCCTGACCAGCCGGCCGCGCCCTTCGCCATCAACCAGATCGTGCACAAGTCCAACGACCGCCTGGAGCATGACCTGGAGGTGTGCGCGCGCTTCAAGGTGCCCATCGTCATCACCTCGCTGGGCGCGCGCGAAGACCTGAACCAGGCGGTGCACGGCTGGGGCGGCGTCGTGCTGCACGACATCATCAACAACAAGTTTGCCCGCAAGGCGATTGAAAAGGGCGCCGACGGCCTGGTGGCGGTGGCCTGCGGCGCGGGCGGACACGCCGGGGTCAAAAGCCCGTTCGCGCTGGTCCAGGAAATCCGCCAGTGGTTTGACGGCCCGCTGGCGCTGTCGGGCGCCATCTCGACCGGCGGCGGCGTGCTGGCCGCGCAGGCCATGGGCGCCGACTTCGCCTACATCGGCTCGGCCTTCATCGCCACCGAAGAGGCCCGGGCCTCGGACGCCTACAAGCAGGCGATTGTCGAAGGCAATTCCGACGACATCGTGTACAGCAACCTGTTCACCGGCGTGCACGGCAACTACCTGGCGCCGTCGATCCGCGCCGCCGGCATGGACCCCGACAACCTGCCCGAAAGCGATGCGAGCAAGATGAACTTCGGCGGCGACAAGTCCAAAGCCTGGAAAGACATCTGGGGCTGCGGCCAGGGCATCGGCTCGGTCAGCAAGGTGCAAAGCACGGCGGCCTTCGTCGCCCAGCTCAGGCTTGAATACGAAGCCGCGCGCCAGAGGCTGCTGGCGCAGTAAGCCTGGCTGGCCAGTTACTGGTTTTTTTAAGCCAAAAAGGCCTTTTGCGCACGGCTGGCATTCATAGACAGCTATCTAATCAATAGCAGTTTCAACGCCTGAACATGTCCAGCTTCAGGGCTGCTTCATGGCCCAGCCACGAAGCGTGGAGCGTGTGGTCGGCCAAGTCGTCGCCGGTCAGGCCATGCACCAGCACATCCAGGCCGCCCCGGTGCTGCTCTAGCCAAGCAATCACCTGGTCAAACCCGGCGCGGTCGAACGCCAGCTGGCAACTCCAGCGCGGATGCGGCCCGACCTCGCGTTCATGCACGCGGCCCACCGTGACCGGAAGCAGCCGGCCCGCCTGCTCGCACAGCGCTCTGGCCTGCGCCAGCGTCGCGGGTCCGAAATAAACGTGGGCATGGTAGTGGTCGTAGAGGTTTTGAGGGCGCTGGGTCATGGGCAACAGGTGCAGGTCAATCCCGGGAAAACAAGCTCTATGCATACCCCGACCTTTGTCCTGGAGCGGTGACTACACTCTTGGCTTCGATTCCCTCCTTCAATCCTCCCGGAAAACGCGTACCCATGGATATTTTTATGCTGGCGATGTTTGTCGCCATTGGCGCTCACATGTTCAAGTCGAAGTACCAGAGCCGGCGCATTGCCTTGCTGGGCAGCCATCTCGGGAAATACCAGATTGAAAAACTGATGGAAACGCTGACGGACGGCTACATGCGCGCGCTGGGTGAAGCCGATGGACAGCGCCGCGAACAGATTTTCAACCTGCTGACCAGCACCGAAACGGCGCTGTGCGACCAGCTCGGTCGCTTTGCCGTCGAGTTTTCCAAAGTCGATGAAGCCGATGCACGGGTCAGCAAACTGCCGGTGGCCATTCCCTATGCCGACAAACTGTTTCCCGCCGCCACCTTTGACCTTCGCAAGGCTTTGGCCATCCATGCGCAAGGCATCAACCGTGCGGTGCGCAATGAAGCCAACCGCAGCCCCAAGGCCAAGGCCTTCACCGTGTCGGCCGAGCTGTTCTTGCTGCAGCACACCTGCCACTGGTTCTGCAAATCCAAGACCGTCGCCTCTGCGCGCATGCTGGCCCGGCAAAAAACCTCCTATGAGCAACTGGTGGAGTCCGTGGCGCCCGAGACGCGCAGGGCTTATTGCAGCCTGACGGGGGGCTGATCCGGGTTCGCCAACGGCCAGGTTCGCTGGAAAATCAGGGCTGTCCTGGAGGCACTCCCGTCTGGCAGTGGGCGTAGATATCGAGTGCAGGCTGGTAAACGCTGGTCTGTACGTTCATCAGGCCCAAGACTGAATGGAAATAATTGTCGTGGCTGATGGGCGCGTCGAGTTCCTTCTTGAGGCAGGCTGTGGCGATCTTGCTGCGCTGCTCGAATCCGGGCGACAGCCAGGTGATCCAGGGAACGCGCTTTTGAACGTCGGGCGCCACGCTGTACGGCATGCCGTGCAGGTAGATGTTGTTTTCACCCAGTGATTCGCCATGGTCTGCCAAGTAGAGCATGGCCGGTGCGCTGTGCGCTTCCTGCGTCTTGAGCCACCCAATGGCGGAGGCCAGGACGTGATCCGTGTACACAATGCTGTTGTCGTAGGCATTGACCAGCCCTTCCTGTGTGCAGCTTTGCAGCGCGTTGTCGGTGCATTCGGGCAAAAACTTCTTGAACGCGGCCGGTGACCGCTTGAAATACGCCGGGCCGTGGCTGCCCATCTGGTGCATCACGACCACGACGCCTTTGGCCCGGCGCTCGGCGCTCAAGGCGGCGATGCGCTCGTCCAGGCCATGCAGCATGACTTCATCGAAGCATTCGTCGCCTTCGCACAGGCCGGGCACCTTGAGCTGGCTGGTGTCGATGTTGGGAATGCGGTCGCAGACGCCCTTGCAGCCGGACTGGTTGTCCAGCCAGAGAACGGCCAGGCCAGCGTGCTGCAGCACATCCATCAGGCCTTCGTAATTGGCCGGGCGCGATTCGTAGTTCGCCCGTCCGAAGTTTGAAAACATGCATGGCACCGACGCCGCCGTGCTGGTGCCGCACGACCAGGCGTTGCGCTGGCTGGCGATGTTCTCCTTGGCCAGCCCGGGCGTGGTCGGGCGGCCGTAGCCGTTGACCGCGAAGTTGCCGCTGCGCCCGGTCTCGCCCAGCACCAGCAGCAGCAGCGGCGGCCTGGCCTGCGCCGTGTAGCTGGCGCCCAGTTTGGCGTCTGTGCCCAAAGGCAGGATGGCGGACTCGTCGCGCTGGAACGGCCTGGCGGCGATGGAGCCCAGTGCGTAGAAGGAATTGAGCGGATTGATCAGGTAGCGCAGCTGCGTGTTGTTGCGCATCACCGAGGCGATGCTTTGAAAGAACAGCACCACCACCAGCACCAGCAGGGCGCAGGTGGCCAGCAGGGCTGCCAGGTTGGAGACGGCCTGCCGCGTAGGCGTTTGCAGCCGGATGTGCTGGCGCCACAGCAGCACGCAGGGCAGCCCCGCCAGCACCAGCACCGTGGCGAGCAAGCGCCAGTTGAGCAGGTCGCGCGTCTCGCGCAGGTCGGTTTGCAGCGTGTTGACCATCATGGTCTTGTCGATGACGATGCCGTAGGCCAGCATGAAGTAGGCGCCAAACGCCGCCGACACGCAAAAAAGCATGATCACCGGCTTGAGCGTCCAGCGCCAGGCCAGCAGGCTGAGCAAGCCCGCCGTGGCCAGCCCGATCACCAGCGCCAGGGCAACGCTGACGGTGATGGCCTGGCCGCCGCTCAGGTCAGGCAGGCGCGCCAGCGTGCGCCACAGCGCCACGTTGCACACCGTGGCGATCCAGAAGCTGGCCAGCACAACCACCCAGAGCGGGCGCATGCCGGTATTCACACTGGATGAATGGGCGCCGGGTTTGGCGGAGGATGGGTCGGGAAGGGTCGAGCGCAGCAGCATAGCGCGGCATTGTAGAAGTGCCGGCTTAGTTCCCGCTTAAGGCAGCAACTGGCGGGCGTGGTGCTTCAGGTGCTCATCCATGAAAGTGGCGATGAAGTAGTAGCCGTGGTCATAGCCCGCATGGCGGCGCAGCGTCAGGGGCTGGCCGGCCGAGGCGCAGGCGGCCTCGAACAGTTCGGGATGCAGCTGCTCGGCCAGGAATTTGTCGCCCAAGCCCTGGTCGATCAGGATACCGCCGGGGTAGGGCGCGCTTTTGCTGCGCTGCATCAGGGCGCTGGCATCATGCTCCGGCCAGCCGGATTCGTCGGCACCCAGGTAGCCGGTGAAGGCCTTGCGGCCCCACGGGCACTGGCTGGGCGCGCAGATCGGCGCGAAGGCCGAGACGGACTTGAAAAGATCAGGGTGCCGCAGCGCCAGGCTCAGGGCACCGTGGCCGCCCATCGAATGGCCAAAGATGCCGATGCGTCCGGCGTCCAGCGGCAACGCATTCGTCAACAGCGGCAGCAGTTCGGCTGTCAGCCAGCTTTCCATGCGGTAATGCTGCGACCACGGCGCCTGCGTGGCGTCCAGATAAAACCCGGCGCCCAAGCCGAAATCCCAGCTGTCGGCTTCACCGGGCACTTTCGCGCCGCGCGGGCTGGTGTCGGGCGCAATCAGGGCCAGGCCCAGCCCGGCGGCCAGGCGCTGGGCGCCGGCCTTGGCCGTGAAGGTTTCCTCGTTGCAGGTCAGGCCCGCCAGATAAAGGAGCGCAGGCACCGGGCCTGCCGACGCCTGCGGCGGCAAAAACACCGAGAATTTCATCGGCAAGCCGATTTCGGTTGACTCGTGCTGGTAAAAGCGCTGCGCGCCGCCAAAGCAGGCGTGCTCACCGAGCAGCGTCAAGGGGTTGGGGGTCATTTGAATACTACTGATTTGATAGCTGCCTGCGCCAATCCAGCAAGCGCAGAAGGCCGATTTGGTTAATAAAGCACGACGCCGCGAATGGATTCGCCGCGCTTCATCAAGTCAAAACCCTTGTTGATGTCTTCGAGCGGCATGGTGTGCGTGATCAGGTCGTCGATGTTGATCTTGCCTTCCATGTACCAATCGACGATTTTGGGCACGTCGGTGCGCCCGCGCGCGCCGCCGAAGGCCGAGCCTTCCCACTTGCGGCCGGTGACCAGCTGGAACGGCCGGGTCGAAATTTCGGCGCCGGCTTCGGCCACGCCGATGATGATTGAGCGGCCCCAGCCCTTGTGCGTGCATTCGAGCGCTTGGCGCATCACCTGGGTGTTGCCGATGCATTCAAAGCTGTAGTCGGCGCCGCCGTCGGTGATCTGAACAATCGCATCGACCACGTTCTCGACATTCTTCGGGTTGATGAAATGCGTCATGCCGAACTTGCGCGCCATGGCCTCGCGCTCGGGGTTCAGATCGACGCCGATGATCTTGTCGGCGCCGACCATCTTCGCGCCCTGGATCACGTTCAGGCCAATGCCGCCCAGGCCGAACACGACGACATTCGCGCCGGCCTCGACCTTGGCCGTGAAGAGCACCGCGCCGATGCCGGTGGTCACGCCGCAGCCGATGTAGCAGACCTTGTCGAAGGGCGCGTCCTTGCGGATCTTGGCCAGCGAGATTTCGGGCGCGACGGTGTAGTTGCTGAAGGTCGAGGTGCCCATGTAGTGAAAGATCGGCTGGCCGTCCAGGCTGAAGCGGCTGGTGGCGTCGGGCATCAGGCCCTTGCCCTGGGTGCCTCGGATCAGCTGGCACAGATTGGTCTTGCGCGACAGGCAGAACTTGCACTGGCGGCATTCGGGCGTGTACAGCGGAATGACATGGTCGCCTTTTTGCAGCGTCGTCACGCCGGGGCCGACATCGACGACGATGCCCGCGCCTTCATGGCCGAGGATGGCCGGGAAAATGCCTTCCGGGTCGGCGCCCGACAGCGTGTAGTAGTCGGTGTGGCAGATGCCGGTGGCCTTGATCTCGACCAGCACCTCGCCGAACTTCGGGCCTTCAAGATCGACGGTTTCAATGGTCAGGGGCTGGTCTGATTTCCAGGCGACGGCGGCTTTGGTTTTCATGGGATTTGGGGCTTGCGCGCAGGATGAACAATGAGGAGATGCACTATAAGCCAGACCCGCCGCACCGTGCCGCCAGGGGCTGCTCCGACCGATGTTGAAAGGGCTATCGGTCGGTCGATGCGCTCCAGCGGCTGTCCCAGTCATTGCCTTGCGCCTTGTCCATGCTGCGGCGGTCGCGCTTGGTCGGCCTGCCGTGCTCCAGGCTGCTGGCCGGGTCGCTGGTCAGGTGCCGCTGCTCGGCGGCCTGGGCCTTGAGCGCCAGGCTTTCCCGGGTTTCCTCATACAACTGCTGCGCCACCGGCGCCGCCCCGCGCTGGCTGCTGATGCCGCGCACCAGCAGCGTGCGGGTGAGCGGCCCTTGCCTGAGCGTCACGGTGTCACCGGCCTTGACCTCGCGCGACGGCTTGGCTTCCAGGTCATTGATGCGAACCCGTCCCTTGTCGATTTCCTCGACCGCCAGTGAACGGGTCTTGTAGAACCGGGCGGCCCAGAGCCATTTGTCGATACGCAATTTATCCATTCAAAATCCTCCTGTAGTCTTATTTTGGACCAGCGGCAGGCGCACCGTGGCGTCCAGGCCGATCACCCCACCATGACCATGCCGATTTTCCAGTGCAATGCTGCCGCCCAGCGCCTGCACGATTTCCCGGCAGATCGCCAGGCCCAGGCCAGAGCCGTGATGCACATTGCCGGCCGAAAACGGCTGGTACAGGCGCGCCGCCAGTTCGGCCGCAATGCCGGGGCCGCTGTCGCTGACGCTCAAGGTCGCGTGGCCGGCATCGCACACGGTGCGCACCGTCAGGGTGCCGCCCGGCGGCGTGTGCCGGATGGCGTTGTGCAGCAGGTTGCGCGTCAGCTCGCCCAGCATCCATTCATGCGCCTGGACCCGGGCGGGCTGCGTCTCGATGCTGAAGTCAATGTCCTTTTCGCCAATCAGCGGCGACACATCGAGCGCCACCTGGCGCACCACTTGCGCCAGGTCGATGGCCTGCTGCTCGGGCTGCTGGCGCAACTGCTCGACCTTGGCCAGGGCCAGCATCTGGTTGGCCAGCAGCGTGGCGCGGTCCACCGTCTGGCTGATGTCGGCCAGTGCTTCAAGCGCCTCCATGTCGCCGCGCAGGGCCGACTGCACCTGCACTTTCAGCACCGCCAGCGGGGTGCGCAGCTGGTGGGCGGTGTCGCGCACAAAGCGTTTCTGGTTCTCCAGCAGATGCTGCAGGCGGCCCATGACCTCGTTGGTGGCCTCGACCAGCGGCAGCAGTTCGCGCGGCGCATCGCGTGCGCTGATGGGTGTCAGGTCGCCTTCGGGGCGGGCCTGCAATTCGGCGCTGAGGCGGCGCACCGGGCGGGTGGCGCGCTGCACCACGATCACCACCACCAGCGCGATCACGGCCAGCAGCAGGGCCTGGCGCCACAGCGTGTCAAGCCATATTTTTCGCGCCAGCGTGGTGCGCAGTTCCAGGGTTTCGGCGACCTGGATGACGGCCATGCCGCGTCCCGTGCCGCTGGCAACGGGTTGCAGCAGCACCGCCACGCGGACCTCTTCGCCCTGGTAAACATCGTCGTAAAAATCCACCAGCGCCGCATACGGCGGCCTGGCCTGGATGCGGCCGCGCCAGAAAGGCAGTTCCCTGAAACCCGACACCATGTCGCCGCCCAGGCTGGACACGCGGTAGAAAAGCCGGCTCTGGTTGTCGGCCTCGAAGGCTTCCAGCGCGGCGTAGGGAACGGTGACGCGCAACTTCGACTGTTCGTCGTAGCCGGTCACGTCGAGCTGCTCGCCAATCGACTTGGCCGAGGCCAGCAGGGTGCGGTCGTAGGCGGTGTTGATGGCGCTGAAAGCCTGCTGGTACAGGCCGACGGTGTTCATGATGACGAGCAGGCCGACCGGCAAAAGAATGCCGATCAAAAGATAACGCCTGAGCGAGATGGCCCCCACGCTTGCCACTTCAGGATTCACGCATCCACCTTCAGCAGGTAGCCCAGGCCGCGCAGCGTGACCAGCTTGACGCCGGTGCCCAGCAGTTTTTTGCGCAGCCGGTACACCACGACTTCGACCGCCTCGTACTGCACCTCGGCTTCGCCCGGAAACACCAGTTCAAACAAGCGTTCCTTGGACACCGCATGGCCGGGCTTGACGATGAGCGCCTGCAGCAGCGCCAGCTCGCGCGGCGTGAGTTCCAGCACCAGGCCATGATGGTAGATCGCGCCACTCTCTTTTTCATAGCGAAGTGTGCCCGCCAGATAAGCGGTAGAGGCTGATTCGGTGCTTGAAGAAGGGCGGCGGCGGCTCAGGGCGCGCAGCCGGGCCTCCAGCTCGTCCAGGTCAAACGGCTTGGGCAGGTAGTCGTCGGCGCCGGTATTCAGTCCCATGATGCGGTCGCCCACGGTGCCGCGCGCCGTCAGGATCAGCACCGGCGTGGCCAGCCCCTGGCGGCGCGCCTGCTCCAGCACCTGCAGGCCGTCCAGCCCAGGCAGGCTGAGGTCGAGCACCACCACGTCGGGCTGGGCTGCCGTCCATTGCGCCACGGCCAGCCGGCCGTCGGTGCAGGCGCACACGTCGATGCCGCGCCGGCTCAGGGCGCGCTGCAGGGCGGTTTGCATGGAGGCATCATCTTCAATCAGCAGCAGTTTCAGGGTCAAGGTCATGGCGTGAACATTAGCACTTTCCCCTAGGTTTCAGGACAGCCGTTTGACAGCCACGGCGCGCATCATTGGCGTGTTATCACCACTACAAGGAGACACCCATGCGTCGCGACACCTTTTTGAAATCCATGGCGGCCCTGGCGGCTGCAGGTAGCTTCCCGCTGTCGGCTTTTGCCGCCGCCAATGTCAAGATGATGATTCCGGCCAATCCGGGCGGCGGCTGGGACACCACCGGCCGCGCGCTGGGCAAGGCCTTGACCGATTCCGGCGCGGCGGCCACCGTGAGCTATGACAACAAGGGCGGCGCCGCCGGCGCACTGGGCCTGGCGCAATTCGTCAACGGCAGCAAGGGCGACCCCAACGCCATCATGGTGATGGGCGCGGTCATGCTGGGCGGCCTGATTACCGGCAAGCCGCCGGTCAGCCTCAGCCAGGCCACGCCGATTGCCCGCCTGTCCAGCGAATACAACGTGTTCGTGGTGCCGGCCAGCTCGCCCTTCAAGTCGATGGCCGAGGTGATTGCGCAGCTCAAGAAAGACCCCGGCAGCGTGAAATGGGGCGGCGGCTCGCGCGGCTCCACCGAGCACATCGCAGCAGCCATGATTGCGCGTGAAGTCGGCGTTGATCCGGCCAAGATCAACTACGTCGCTTTCCGGGGCGGCGGCGAAGCCACGGCCGCCGTTCTGGGCGGCAACGTGACGGTGGGCGGCAGCGGCTACAGCGAGTTCGCCGAATACATCAATACCGGCAAGATGAAGGCGCTGGCAGTGACATCGGACACGCGCTTGGCCGGCGTGAATGTTCCCACGCTCAAGGAGCAGGGCGTCAACGTGGTGATCGGCAACTGGCGCGGCGTGTATGGCGCGCCGGGCATCACGCCGGCGCAACGCCAGGCGCTGACCGACATGATCCTCGTGGCCCTCAAGTCCAAAACCTGGATCGAAGCGTCGCAGAAGAACAGTTGGACGCCCGCCGTGCTGACCGGCCCGGCCTTCGAGAAATTCGTCGATGACGACTTTGCGGCCCTGCGCGCCACCATGGTCAAGTCCGGCATGGTCTGAGGCCTGTCCTGGCAGGTATTCAGGACTTGGCAAACAATAACTTCCCGTCATTCCCGCGCAGGCGGGAATCCAGCCGCACTGCCAGGCGCAACGCTTATTGAATCACCGCACTGGATACCCGCCTGCGCGGGTATGACGGAGCCGTGCGGCGGGGAAATGAGATCAGAAGGTAAACATCCATGACACAACAAAAAAATCCCTTCCTGCTGCAGACGCTGGTCGGCGTGGGCATCGTGCTGATCGGCCTGGGCCTGGCCGTGGGCGCGTTCAGCATTCCGTCGGCTTCCGGCTACGGCGGCGTCGGCCCCAACTTTCTGCCCTGGATGATTGCCCTGTCGCTGCTGGTCTGCGGCGGCTTCATCGTCTGGGAGTCCCGGACGGGCGGTTTTCGCGCCATGGACGATGCCGGCGACGGTCCCGCGCCGTACTGGTCCGGTTTTGCGTGGATGTCGGCCGGCTTGCTGGCCAATGCCGCACTGATCACGACCATCGGTTTTATCTTCAGCTGCACCTTGTGCTTTGTGCTGGCGGTGCAGGGCCTGAAAAGCGCCGAGGGCCGCACCGACCGCGGGCCTGCGGTCTGGCTGAAGGACGCGCTGATCGGCATGGCGATTTCGGCGCCTGTTTTCTGGATGTTCACCCAATTCCTGGCCATCAACCTGCCAGGCCTCACCTCAACTGGATGGCTCTAAATGGATATCTTCAATCAACTGCTGCTGGGCTTTGCCACGGCGGCCACGCCCATCAACCTGGTCTGGTGCTTTGTTGGCTGCGCCCTGGGAACCGCCATCGGCGTGCTGCCCGGCATTGGCCCCGCCACGGCGGTCGCCATGCTGCTGCCGATCACCGTCAAGGTCGAGGCCACGGCATCGATGATCTTTTTCGCCGGCATCTACTACGGCGCCATGTACGGCGGCTCGACCACCTCGATCCTGCTCAACACGCCGGGGGAAACGGCCAGCATGGTGACCGCCATGGAAGGCAACAGGATGGCCAAGAGCGGGCGCGCCGGCGCGGCGCTGGCCACGGCGGCCATCGGCTCCTTCGTGGCCGGCACGATTGCCACGGTGCTCGTCACTTTGTTTGCGCCCATCGTGGCCGACCTGGCCGTCAAGCTCGGCCCGCCTGAATTCTTCATGCTGATGCTGCTGGCCTTCACCACCGTGAGTGCGGTGCTGGGCAAAAGCACGGTGCGCGGCATGACGGCGCTGTTCATCGGACTGGCGGCCGGCCTGGTCGGCCTGGACCAGATTTCGGCCCAGGCGCGCTATACCGGAGGCATACCCGAATTGCTCGACGGCATCGAGATCGTGCTGGTCGCCGTGGGCCTGTTTGCCGTGGCAGAAGCCATGTACGCGGTGCTGTACGAAGGCCGGATTGTCGAATCGCAGAACAAGCTGAGCAAGGTTCACATGACGAAAAGGGACTGGCGCCGTTCCTGGCCTGCCTGGCTGCGCGGCGCGGCCATTGGCGCGCCTTTTGGCTGCATTCCGGCCGGCGGCACCGAGATTCCGACCTTCCTGAGCTATGCGGTGGAAAAGAAAATGGCCAGGGGAGAGGACCAGGCCGAGTTCGGCACCCAGGGCGCGATTGAAGGCGTGGCCGGCCCTGAATCCGCCAACAATGCCACGGTGACCACCGCGATGATTCCGCTGCTGACACTGGGCATTCCGACCTCGAACACCACTGCCATCCTGCTGGGCGCCTTTCAGAACTACGGCATCCAGCCCGGCCCGCAGCTTTTCACGACCTCGGCGTCGCTGGTCTGGGCCTTGATTGCCTCGCTCTACATCGGCAACGTGATGCTGCTGGTGCTGAACTTGCCGCTGGCCGGCCTGTGGGTCAAGCTGCTGAAGATCCCCAAGCCTTACCTCTACGCCGGCATCTTGATTTTCGCCACCGTCGGTGTGTACGGCATGCGGCAAAGCTCGTTCGATCTGTTCCTGCTGTACGGCATCGGCGTGCTGGGCGTGGTCATGCGGCGCTTTGACTTTCCGACCGCGCCGGTCGTCGTCGGCATGATCCTCGGGCCTCTGGCCGAGGCGCAGCTGCGCAATGCGATGTCGATTGGCGAGGGCAGCGCGATGGTGTTTATCCAGCGCCCGGTGTCGCTGATCCTGATCGTGGTGGTGGTGGCGGTGCTGGTGCTGCCGCGCCTGGCCAAGCGCTGGTCGGCGCGCCGCCAGTTTGCCTGAAAGCGGCGGAAAGCGACAAAAAGCGGCATAAATCTGCATCAAATACTGCTCAAGCCCTTTCAATAAGGGCGTGAGCAGCTATTAAAAAAATAGCATCAAGATCCGCCTGAAGCTGCGCAATTTGAACGCCCGCCGAACCGGCTCCCCTCAGAATTCAATTCACCAATGTCGAATACCAAGAGGACGATATGCAAGTAACCGGTATGTTGTACGGAGCCAGGATGCTCCAGTTCGTTGACTTCCCGACCACCGAGGTGCTTGGCCCGGACGCCAGCGAAGAACAGATCAAGGCGCTGATCGACAAGCACGGCCTTATCTTCATCAAGCCGGTGTTCAAGGGCGGCGTCGGCAAAAAGGGCAAGGCCGGCCTGATCGGCAAGGCCACCGACCTGAAGACGGCGCTGAAGGAAAAGGAGCGCCTGTATTTCGTCGAGCACCGGGTTGGCAACACCGTGGCCAAGGCCAACGGCGTCACCTTCGAGGCCGGCATGCCAGCCGAACACGAGGTCTATTTCTCGATCACCGATTCGACGCATTTCCGCGCGCCAACGATGACGCTGACGCATCACGGCGGCATGGACATCGAGGAACTCGAAAAGAACCAGGTGGTGCAGATTCCATTCGATCCACTCACCGGGCTGAAGGCCTTCGTCGTGGCGAATGCACTGTCCTCGCTGGGGGCGCCCAAGCAGATCATCTCGCCGCTGGTGCAGCATCTGCCCAAGCTGTGGGAGCTGTACCACGATTACGGCATGAGTACGCTGGAGCTGAACCCGATCCGCATGCGCGAGGACAAGAGGGGACGAATCACGCCCGTGGCCTGCGACTTCAAATGCGGCTTCGACCGCGATGACCCGCGCTGGCGGCGTCTGAATCTGCCGGCCAGCCTGTTCGCCGTTGACTACTCGGACTTCGAGCAGGAGATCAACCAGCTGCGCACCTACCAGGGCCAGAGCGACGTTTACGTGATCAACGACCAGGGCACCATCCTTGCGCCCACCTTCGGCGGTGGCGCCAACTCGCTGGTCACCCAGATGCTCGGCGACGACGCCATCATCTCTTCGGATTTCGGCGGCAACCCGCCTTACGAAAAGATGAAGGAGGTGGCGCGCATCTGCTTCAAACACTGGATCAGGCAGAGCAACGTGCTGTTCATCATCGGCGGCAAGTCGAACAACACCGATATCTTCGAGACTTTCCGCGCCATGGCCGATGCGCTGCGAGAGCATTTCAGCCGGCATGGGGCGACGCCGCTGTACGTGGTGATAGGCCGCGGCGGTCCCAACCTGGTGCGTGGCATGGGCGCGATGCGCGACACCCTTGATGCCTTGGGCGTGCCCTACCGCTTCTTCGGCTTTGATTCCGACATGAGCGAGGTCGTGCTGCATGCCAAACAGGTGGATGCCTGGATGAAGGCGGGTGGCCGCGAACAGGTGGCGGCCCGGCTGGGCATCGCTGCAAAACAGATCGCCTGAAGCTGCCCCACTAATCAAGGAAAATTCAATGTACAAGCAAGGCGTAGGCGATTTCAAGTATTTCGTCGGTATCAGTTCCCTGGCCCAGGTGGCCACACGCGAAGACCGGGTCTGCGTGCTCAACATCCTGGGCGGCGAGTCGAGCGACGTGACGCCGGTGGGCCATGTCTATTCAGGTGGCAACGTGGTGTTTGGCACCGCGCCCGGCAAGCGCGGCCAGGTGCTGGAGACGGCCCTGGGCAACGTGCCGGTCTACAACAATGTTCTCGAAGGCATCAATGACGGGCACCGCTTCAACTGCGGCGTGGTTTACCTGCCGCCGGCGGCGGCGCGCGATGGCGTGGCCGAACTGATCCGCGTCAACCCCGACCTGAAGAAGATATTCATCGTCACCGAGAAGCTGGCGTGCACGACTCGCGCGAGATCCGTGCCATGGGCCAGGCCAACGGCGTGGACATCTTCGGCGGCAACAGCCTGGGCGTGGCTGATGCATGGAGTCATGTGCGGATCGGCGGCGCGCTTGGCGGCGATCATCCCGAGGAAGCCCTGCGCAAGGGATCGATCGCGATTTTTTCCAATTCGGGCAATTTCACCACCACCATCGCCACTTACCTGCGCATGGCCGGCTGGGGCACCACGACCTCGATCTCCTGCGGCAAGGATGTCTACATTCACTTCGCCGCGCCCGAGTTCGCGTTTGCCCTGTCCAACGATGCGCGCAGCAAGGCCGCGGTGCTTTATGTCGAGCCGGGTGGCTACTACGAGCTTGACGCCACATTCACCAAGCCGGTTGTCGCCTGCGTGGTCGGGCGCTGGAAATCCAAGCTGACACGCTCGGTCGGACATGCCGGCGCGATGGCCGGCGGGGCCGACGATGCGCTGAGCAAAGAGCGCTGGTTCATGGACAAGTTCGGCGTCGATGACATCTTCACGCCCGAGCGTCCGGTGTGCTCGGCCAAAGGCGCGCTGGTGACCAACATCGCCCACATCCCGGCCGCGCTGACCGCCGTGATGCGCAAGAACGCCTGCCCTCCCGACTTCGAAGCCGAGGGCAATCTCTCGCTCAAGCCCTGGTTTGGCTCCAGCCTCGGACTCAAACTGCCACCCGAACTCGATTTGCCCGTGGTCGAAGCGACCAGCCCCTACAACGAACAAGTCGCGGCGCTGAACCAGCAGATCGGTGCGGTGCCGCCCCGGCAGAGCTTGAAGGATGCCTCGGGCGCCTCGCAGATGGATGCCAAAACCCAGGTCACCAGCCTGTATGGCGTCTCGATGCTGGACGCAGCACAATTCTCGCTCGAAGCCAACGTCAGCCTGGCGCTGCTGCACGAGCCGGGCGGCGAGAACGACCGGCGCCTGATCAACGTGGCCATCGGCGGCGGGCTCAACCTGCACGGCCACCCGGCGCTGGCCGCGGCACAGGCAGCGCGCGAGGCTGGCAATGCGCCCAACAGCGTGCTGGCCGCAGCGGCCAGCATTCTGGGGCCGCGCTGCCAGGGCCAGGCCCGCCAGGCAGCAAGCGCGCTGATCGACGCCTTCGCGGCGGCTGGCGTGACCGACGCGCTGGACGAAAGCTTCGACATCAGCCAGATCAATATCGACCAGCTGGACTTGTTCGTCAGCGTTGATCCCGACGCTCGCGCCGAGGCGATGCTCGCGGGCCTGAAGGCGCGCGGAGCCCGGTCGGTCTTCGTGCGCTACCTGCAATCCTTGCCCGGCCATCCCAGCGCCGATGCCGTGCTCGCGGCGATCACGGCCACGCTGGCCTGGGGTCCGTTGATGCGCAAGCGCATCTCGCGGCTGACGGCTGACGGCTGACGGCTGAGAGCCTGCCTTGGTGGATGCGCCTGTTCGGCGCCTTGATTGGTGCGTCGGTGCAGGCTGACCGGCACAGCGCCGACAGCTTCTGCGGCATGGCGATGAGCGATATCCTGGAACAGTTGCCGATCAGCGAGGTCACTTTTGTCGCCCTGCTCGGCCTGGCGCCCAAGCCGGCCGACCTGTTTTCGTTCGAGGTGCTGGTGGGGCTGCTGCTGTCGAACGGGCCGGGAACGATTTCGGCCCAGGGCGCCAAGGGCGCGGTCTCGGCCGACGGCCCCGAGGATCCTGGGCGCGTGCAGCTCAACAAGGGCCTGGCCGGCTTTTTGACGCACACCGGCTACACCCACGGCGGCAACGGCTACGAGGGCATCGCCTTTTTAATCGAGCAGTTCAAGGACACGGGACTGGTTGATCCGGGCGACCCCGGGCATGGCATCGACCTGAAGGCCCTGGCCCTGAAATATGTCGAGGCCTATGCGCGCTACAAGTCCACCAAGAAGAACACCGGCAGCCTGGACATCCAGAAGATTCCCGGCGTCAACCACCCGGTGTTCAAGGACAAGCCGGTCAACCACGATCCGCGCGAGGTCTTCATCCACAAGCTGATGGCCGGCAGAGGCGAGTACAACGTCTTCCACGAGTTCTATGGCACGCTGGTGCAGACCCTGTTCGAGGCCGGCGTGTCGCGCAACGTTTACTGCGTCAACATTGACGCGGTCATCGCCGCGCTGCTCTTGAAGATGCTGTGGCAACCCTACCTCAGCGGCGAGTACACCGGCGCAGCACTGGAGACGGCGGCGTTCACGATCTTCCTGTACCCGCGCATGCTGGGTTGCGCCGCCGAGGTTGACGACCACATGAACCGCGGCCGCAACATGGACACCCGCACACCGGCCTCCCAGTGCCAGTTCGTTGCTTGAAAACCTTCGTGCGGCCGGATTCAATGAAGTTGCTGCATTGCTGGAAAAAAGAGAAAAAACATGTTGAATATCAAACGACGTCATGTTCTGGGCGGACTCGCGCTAGCGACGGCCGCGCCGCTATGGGCCCAAACTGCTTCATCGGCCAAGGCTGAGGGAACTGGCAAGGGCAGGCTGGCCAGCAAGCTGCGCATCGTGATCCCGGCCAACGCGGGCGGTGGCTGGGACCAGACCGGCCGCGCGCTGGGCGCAGCCTTGCTGGGTTCGGGCGCGGCCGATGAGATCGAGTATGAAAACAAGGGCGGCAAGGGCGGCACCGTCGGGCTGGCCTATTACGCCGATAAATACAGCAACGACCCCAACACGCTGCTGATGGGCGGCATGGTCATGGTGGGTGCGGTGGCGCTGCACAAGCCGGCGGTTGACATGAGCCGCATCCAGCCCATCGCCCGCCTGACCAGCGATTACCTGGTGATGGTGGTGGCGGCCAGTTCGCCGATTCGCAACGTCGGCGACCTGGCCGGGCGCCTGCGCGCCAACCCGAAAGAGGTGCCGATTGCCGGTGGCTCGGCCGGCGGCGTGGACCATGTGTTCGCGGGCGTGTTCACCCGCAGTTCACGCAGCAATCTGCAGGAACTGGTTTACCTGCCCTTTGCGGGCGGCGCCGAGGTGGTGCAGGCGGTGCTGGACGGCAAGGCCGTCGTCGGCATTTCCGGCTACAGCGAATTCAGCGCGCAACTCGCCAGCGGCAAGCTGCGCGCCATCGGCGTGTCGTCCAAGCGCTCGGTGTTCGGCATTCCCGCCATCCGCGCGCAGGGCATTGATGCCGACATGGCCAACTGGCGCGGCGTGTTTACCGGCCAGGGCGTCAGCGCCGCCCGCCATGCCGAGATGGTCGAGGCCATGAAGGTCGCCATCACCCACGAGTCGTGGCAAAAAACGCTGAAGCAAAACCACTGGGAATCGTCCTGGCTGGCAGGCCCCGGCTTCAACAGCTTTATCGACCTTGACATGACCACTTCTCAACTGATGGTTTACATGCTCAAGCTCAAAGCCTGAACCGGGCGCGCCAGTGGTAAAACATCGCGAAGAATGTTTTTCAGCTCCGCAGCCAGATCAGGAAAATTGTTGAGCCACGGGCCTGCTAGAGCGCAACCGTGTAGTTCAGCGTCATGCGTCCGCCATCGGCCACCACGATCTCGCCGGTGATGTAGCTCGCCGCGTCGCTGGCTAGGTAAGCCACGGTGTCGGCAATCTCCGACGGCTCGCCCAGGCGCTTCATGGGCGTGCGGCTCATGATTCTGGCTTTGGCTTCCTCGCTGGTCAGCACCGCCTTGGCGGCCAGTTCGGTGGCGATGGTGCCGGGCGCCACGGCGTTGACGCGTATGCCCTTGTCGGCCAGGGCCAGCGCCATGACCCGCGTCAGCTGGTTGATGCCGCCCTTGCTGACGTTGTAGCTGGCAATCGTGGGAATCGCCAGCACGGCGTTGACCGAACTCATGTTGACGATGCTGCCTTTGCCCACTTTGGCCATTTCACGCGCCACCGCCTGGCCGACGAGGAACGCGCCCTTCAGGTTGATGCGCAGCACGGCATCGAAGTCGGCCTCGGTGACCTCCAGGAAATCGGCCGCCCTGAAAATCCCGGCGTTGTTGACCAGCACGTCGATGCGGCCATGCACGGCCATGGTTTGCGCCACCAGCGCATCCACCTGGGCCTTGTCGCCGACATCGCAATGCACATACAAGCCGCCCAGTTCGGCAGCCAGCGCCGCGCCGCGAACGTCGTCGATATCGGCAACGACGACCTGAGCGCCTTCGCGGGCAAAGCGGCGGATGCAGGCCTCGCCAATGCCTTGCGCGCCGCCGGTGACGATGCACACCCGACCCGCCAGTCCGAAAGAAATTATTGATGATTTATTGCTCATGCGCTTATCCTGTCTGTGATTGTTGCTATTGATTCAATAGTATTTTCCGGCAGAAACCAGCTTTCGTTCAGATCGCCATGTAGCGGCCGGGGCGATGGTTGATGGTCAGCGTCATGTTCAGCACCACGGCGCCCAGCACCGACAGCGCGACCCGCTCGCCGTCGGCCACCATCAGCGCGCACAGCACGATCAGCCCGTCCATCGCCATCTGCACCTTGCCGGCGCGCCAGCCCATGCGCTCCTGCAGGTAGAGCACCACCACATTCAGCCCGCCCAGGCTGGCGCGGTGGCGAAACAGCATGAGCATGCCGGTGCCGCACAGCAGCCCGCCCAGCACCGCCGCCAGGGGAGGGGACAAAAAGCTGAAATGCAGCCCCTGCGGCAGGAAGTGGGTAAAGAGCGAGAGCAGGCCAACGGCAACAAAGGTCTTGACGGTAAAGGCCATGCCCATGCGCTTCCAGGCAAACACATAAAAGGGCAGGTTGATCACGAAAAACGCCACGCTGAAACTCACGCCGGTGGCGTAGTGAATCAGGAAGGCGATGCCGGCCGTGCCGCCAGTGAGCAGGCCGGCGGTGCCGAACATCACCACACCCAGCGCGACAAACAGGGTGCCGATCACCAATGCCTGAATATCTTCGTACCAGCGGTGGCGCGTCACGACGGGAGGGGCAAGGGACGTATCCGCCGCAGCGCTCATGGTGTCAGCAGGGGCCGGGTCATGCCGCCTGGGCTGCGGGCTCGGGTGTTTCGCTGTCGGAGCAGCTTGCGCCGCCGCAGCCGTGGATGATGCTGTTGGGCAGCGCCTCGGGCATGGCGACAATGCCGGTCACGGGGTCGTAGCCGATGCCGCGCAGGTGCAGGGCGAGCGCCGCGTCCATGGTCTGCGCATGCTGCGGAAACCAGATGGCGAGTTCGCGGGCCATCTGGCGAATGGCGCCCAGGTCGCCGGCCAAGGCATAAGTAATGCCTTCGCGCATGACCTGCAGCACGACCTTGTGCTGCACGCTGTGGCAGTTGGTCGATGAAAAGCGCGTGGCTTGCATCCACTGGTCTTCGCGACCGAAATGGTCATCGGTGTGATCCACCAGCGTGCGCCAGTGGGGCAGCAGCGTCTCGTCGCTGGCGGTTTCGACCACGGCCAGCAATTCGACAAACTCGCGGTGCGTATCGTCCATGACGGGGAGATCGAGCGCCAGCGCGTCGGACCATTCAAGATTGGACATGGGGGAAAAGCTCCTGTTTTGGGAATCCGCCAGCTTAATGAATGGCCGGTTGCCCGAGGCTGATCCAGGTCATGAATCCGCGAGATGGACAGGCCACAATGCAAAACGCCCGACAGCCATAGAGGCTGTCGGGCGATGCGTGGTGCGCGGCGGTTAATTCAGTGAATCAGTGACTCAGCGAACCGCCGAATGCTGCTTATCGGCCCGTGAACGAGCCAGGGCCGCCTGAACGGCGAGGTCCGTTGCTTCGGTCACCCGCGCCGCCGCCGGTGCGGGGGCCGCCACGGAAGTTGTTGCGGTTGCCTGTGGGCTGGCCTGACGACGGGAATCCGGACGACGCGTGGCTGGCCGGCTGCTGGCTGTCGAAGTCATTGCGGGATTCGCTGTCGCGCTGGCGTGGCGCCGGGGCATGCGCGCTTCGTGGCTGGCTGAAGGAGGGCTGGCCACCTTGCGAATAGCCGGAGTTCTGGCGCGGCTGGGCCGGGCCACGGCGGTCGGCATTGCCGCCACCGTTGCCAGCGAAGCCGCCGCCGCCATTGCCGCCACGGCCAGCGCCTGCACTGTTGCCGGCAGGGGCGCGACCACCGCGTCCGCCAGCACCGGCATTGCCGCCACGCGCAGGCTGGGCGCCCTTGGTGTCGCGGATGCGCGTCATCATTTCGCTGCGGGCGGCCTTGGCGGCGGCCTGCATCACGTCGCGGCTTGGCGGCTTGCCCAGGCCGCCCCAGATGGTCTGGCGGCCCATGGCCAGCGGCTCGGCTTTTTCGCCGGGTTCGGCTTCGAAGCCGGGAACGACGATGTTTTCGATGTTCTGCTTGGTGAAGCGCTCGATGTCCTGCATGAAGCCTTCTTCATCCAGGCACACCAGGCTTACGGCCTGGCCGCTGTTGCCGGCGCGGCCGGTGCGGCCGATGCGGTGGACATAGTCTTCGCTGACATTCGGGATTTCGTAGTTAACGACATGCGGCAACTCGTCGATGTCAATGCCTCGGGCGGCAATGTCGGTCGCCACCAGCGCGCGAATGTCGCCGTTCTTGAAGCCTTGCAGGGCTTGCGTGCGAGCCGTCTGGCTCTTGTTGCCGTGCAGCGCCATCGCGGGAATGCCGGCCTTGGTCAGATGCTCGGCGACGTTGTTGGCACCGAACTTGGTGCGGGTGAACACCAGCACCTGGCTCCAGTTGTGTTCGTTGATGATGTGCGTCAGCAGGGCTTTCTTCTTGCTGCGGCCGACCGGGTGGATGGTTTGCGTGATGCGCTGCACCGTGGTGTTGCGCGGCGTGACCTGGATGGACAGCGGGTTGCGCAGCAGGCCATTGGCCAGTTCGCGGATTTCATCGCTGAAGGTGGCGGAAAACAGCAGCGTCTGCTTCTGTTTGGGCACCAGCGCCAGCACTTTCTTGATGTCGTGGATGAAGCCCATGTCCAGCATGCGGTCGGCTTCGTCGAGGATCAGGATCTGCACCTGGCTCAAGTCCAGCGTGCCCTGGCTGGCATGGTCCAGCAGGCGGCCCGGGGTGGCGACCAGAATATCGACGCCACGGCGCAGTTTTTCGATTTGCGCGCCCATGCCGACACCGCCGAACATCACCATCGAGGTGAGGTCCAGGTATTTGCCGTAGGTGCGAACGCTTTCCTCGACCTGCGCGGCGAGTTCGCGCGTCGGGGTCATGATCAGGGCGCGCACCGCGTTGACGCCGCGCCGGTTGGTCAGGCGCGGTTCGGTCGAGAGGCGCTGCAGCAGCGGCAACGTGAACGCCGCCGTCTTGCCGGTGCCGGTCTGGGCGCCGCCCAGCAGGTCGCTGCCGGCGAGCACGGCGGGAATGGCCTGTGCCTGGATCGGCGTGGGGGTGTCATAGCCCTGCTCAAGCACGGCCTTCAAAATGGCCGGGGCCAGATTCAATTCTTCAAATTTCATGGATAGTTGCGCCGCTGGGCGCTCAAGATCGGCCTGTTGGGCGCCTTGGTTTGAAGGCAACCCGCCAGTCATAGGCAGATGGGATCAGGAAGTCGGGCTAGAGCATCGTCGGCAGCCTGGCTGAGCCAGTACCGGGATGTGCCCAAATGTTGAGGGCAACTGGAGCCCTGCAACCCAAGCATTGTCTCATGGAACGATAATCAGTGGATTCGCGCCAGAATTCCAGCTTTAATTTACGCGCCAAGGTGTGCGGTCAAGCCTGCGGAAAACTGCATTGATTTGCCGGCTGGCTCGCGGGCAATTTATTTTTACCTGTTTTTATTTACCAAAGTGATCTGATGGCTCAGTACGTATTCACCATGAACAAGGTCGGCAAAATCGTGCCGCCCAAACGACAGATTCTCAAGGACGTTTCCCTGAGTTTTTTCCCGGGCGCCAAGATTGGCGTGCTGGGCGTCAACGGCTCCGGAAAATCCACCCTGCTCAAGATCATGGCCGGGCTGGACAAGGATATTGAAGGCGAAGCCACACCGATGCCGGGCCTGAACATCGGCTACCTGCCGCAGGAACCCAAGCTTGACCCGGAACACACGGTGCGCGAAAGCGTTGAAGCCAGCATGGGCGCGGTGTTCACGGCCAAGGCCCAGCTTGAAGCGGTGTACGTCGCCTACGGCGAACCCGATGCCGACTTCGACGCGCTGGCGACCGAACAGGCCCGGCTGGAGGCCATCATCGCCACGGCGGGCACCGACTCCGAGCACCAGCTTGAAATCGCCGCCGACGCGCTGCGCCTGCCGCCCTGGGATGCCAAGATCGGTTTGCTCTCGGGCGGTGAAAAGCGCCGCGTCGCCCTGTGCAGCATGCTGCTGTCCAAGCCCGACATGCTGCTGCTCGACGAACCCACCAATCACCTGGATGCTGAATCGGTGGACTGGCTGGAGCAGTTCCTGCAGCGCTACCCCGGCACTGTCGTCGCCATTACCCATGACCGCTACTTCCTGGACAACGCCGCCGAATGGATTCTGGAGCTTGACCGTGGCCACGGCATTCCCTGGAAGGGCAACTACAGCTCCTGGCTGAGCCAGAAGGGCGACCGCCTGGCGCTGGAGCAAAAAGGCGAGGAAGCCCGCGCCAAGGCCCTGAAAAAGGAACTCGAATGGTCGCGCCAGAACCCCAAGGCGCGCCAGGCCAAGAGCAAGTCCCGGCTGGCACGCTTTGAGGAACTGTCCGATTTCGAATACCAGAAACGCGTTGAAACCAACGAAATTTTCATTCCGGTGGCCGAGCGCCTGGGCAGCCAGGTGATCGAGTTCCACAACGTCACCAAGTCGTTTGGTGACCGCGTGCTGATCGACAACCTGAGCTTCACCGTTCCGGCGGGCGCCATCGTCGGCATCATCGGCCCCAACGGCGCCGGTAAATCGACGCTGTTCAAGCTGATCGCCGGCAAGGAGCAGCCCGACAGCGGCGAAGTGGTGATCGGCTCGACCGTCCGCATGGCCTTCGTTGACCAGCACCGCGATGACCTGACGAATGAAAAAACCGTCTGGGAAGACGTTTCGGGCGGCCTGGACATCCTCAATGTCGGCAAGTTCCAGATGCCCAGCCGCGCCTATTGCGGGCGCTTCAACTTCAACGGCGGCGACCAGCAAAAGCGTGTCGGCACGCTGTCGGGCGGCGAACGCGGGCGCCTGCACCTGGCCAAGACCCTGATTGCCGGCGGCAATGTGCTGATGCTCGATGAACCATCGAACGACCTGGATGTGGAAACCCTGCGCGCGCTGGAAGACGCGCTGCTCGAATTCGCCGGCTCCCTCATGGTCATCAGCCATGACCGCTGGTTCCTGGACCGCATTGCCACGCACATCCTGGCGGCCGAGGGCGACAGCCAGTGGACCTTCTTTGACGGCAACTACCAGGAATACGAAGCCGACAAGAAGAAGCGTCTGGGCGAAGAGGGCGCCAAGCCCAAGCGCATGCGCTTCAAGAACCTGAAGTAATCCGAGCGTGAGCATGACCGACGAGGATGTCCTGAAGCAGACCCGTCACTGGCTTGAAAAAGCCGTGATCGGCCTGAACCTGTGCCCGTTTGCCAAGGCGGTTTACGTCAAGAATCAGGTTCGCCTGGTGGTCAGCCAGGCCCGCCATGCCGACGACCTGCTGGAAGAGCTGGACCGCGAGCTTGACCTGCTGGTGGCCACGCCGGCGGAGGAAATCGACACGACGCTGCTGATCCATCCGACGCTCTTTGATGATTTCCTGGACTTCAATGACTTCCTGGAAATCGCCGAAGGCGTGCTGGACGAGCATGCGCTCGAAGGCGTGGTGCAACTGGCAAGTTTTCATCCGAAATTCCAGTTTGACGGCACCGAGCCAGACGACATCAGCAATTACACCAATCGTGCGCCATTTGCTATGCTTCATTTGCTGCGCGAGGAAAGCATAGACCGCGCGGTGCAGGCTTTTCCGGAAGCGGAAGCCATTTTTGAAGAGAATATCAAGACACTGGAAAAGCTGGGGCATTCCGGCTGGCAGGATCTGGGCCTGCATTCTTGAGCCGGACCGTACCGGGTGAAACAGGGTTTTGCCTTCGGTCCGCTTGTCTTGTTGTGTTATTGCAAATTTCGCTTAAAGGGGGGTACCAAACGTCATGACGACTTCATCACAGGCTCCGACTGCGGCCTTCCAGTCGTGTGTTGACGAGGTACTCAGGCAGTCGGCCTTCCTGATTGACCGCTGGTCTTCAAAACTTGTGAGTGCGATGTACGAGCGCTCCCTGGCCGTTCATGAGCCTGCGGAACGGCATCAGATGCAGTCTGCCATCGCAGTGCTCAAGAAGAACCGGCTCATGCTTGAGCAAGGGTTTTCAGCAAAATTGAAAAAGGCCATTGCCGATGATGCCGCTGCCGGCACGGTCAGAAAATCGCTCAATCCCCGGCGTTCGCTGTCATCCGTGAGCTTTGACGAACTGGAGCTGATGGGTGACAACCAGGTCCAGGAAGCCGTGGAAAGCGCGCGCCTGCAGCAACTCGTCAGGCTGGCTTGCGAATCAGGGCTGGCCGGTTTTTCCGCGCGCCTGAGTACTGCGCAGGGATTTTTGGTGGTCAAGGGCGACAGCAACCCACTGCGTCCCGAAGTCATCACCCTGGCCTTGATTCAGTTGTTGCAGTCACTTCCCGTTTCCAGCCAGACGCGTGCCTGCTGGCTGCTCGATGGCGCCGGGATCATGGGCGAAGAGCTGCAGGCGCTGTATGTGTTGCTGAATGATTTCCTGGCCGGCCAGGGCATTGAGCCGGCCGCCTACGGCGTCGTCGGTGCACCTCAAGGCAGGATTGGAAGAGCTTGGCCGACCGGAAGGCTGGAGGGATTCCAGGCGTCCCCAGATTTTCCTGAACCGGCCAATACAGGGTATGGCAAGCCTGAAGTTGTTGAAAATGAAACGGCGCAAGCCAGTCGCAAGCCATTGCTCACGCTCGACCACCTGCACCATCTGCTGGTGGGGGATTATGAAAATTCTTCCCATGAACCCACTTCGTTTTCGGATTTCGGAACCGAAGAGTTTGTGCATCAGGATTTTTCGCATACCGTGCCCGCCGCGCTTGACGTTCTGACTGAACTTGAAGAGAAGGGACTGGTTTCGGCCAGGACAAAACTGACGCGGCCGGCTCCCTCGCCGCCTGTCGCGCAATTACGCGCGCGCCTCAAGACAGACGCCAAAACCCTGGGCCAGTCACTGGCCATTGAAGTGGTTGGACTGATGATTGAGCAGATGGCCCATGACGAGCGGCTCTTGACGCCGGTCAGGCAGGTCATTGCCAGCGTCGAGCCGGCCTTTTTGCGTCTGGCGGTGACCGACCCCCGGTTTTTCAGCGACAAAACCCATCCTGCCAGAAGACTGCTGGAAACCGTCACCAGTGCCAGCCTGGGGTATGCCAGCGAGAACGCCCCCGGTTTTTCAGAATTCATGCAGAACCTGCAGAAGGTTGCTACCTTGCTTGCGCAGAGCCAGGTCAGCGATGCCCAGCATTTTGCCGAGTTGCTTCAGGACTTTGAGCGCAGTCAGAACCGCAATACCCCGGAACACCGCCAGGCCCAGCGTCTGGCGGTACAGGCTTTGCTGCAGGCGGAGCAGCGTAACCTGATGGCTGCAAAAATTGCGGGCGAAATCAGGGCGCGCCCCGATTTCGTCGAGGGCAACCGCATCATCACTGCCTTCCTCACCGGCCCCTGGGCGCAGGTCATGGCGCGGGAACGGCTGGCTGGCCAGAGTGAAACATTTGGCACCAGCCAGGCCGTATTCAGCCTGACGCTGGGCGATGTACTCTGGAGTCTTGATATCGGGCCGGTCGCAAGCCATCAAAAGCGGCTTCTTAAAATGATCCCGGACATGCTCCAGTCGCTCAGGCAGGGGCTGGCATCCATCGATTTCCCCGTTGAACAATCCCGCCCATTTTTTGATCAACTCATGGCTGTGCACCGGGTTGCACTCAAGGCCCGGCCTGAAGTGCCTGCGGACTTGCCCAAAAAGACCCATGTGCTGGAGAAAATGTTTGCCGAAGCTGAAGACCAGGATGTCGCGCCGCTGTGGATGGCGCCTTCCGAGGCCCAGCATTCAGGTTTCATGGAGGACTGGGATGGTCCGTCCGTGGTGGGAGAACCCAGGAACGACATGCTTGAGCCGCAGGACAGCGTCAGTGCCGCCATATCCGGACTGGCTGGGCTGGGCGAGAGCATTGACCTGAATCTGGGCGACTGGGTTGACTTGCTCGTGGACATGCAATGGCTGCGTGCGCAATTGACATGGGTCAGCCCGCGCAGCACCTTGTTCATGTTCACCAGCGAAGGAGGGCGCAAGCATTCGATGACGTCCCATGTGCTGCGCCATCTGCTGAAGCTGAACCTGGTCAAGGTGATCAGCCAGCAGGGCGTATTTGAAGGCGCACTCGACAGTGTGGCCCGCACCGCCATGCAAAACAGCGTGCAGCGCAAGGGCGGTTAAGCATCAAGCCCTGGCGGGCGTGTTCAGCCAGCGGCTGGCCAGTTGCACCCAGTAAGTGCCGCCCAGGGGAATCAGCTCGTCATTGAAGTCATAGCTCGGGTTGTGCAGCGTGCAGGGCCCGCCGCCGTGACCCATTTCCCGATGGTCGCCTTCGCCGTTGGCGATGAAGCAGTACGCGCCCGGCTTGGCCTGCAGCATGTAGGAAAAATCTTCGGCGCCCATGGTGGGCTCCTGGGCCAGCACCTTGTCCGCCCCGACGATGTCCACCATGACCTGCCGTGCAAAGTCAGCTTCGGCTACCGAGTTGATGGTCGGGGGATAGTTGCGCGAAAACTCGAATTCGCACTGCGCCTCGAAAGCCGCGCAGGTGTGTTCGGCAATCGCTTTCATGCGCTGCTCGATCAGGTCCAGCACCCCGGTGCTGAAGGTGCGCACGGTTCCCTGGAGTTCACACGAGTCAGGCACCACGTTGGTGGCTTCGCCGGCATGAATCATCGTGACCGAGATGACGCCGGTGTCCAGCGGTTTTTTGTTCCGGCTGATGATGGTCTGAAAGGCCAGCACCATCTGGCAGGCGGCCGGAACCGGGTCGATGCCCATGTTCGGCATGGCCGCATGGCTACCCTTGCCACGGATGACGATCCTGAATTCGTTGCTGGAGGCCATGACCGGCCCGGCGCTGACGGCGAACATGCCGACCGCGCCGCCCGGCCAGTTGTGCATGCCAAAAACCGCCTCCATGGGAAACTTTTCAAACAGGCCGTCCCTGATCATCTCCCGGGCGCCGCCGCCGCCTTCCTCGGCCGGCTGGAAGATCAGGTACACCGTGCCGTCGAAGTCGCGGTGCGTTGACAAATGCTGCGCGGCGGCCAGCAGCATGGCGGTGTGGCCGTCATGGCCGCAGGCGTGCATCTTGCCCGCATGCTGGCTCGCATGGGCGAAGGTGTTGAATTCCTGCATGGGCAGGGCGTCCATGTCGGCGCGCAGGCCGACGCCGCGCCCGCAGGCACCGCCGTCGCGCCCATGCACGATGCCGACCACGCCGGTGGTGCCCATGTCCCGGTGAACCGGAATGCCCCAGCTGATCAACTTCCGGGCCACCACGTCGGCCGTGCGCAGTTCCTCAAAGCACAGTTCGGGATGGGCATGAATGTCGCGGCGAACGATGGCTATTTCTGCGGCCCCGGAGGCGAGGGAGTCAATAATTTTCACGTTGGGCACCTTTAAAAATGAGTTTGAAGCCAGGCTTGCAACGAAGAAGAGTACATGCTTGAAGCGTCATGGCGCACGCCCGCGCGCCAAGCGCGCGATGAGCTTGCGCAGCTCTTCAGCCCACAGCACGCTGCTGGCCAGCGCTGCCAGCGGCAGCAGCGAGGCGGGCGCCAGCGGCACGGTATGAAACAGGGTGTTCATGGGCGGCGCATACAGCACCAGTGCCTGCAGCAGCAGGCTCAGCCCCAGGCCGCCCAGCAGCCAGGGGTTCTTCAGCACGCCCAGCGCCAGCGCCGAGCGGCTGGCCGACTGGCAGTTCAGCACGTTGAACCACGCGCACATCGCCAGCAGCGTGAAGGTTTCGGTGCGCACCAGCCCGATCGGCACCTCTTGCCCGAGCCGCCACCAGAACCAGCCAAAGGTGATCCCGGCAATCAGCGGCGTCATCAGCGCCACGCGCGCCAGCATCTCGTGCCCGAGCAACGGGTCATCGCGTGGCACTGGTGCGCGCCTCATCTCGTCGCCATCGGGCGGGTCCATCACCAGGTTCACGGTCAGCGTGCCCTCGGTGACGATGTTGATCCACAGGATCTGCACCGCCACCAGCGGCAGCGGGTAGCCGCCCAGCAGGGCCAGTATCAGCACCAGCACCGCGGCCATCGAAGTGGCGAACAGGTACAGGATCACTTTTTTCAGGTTGCCATAGACCACGCGCCCCTGCTCGACCGCGCCGACGATGGTCGAAAAATTGTCGTCGGTGACGATGATCTTGGCCGCGCTCTTGGCGACCTCGGTGCCGGTGATGCCCATGGCGATGCCGACATCGGCGCGCGCCAGCGCGGGTGCGTCGTTAACGCCGTCGCCGGTCATGGCGACCACCTCGCCGCGCGCCTGCAGGGCCTCGACGATGCGCAGTTTTTGCGCCGGATGCACGCGCGCAAAAACGGCGATGCGGTCCAGGTCGTTGCGCAGATCGGCCTCGCCCATGCGCTCCAGTTCGGCGCCATCGACCGCGCGGTCGCCTTCGCGGGCAATGCCGAGTTCGCGCGCAATCGCCAGCCCGGTCAGCTTGTGGTCGCCCGTCACCATGACCGGCCGGATGCCGGCGGCCCGGCATTCGGCGACGGCGGCCTTGACCTCTTCGCGCGGCGGGTCGATCTGGCCGACCAGGCCGAGCAGGCGCACGCGTCCTGCCAGGGCGCAAAAGCCCGTGCCGGCGTCCAGCGGGTCGTCGTCCACCACGGCAAATGCCAGCACGCGCAGCGCGCGACCGGCCATGGCTTCGGCGGCCGTGCGCGCCGCCTGGACCACTGCGGCATCGCTGGTGGCGCACAGGCAGAGCAGCGCTTCGGGCGCGCCCTTGATGAACACCCGGCGCGGCGCATCGGCAAAGCGGTGGCGCGTGGCCATCATCTTGGTGTCGGAGTCAAAAGGCAGCTCGACTTCGCGCGGCGCGTCGCGGGTCAACTGTTCCAGGTCAATCCCGGCCTTGGCCGCCAGCACGATCAGCGCGCCTTCGGTCGGGTCGCCCAGCACCGACCATTGGGCGCGGGCTTCTCCGGGCGGCAGCAGTTGCGCGTCGTTGCACAGCACGGCGGCCTGCAGCAGCGGCAGGGTGCCCGCATGGTCAGCGTTCAGCCGGCCCTCGGGCGCGTAGCCGATGCCGCTGACGGCTACTGTGATGCCGCCGGGCAGCCAGAGCTGGCTGACGGTCATTTCGTTGCGCGTCAGGGTGCCGGTCTTGTCGGTGCAGATCACGGTGGTCGAGCCCAGCGTCTCGACCGCCGACAGGCGGCGGATGATGGCGCCGCGCGCGGCCATGCGCTGCATGCCCACGGCCAGCGCGATGGTCATGGCCACCGGCAGGCCTTCGGGCACCATCGACACCATCTGGCTGATGGCCACCATCAGCACCTCGGCCAGCGGCAGGTCGCGGTACAGGCCCAGCACGACCACCGTGACAAACAGCCCCAGCGCCGCCACCACCAGCCAGCGGCCAAACTGCTCGATGCGCTGCTCCAGCGGGGTCTTGGGTTCGGTCGCGGTTTCGGTCAGCCCGGCAATGCGGCCGACTTCCGTCTGGCTGCCAATCGCCACCACCACCGCCCGGGCGCGCCCGGCGGTGGCATGGGTGCCCGAAAACACCATGTTGTGGCGGTCGGCCAGGCCGGTTGCTTCCGGCAGGGCCAGCGTCGCCTTGCTGACCGGAACCGACTCGCCGGTCAGCGCCGCTTCGGCGACCTGCAGCTGGGCTTGCTCGATCAGCCGTGCATCGGCGCCAATCGCGTCGCCTGCCGCCAGCAGCAGCACATCGCCGGCCACCAGCTCACGCGCCTCGACCGACGCTTCCTGGCCGCCGCGCAGCACGCGCACACGCAGCGCCGACAGTTGCCTGAGCGAGGCCATGGAGCGCTCGGCGCGGCCCTCCTGGAAGGCGCCTATCAGCGCATTGGCCAGCACCACCAGCAGGATCACCACCGCATCGCCGTAATGCGACAGCGCCACCGCCAGCATCGCCGCTGCAAACAGGATGTAGATCAGCGGGCTCTGGAACTGGCGCGCGATGATGAGCAGCGCAGAGCGGCGCGGCGGCTCGGGCAGGGTGTTGGCGCCGCCCTGCGCGCGCCGCCGGGCGACCTCCGCAGCGCTCAGTCCCGATGCCGGGTCGCACGCCAGTTGCGCCAGCACCTGTTCGGCCGCCAGGGCATGCCATGGCGGCGCGGTTTCGTTGGCAACTGCCTGGGTCGTTGAGGTCATGTGCAGCCCATTGACTACTTACGGTGCGTTGGAAAATTTTTGCCGGCCCTGCAGTTTCCTGCGCACCAGCTGAATGTTGTTGCGCAGCGCATACAGCTCGCTGGCGTAAGACAGCGGCACGCTGATTTTTTCGGCACGGCGTTCCAGGCTGCTCAGCTCTTCAAGCAGCGCGTGCTGGTCGTCGGCGCTGTCAACCCGGTTTTCAATCTCCCTGAGCTGGCCGTACCAGCGGAAAATGCGCGAGCGCACCCGAAACTCGTACAGCGGCGGCACGATGCGCGACAGCGGCAGCATGATCGCCAAAATAATGCCCATCACCAGCCACATGCGTTCAACCAGGTTGGCGACCCAGAAGGGCAGGTAGCGCTGCAGGAAAGGCTTGTCGTTGTGGATGCTACGCTCGGCCTCGGCGGCAATCGGCAATTCGTTGTTCGCCAGGTTGGGATAGTCGCGCGCGCGCCTGAACCAGCCGGCGCCACCATGAATCTGCTTGCCCGCCTGCACAAACAGCTGCAGCAGGGCCGGATGGGTTTCCTTGCGGTCGATCAGCGCCGTGGTCGGTGCCACCAGCCGCACATCCTGCGCTGGAATGTTGCCCGCCAGATCGACCACGCCGCGCGGCAGCACGACCGGGCTCAGAAAGGCAAAGCGCCGCGAATACGCTTCGCTTTGCGGAAAATCCATCAGCCCGACGCCCGGGGTCTGCAGCAGCATCTGCACCATCAGCGATTCGGGCGCGGACGCAAACACGATGGCATCAAGCCGGCCTTCCAGAAAGGCAACGGTGGCGGGCGTCTGCTCCAGCTCGGAGAGCTTGAGGCTGGACGCATCGATGTTGTTGCTGGCCAGCAGCTTGTTCATCAGGCTGGGAATGCCGCTTCCGGCGGTGCCGATGTTCACGCGCAAGCCCTGCAGCTGGGTCAGCGCATCGAGCGAAGCGCCGGTGGATTTCGGCAGAACGTCCTTGCGGTAAAAAAGCCACACCGGCTCGACAAACAGGCTGCCCAGCGACTCCAGCATGGCTTCGTCTTCGGGCCGGGCTTCACGGGTGCCGCCCTGGACAAATCCCAGGTCGGCCTTGCCTTCGCGCAGCAGCTGAAAATTGTCGGCCGAGCCTTGCGACGCAAGCAGCACGACCTCGATGCCATCCTGGGCCAGGATTTTTGCGTAGCGCTTGCCGAACTCCTCATAGGCGCTTTGCGCCGGGCCGGTGGCCAGCGTCACGCGCTTGGGCGGGTTCGGGTCCAGCCACCAGTAGGCCAGCGTCAGCAGGGTGACGGCCAGCACAATGAAGGGGCCGGCGGAAACCGCCAAATCGCGCAGCGACAGCAGGGTGTAACGGATGGTTTTGCTCATGCAGCCACCTTAGCATGGGCTACAGCACCGGATCAGGCTAAGGCATTAAATAGGTATCAAAAATGCCGATTGCGCTTTATGCATAAGCGCATGTAGCTATCAAAAATATAGCAATTAAAGTCGCGTTGAACTTTTTCCATTGAAGCTGGACAAAAGCAAATCAGCCTATTGATTGCAGTCCCACTAAACTTGATGTTCGCGCCGCCTGCTTTATTGTCCACCTTCTAATTTCAACCCATGCCCTCGAACCGCCGCACCCGCTTGACGACAGCACTGTTCGCGCTGATCAGCCTGCTGTTCATGCAGCTGGCGGTGGCTGGCTACATTTGTTCGGGTGCTGCATCAAAAGCTGCTGGCGTAGCTGCGATGGCTGAGGCGGGCATGCCCTGTGCCGAATCCATGACGCTGAACAGGGACGAAGTGCAGCCCAATTTGTGTCAGGCGCACTGCCAGGCGGGTCAGCAAACTGCCGACAGGTACGAGTTGCCGCCCCCCGTAGCCATCGGCGCCCAGCCTGCCGATTTCACATTGCCGGCCATGGTTCCGGTGTTGTCGGGAGCGCCACTGCAGGCGCCCCATCTGATGCGCACCACGGCACCGCCCGTGACCATCAGCAACTGTTGTTTCCGCCTTTAACCTTTCAGACCACCTGGCTCCTGCCCGATGCATTTCCCGTGCATCGGCAGGTCGTTACTTGTGCTCTGGAGGTTTTATGTCAATTCCGTTTCCGATTTACCGGGCCGCCGTTGCCGCCCTGCTGGTTGCCATGGGGTTCCCGTCCTGGGCAACTGACCCGTTGACCCTGGTGGAGGCGCAGCGCATTGCGGTGGGCCGTTCCCGGCAACTGCTTGCCCAGGACGCGCTCACCACCGCCGCCCGCGAGCAGGGCGTGGCTGCCGGCCAGTTGCCCGACCCCGTGCTCAAGCTTGGCATTGACAACCTGCCGGCCAATGGCCCGGACCGTCTCAGCCTCACGCGTGACTTCATGACCATGCGCCGCATTGGCGTCATGCAGGAGATTCCGCGCCTTGAGAAACGCCAGCTCAGGGCGGAAAAGTTTGAACGCGACGCCCAGCGGGTGCAGGCGCAGCGGCAACTGACGCTGGCCAACGTGCAGCAGGGCACGGCGCTGGCCTGGCTGGATCGCTATTACGCGCAAGCCCAGCGTGAATTGTTGCAGCAGCAAATTGAGGAAACCCGACTGCAGGTTCAAGCCGCCGACAGCGCCTTTCGCACCAACCGGGGCAGCCAGGCTGACGTGTTCGCAGCCCGCGCCGCAGTCATCGCGCTGCAAGACCGGTTGAGCCAGATTGATCGCCAGTCGCGCAGCGCTTCCTTGATGCTGGCCCGGTGGGTGGGCGCGGCCGATGCTGAACGACCGCTTGCAGGAACACCACAATGGCAAAGCACGCCGTTGCACGATGACGTTCTGAACGAACACCTCGAGCGGCATCCCGAACTGTTGGTCATCAGCGCCGAAATTGAGGCGGCCGAAACCGAGGCCCGGCTTGCCCAGGCTGACAAGAAGGCCGACATCAGCGTGGAGGCGAGCTACGCCCAGCGCGGCCCAGCCTTCTCCAACATGCTTTCCATCGGCGTATCCATCCCCTTGCAGTGGGACCAGAAAAACCGCCAGAACCGTGAGTTGGGCGCCAAGCTGGCCATGGTTGACGAAGCCAGGGCCAGGTACGAGGACATGCTGCGCAAGAACGAAGCCGAGGTACGCGTCCTGCTCAACGAATGGCAGACGGGCAAGGATCGGCTGGTCCGGTACCGTGACGAGTTGATCCCCACCGCCCGACAGCGCTCCGAGGCGACGCTCACAGCCTATCGCATCGGCAAAAGCGACCTGGCTGCCGGGCTGTCAGCACGCCGCGACGAAATTGAAGTCCGCATGCAGGCCTTGAGCCTGGAGATGGAAACGGCGCGCTCCTGGGCACAACTCAATTTCCTGATTCCCGATCACGGCAGGGCAACCATCGCCAGGGAGCAGCCATGAACAGGAAATTTCTCATTGCCGCGCTGCTTGCTGCGGGCGTGCTGGGCGCCGCCGGTTACGGCCTGTACACGCTGGGCATGAAAAACGGCAGCAGCATGGCGGCAGTCGCCACGCCCGGTGACGCACCGCCAAGCCTAACCACAGCGCCAACGCCCGGCCCTCAGAGCGTCGCCGAAGGTGAAGAGGCGAGCCGCCGCCATATCGCCGCAGGCCTCAAGGCGGGGGACACCGATCCGATCACCGGCAGCAAAATTCTTTACTACCACGACCCCATGGTGCCAGGCAGCAAGTTCGACAAGCCGGCCAAGTCGCCTTTCATGGACATGATGCTGGTGCCGGTCTATGCGAATGGCGACGCCGATCAAGGTAAGGTCACCGTCAGCCCGCGCATTCAACAAAATCTGGGCGTGCGTACCGCGATGGTGACCGAGGGCACGCTGTCGCCGCAGGTTTCCGCTGTAGGCAGCATCGCGTTCAACGAGCGAGACCAAGCCATCATTCAGGCCCGGGCAACCGGTTATGTCGAGCGCCTGCATGTGCGGGCCACGCTGGACCGGGTAGCGAAGGGTCAGCCGCTGGTAGATCTTTATGTGCCGGACTGGGTGGCAGCCCAGGAAGAGTTTTTGGCCATCAAACGCATGCAGGGCCGTGACCTGGCGTCACTGGTGGACGGCGCCCGCCAGCGCATGCGCCAGGCGGGCATGAGCGACGCGCAGATTCGCCAGGTGGAAGCGACCGGAAAAACACAGACCCGCATCACGCTGACAGCGCCGATTGGTGGTGTGGTGGTGGAACTGCTGGCCCGCGAAGGAATGACGGTGATGGCCGGCACGACCCTGTTTCGCATCAACGGGCTGTCCACCGTCTGGGCTAACGCGGAGGTGCCCGAAAGCCAGTCCGCATTGCTGCGGCCAGGGGCGACAGTCCAGGCGCGCAGCCCGGCAGCGCCTGGCATGACCTTCGACGGCAAGGTCCAGGCTGTCTTGCCCGAGGTGAACCCCGCGACGCGCACGCTCAAGGCCCGGCTTGAGCTGGCCAACCCGGGCGCACGTCTGGTGCCTGGCATGTTCGTATCCATGCAGTTCATGGACATGCGCGCCGAAAAGGCCTTGCTGGTTCCCACCGAGGCCGTCATCCAGACCGGCAAGCGCACGGTCGTCATGCTGGCCGAGGAAAATGGACGCTTTCGGCCGGTTGAGGTGGAATCCGGGATTGAGGCCGGCGGACAGACTGAAATCAAGCGCGGTCTGCAGGCCGGCCAGCGCGTCGTGGTGTCTTCACAGTTCCTGATTGATTCCGAGGCCAGCCTCAAGGGGGTTGAAGCCCGGTTGAATGAAGTGCCCAAGCCGGCAGCTGCCACGACTGCACCGCGCCATGAAGGCGAGGCCACGGTCGAAGCCATCGGCAAAGACGAGATCACACTGTCGCATGGGCCAATCCCCTCACTGAAGTGGGGCGCCATGACCATGGATTTCAAGCAGCCACCTCTCAAGGAGCTTCCGCGTAACCTGCAAGCCGGCGACCGGGTGAGCTTTGAGTTTTATATGGGTGCGGACGGGCTGCCTCAACTAACACGGGTCACGCCTCTGGCCTCCGCACCAGGCGCCGCGCCTGCAGCGTCAGGGAGCAAGAGGTGATCGCCGGTCTGATCCGATGGTCCATCGCCAACCGCTTTCTGGTGCTGCTGGCCAGCTTGATGATCAGCGCCTGGGGCGTGTACTCGGTGCTCAGGACACCCCTGGATGCGCTGCCTGACCTGTCCGACGTGCAGGTCATCATCCGCACCAGCTACCCCGGCCAGGCACCTCGCATTGTCGAGAACCAGGTCACTTACCCGTTGACCACGACCATGCTCTCGGTGCCGGGCGCCAGGACGGTGCGCGGCTACTCGTTCTTTGGTGACTCGTTTGTCTACGTGCTGTTCGAGGACGGCACCGACCTGTACTGGGCACGCTCGCGGGTGCTGGAGTACCTTAACCAGGTGCAATCACGCCTGCCGGCGGCTGCAAAAGCCTCGCTGGGGCCGGACGCGACAGGCGTGGGCTGGATTTACCAATACGCCCTGATCGACCGCAGCGGCACGCAGGATGCTTCGCAGCTGCGCGCGCTGCAGGACTGGTTTCTCAAGTACGAGCTCAAAACCGTTCCCAACGTCGCCGAGGTCGCCTCCATAGGCGGCATGGTGCGCCAGTACCAGATCGTGCTCGATCCGGACAAGCTGGCCGCCTATGCCATCCCGCACACCCGGGTGGTCGAGGCCATCCAGAAGGCCAACCAGGAGGCCGGTGGCTCGGTGCTCGAATTGGGGGAGGCCGAGTACATGGTGCGGGCCTCGGGTTATCTGCAATCGCTCGACGATTTCCGCGCAGTGCCTTTGATGACGACCCCCAACGGCGTCTCGGTGCGCCTGGGCGACGTGGCGCGTATCCAGATCGGCCCGGAAATGCGCCGCGGCATTGGTGAACTGGACGGTGAGGGCGAAGCCACCGGCGGGGTGATCATCATGCGTTCGGGCAAGAATGCGCTCGAAACGATTGCAGCCGTGAAAGCCAAGCTCGCATCATTGCAGTCCAGCCTGCCCAAGGGCGTGGAAATCGTGCCGGTCTACGACCGCTCCGGGCTGATCAAGCGCGCCGTGGACAACCTCGCCTACAAGCTGCTGGAAGAATTCCTTGTCGTGGCGGTGGTGTGCTTTATCTTTTTGTTCCACTTGCGCTCGGCATTCGTGGCCATCATTTCGCTGCCGATCGGCATTCTGATCGCCTTCATTGTGATGCGCTACCAGGGGGTGAACGCGAACATCATGTCGCTCGGTGGCATTGCCATTGCCATTGGCGCCATGGTCGATGCCGCCGTGGTCATGATCGAAAACGCCCACAAACACCTGGAGCAGTGGGGCCACGACCATCCCGACAAAACGTTGCAGGGCGAGGCGCGCTGGCGGGTTATCGGCGACGCGGCGGCTGAAGTGGGGCCGGCGCTGTTCTTTTCGCTGCTCATCATCACCTTGTCGTTTGTCCCGGTGTTCACCCTTGAAGCCCAGGAAGGCCGGATGTTCTCGCCACTGGCCTTTACCAAGACCTATGCCATGGCGGCTGCGGCCGGACTGTCGGTCACCCTGATTCCGGTGCTGATGGGTTACCTCATCAGGGGCCGGATTCCCGATGAGCGGGCCAATCCCCTGAACCGCTTGCTGATCGCGGTCTACCGGCCCATGCTGGAGGGGGTTCTGCGCGCGCCAAAACTCACGCTGCTGGCCTCTGCCATCGTGCTGGTCATCAGCCTGTGGCCGCTGCAGCATATCGGCGGCGAGTTCATGCCCCGGCTTGACGAGGGCGATTTGCTTTACATGCCGTCTGCGTTGCCGGGCCTGTCGGCTGGCAAGGCGGGCGAGTTGCTGCAGCAGACCGACCGGCTGATCAAGACCGTGCCTGAAGTCGCCACTGTTTACGGCAAAGCCGGGCGCGCCGAGACCGCAACCGACCCCGCGCCGATGGAGATGTTCGAAACCACCATCCAGTTCAAGCCGCGCGAGCAGTGGCGCCCGGGCATGACCCAGGACAAGCTGGTGGAAGAGCTCGACCGCATCGTGAAAGTTCCGGGCTTGTCCAACATCTGGGTGCCGCCTATCCGCAATCGCATCGACATGCTGGCCACCGGCATCAAGAGCCCGGTGGGCGTCAAGGTGGCGGGCACCGATTTGGCGACCATCGACCGTCTCACCGGCGAGATCGAGCGGGCGCTGAAGGATGTTTCGGGCGTCAGCAGCGCGCTGGCCGAGCGCCTGACCGGCGGACGCTACGTGGACGTGAACATCCGGCGTGACGCAGCAGCCAGCTTTGGCCTGAACATCGCTGACGTGCAGTCGGTCATCAGCTCGGCGGTAGGCGGCGAGAACATTGGCGAAACCGTCGAGGGCCTGCAGCGCTTTCCCATCAACCTGCGCTACCCGCGTGAACTGCGCGATTCCCTGGAAAAGCTGCGCAGCCTGCCCATCGTGACCGAACGCGGTCAGCGCCTGGTGCTCTCGGACGTGGCCGACATCCGCATCACCGATGGCCCGCCCATGCTGCGCAGCGAAAACGCCCGTCTGTCGGGATGGGTCTATGTGGACATCCGGGGCCGCGATCTGCGCTCGGCCGTGCAGGACATGCAGAAAGCCGTGGCCGAAAAGGTCAAGCTGCCGCCCGGGTATTCCATCTCCTGGTCCGGCCAGTTCGAGTTCCTGGAACGCGCCACGGCCAGGCTCAAGGTGGTGGTGCCGTTTACGCTGCTCATCATCTTCGTGTTGCTGTATTTGACCTTCAAGCGCTTCGACGAAGCTTTGCTGATCATGGCCACGCTGCCGTTTGCGCTGGTGGGCGGCATCTGGCTGCTTTACCTGCTGGGCTACAACCTCTCCATTGCCGGGGCGGTTGGGTTCATTGCCCTGGCCGGTGTTTCGGCTGAATTCGGCGTGATCATGCTGCTGTACCTGAGGTCTGCCTGGGACGACAGGCTCGCGCAGGGGAAAACCAGCGCTGCCGACCTGCTCGATGCCATCCGTGAAGGCGCGGTGTTGCGCGTGCGTCCCAAGGCGATGACAGTGGCCGTGATCCTGGCCGGCCTCTTTCCCATCATGTGGGGAACCGGGACGGGCTCCGAGGTCATGCAGCGAATCGCCGCGCCCATGGTGGGCGGCATGATCACGGCGCCGCTGCTGTCGATGTTCGTGATTCCGGCGGTGTACCTCCTGATGCGCAGGCCGCGAGAAACTTAGCGCACATCGGGCAGCTTCTGGAGGCGACGCCGTGCAGTGGTTTAAGCATGGCTTGGGCTTGATCGGGCTGATGGGCTCGGTGTTTGCTTGTCCAGCTTGTTATGTGATGCCGCGTTTATTGACGTGAATCAATTATTCGTTGCCCTATGCGCGTACGATGAAATCTCTGTGATCTCAACCGCCATGAAGCTTTTTTCCAACACCCGAGCCAAACGCAACACCGCATTCATGGTGTTGCTGGTGTGGCTGTTTGCCCTGGCTTCAGGGGTCGCCAACGCCTGTTTGCTGGAAGCGCGTCAAACGCACTCCCACATCGCGACAGCCGCATCTTCCGAAGCTGCGCACGCATCCGTGATATTGCCCGGTCACGCCGGGGCCGTTGCCGATGGCGTTGATGAGTTGCACTTCAAGGCACCGTGCCTGAAAGTTTGCGACGATGGATCACGCTCTTTCCCCAAGCTGGACTTGACGGTTGCCCAGATTGATCCAGGTCCAGCGCTCCTCGTTCTGGTTCTCTGGAGCAGAGTAGCACCCGTCATTCCAACGCTTCGCCAAATGGATGTCGAGCAGCCGGCCACGCCTGGGCTGCCCATCCGCGTTCGCTTCTCGCGACTGGCCATTTAGCCGCCTTCCGACGTTTGACCCTGAGCCTCGCGCTCTGCGGTCTGCGGTCTGCGTCCATATTCCAATCCAATTTGCTTTTGTGCCCAGGCGCAAAAAAGCAGACTTGAGCATTACACCTGCGTCGGTGCTTACCCACAGCACACCGCATTCCATTTTTCCGCCACCTGACCAGGAGTCTGTCATGACCCATTTTCGATTCATTCCCCTTGCCGTTGCCCTGACTGCCGCCATCGCATTGACCGCCTGCAACACGGCGCCGACGATGATGCCCATGGGCACTGCGTCTGCCAACAGCATGGCCACACCCGACCAGATGGCAAAAATGGACGCGCAGATGAAGACCATGCAGGGCATGCACGACAAGATGATGAACGCCAAGACCCCGCAAGAGCGCAGCCAGCTGATGGCCGAACACATGAAAACCATGCAGGACAGCATGGCCATGATGGAAGGCATGTCCGGCGCTGGCAAGGGCGGCATGAAAGGCATGCCGGGAATGACGGGCGACATGGGCGCGCACCAGCAGATGATGGAAAAGCGCATGGAAATGATGCAGGCCATGATGAAAATGATGATGGACCGGATGCCGGCGGCACCCGCCAAATGAAGGAGCCCATGCCATGACACCGCTTCGCACTGGCCTCGCGCTGGCCATCACCGTCGGGCTGTTCTATGCCCTGTGCGCGCTGGTCTGGGCCTTGGCGCCCGGTCCGTTTCTGGGCTTCATGAACAACCTGTTCCATGGCATGGACTTCAGCACCATGGTGCAGCTGCGCCCATTCGCGTGGACGGGGTTCCTGACGGCGCTCCTCGTTCTGAGCAGCTGGGCCTTTTTTGCCGGTGTGTTCTTTGCCTGGTTGTCCAACCGATTGATGCGTTGACCAACTCCCGCTTTGGGAAGGCACAGCCATCCCGCAAGGCGTTCTGCAGGGCTGAAGGCGGCCCGATGCGCAGGCTTTAGCCCGTTCAGACCAGGAGGTTTCCAAATGAACCACGACCACGATGTACAGCCAGGCCAGACTAACGCGCCGCCATTTTGGCGCTCCAGGTACGGCCTGGGTCTGGTGGTGTTCGGTGCCGTCGCCGCATACTTTTTGCTGAGCGAGCACCGCGCCCACTTCCTGGGTGCGCTGCCCTACCTGCTGCTTCTGGCATGCCCGCTGATGCATGTGTTCATGCATCACGGCCATGGGGGGCATGGCCGTCATCATGGCCCTGGCAAAACAAAATCAGGACCGGAGCAGCCAGCCCAACCGAATCAGGGAGATCCCTCATGACCCATGACCAACCGGCCTACGGGCTGTGGCTGCTGGTTGTCATCAACTCGGCCGTTTTCATCATGTTTGCCTACAGTTTTTTCAAGCCGGCAACGGCGCGGGACTGGCGAACCTTTGGGGCCTTTGCCGCTTTTGTCGTGGCCTTGTTTGTTGAGATGTATGGCTTTCCGTTGACCATCTACCTGCTCTCGGGATGGCTGCAGACCAGGTATCCGGGCCTGGACATCCTGTCCCACGATAGCGGTCACCTGTGGTCAACCTTGCTGGGCGAGAAAGGTGACCCTCACTTTGGTGTCCTGCATCTTGCCAGCTACATCTTTCTGGCCTGGGGGTTCATCCTGCTGTCCAGCGCCTGGAATGTGCTGTACCACGCCCAGCGCCAGCATGCGCTGGCGACCACCGGGCCTTATGCCGTGATTCGGCATCCACAGTACGTGGCTTTTGTCCTGATCCTGCTGGGCTTTCTGTTGCAGTGGCCGACGCTGCTGACCCTGGTCATGTTCCCGATTCTGCTGATCATGTACGGGCGCCTGGCTCTGACTGAAGAGACTGAAATGCGTGCGCAGTTTGGCGAAGCGTTCGAGCGCTACGCCCAGCGCACGCCCCGGTTTATTCCTCGCATCGGCAAGGCCCAGTCGACGGCTGAGTCGGTGTCAAAAAGATGACCTGGACTTTTTCAGGCGACATGCGTTTAATTTTTTAAGGAGTTTGAATCATGAACATCATTGATCTGCAAGTCGAGGGCATGAGTTGCGGCTCATGCGTCAAGCACGTCACGCAGGCGTTGCAACCACTGCCAGGTGTCAGCGGTGTGGAGGTCGATCTTGCGTCTGGCCGTGTCCGGGTAAGCGGTGAGCTGGCGCAAGGCGGCGATTCCCTCGTGGCAGCCTTGGCTGCTGCGGGCTACCCGGCGAAGCTGGCCACAGGCTCTTCGACTTCTTCCGCGACCTCGCCGCCTAAAGCCTCGGGCTGCCACAGCGGCGGCACTGGGGGTTGCGGTTGCCGCTGACTGCCATGAGATATCTGATCTTTTTTACTCAAGGAGGGCACCATGGCTTATAAAAAAGGCTGCGTGATGGGCAGGCGCTGGTTGTTGGCTGCCTCGATGGCTTCGGCCGGCCTCCTGATGGCCACAGCGCCTTGGGTGGCATGGGCACAAACAAGCCTTGACGTCACCGCCCCGCAGTCGTCGAGCGAGCAGGGCGTGACGGTCAAGGTGACTGCGAAGTCGATGGGACTTGTGGGCAGCCGCTGGGAGTTCGCTGTCGTGCTGGACACGCACAGTGCCGACCTGAGCGATGACCTGAGCCAAAGCGCGACCTTGACAACCGATGATGGCCGCACATTCAAGCCCACGGGCTGGCTTGGCGCGCCACCGGGCGGCCACCACCGTGAAGGCGTGCTCGCATTCGATGTGCCGGCGCCGCGGCCAGGCGCGATTGAACTGCGGATCGAACGGCCGGGCGAATCCGCGCCCCGTACCTTTCGCTGGTCACTCTAACAAGCGACAGAAGGAAGTAGCCCAATGGACATGAAAACGCATCAGCATCACAACGCCAGCCCTTCAGCCAAGCCATCCTCGCCAAGCGATCTCAAGGATCCGGTGTGCGGCATGACCGTCACGGAGCAGTCTGCTCACAAGTTGACGCACGAAGGACGGCCCTACTATTTCTGCAGCGCCAAGTGCCAGGGCAAGTTCGCGGCGAACCCGCTGCAGTATCTGGCGCCCACGCCACCAGAGGACATGCCACCAGCGGCCGCCGGCACGATCTACACCTGCCCGATGCACCCCGAGATTCGCCAAGACCATCCGGGCAACTGCCCCAAGTGCGGCATGACGCTGGAGCCGCTGCTGCCCGACCTCGACGACGATGAAAACCCCGAATTGCGCGACTTTCAGCGCCGCTTCTGGTGGACCTTGCCGTTGACAGCCATTGTCTTTGTGCTTGCCATGCTGGGCCACCGTTTGCAATGGATGGACATGGCCGTGCAGAGCTGGGTCGAACTGGTGCTGGCTATCCCCATCGTCCTGTGGGCCGGCTGGCCGTTCTTCTCGCGCGGCTGGCAATCCGTGGTGAACCGCAGTCCCAACATGTGGACCTTGATTGGTCTGGGCACTGGCGCCGCTTTCGTTTACAGCGTGGTGGCAACCATCGCGCCGCAGGTTTTTCCCGATTCGTTCATCTCCATGGGCCGCGTGGCCGTGTACTTTGAAGCAGCCGCCGTGATCATCTCGCTCACGCTGCTGGGCCAGGTGCTCGAACTCAAGGCCCGGTCGCAGACCTCGGCCGCCATCAAGTCGCTGCTGGGCCTGGCGCCCAAGACCGCCCGCCGCATCCGGGAGGATGGCAGCGAGGACGACGTGCCGCTGACCCATGTGCATGTGGGCGATGTGCTGCGCGTGCGACCCGGCGAGAAGGTGCCGGTCGATGGCGTGGTGATTGAGGGCGGCAGCGCGGTCGATGAATCCATGCTCACGGGCGAGCCGATGCCGGTCGCCAAGCGCGTGGGCGACAAGGTGATAGGCGCCACGCTCAACACCAGCGGCGCGCTGGTGATGCGTTCCGAACGTGTCGGCGCGGCCACCATGCTGTCGCAGATCGTGCAGATGGTCGCCCAGGCCCAGCGGTCCAGGGCGCCGATGCAGCGCATGGCCGACGTGGTGGCGGGCTACTTTGTCGTCACGGTGGTTGCCATTGCCTTGCTGACCTTCTTCGGCTGGGGCCTGTTCGGTCCCGAGCCCAGCTGGGTGTTCGGCCTGATCAACGCGGTGTCGGTGCTGATCATTGCCTGTCCCTGCGCGCTGGGCCTGGCCACGCCGATGTCCATCATGGTCGCCACCGGACGCGGCGCGACGCAGGGCGTGCTGTTCCGCGATGCGGCGGCCATCGAGAACCTGCGCAAGATCGACACCCTCATCATCGACAAGACCGGCACCCTGACCGAGGGCCGCCCGACGTTCGAGCGAGCCATTCCCGCACCCGGCTTTGACGCCGACGAGGTGCTGCGCCTGGCCGCCAGCCTGGACCAGGGCAGCGAGCACCCGCTGGCCGAAACCATCGTGCGCGCCGCCCGCGAACGCGGCATGCTGCTCGACAAGCCTGAAAACTTCGAGTCCGCCTCGGGCATCGGCGTGCGCGGAACCGTGGCGGGGCGCCGTCTGGCGCTGGGCAACACCACGCTGATGGAGCAGATCGGCGTCTCGGTCGCTGCCCTGGTGCCGCAGGCCGAAGCCTTGCGCGCAGAAGGCGCCAGCGTGATGCATCTGGCGGCCGATGGGCAGCTGATGGGCCTGCTGGCCGTGTCCGACCCGGTCAAGGCCAGCACGCCCGAGGCGCTGGCGACGCTGAAAGCGGCCGGGCTGCGCATCGTGATGGCGACGGGCGACGGCCTGACCACGGCAAAAGCCGTTGCGGCCCGCCTGGGCATCGACGAGGTGCATGGCGAGGTCAAGCCGGCCGACAAGCTGCTGCTGGTGGAAAAGCTGCAAAAGGAAGGCCGCGTGGTGGCGATGGCCGGCGACGGCATCAACGACGCGCCGGCGCTGGCCCGGGCCGATGTCGGCGTGGCCATGGGCACCGGCACCGACGTGGCGATGAACAGCGCACAGGTGACGCTGGTCAAGGGCGATCTGCGCGGCATCGCGATTGCGCGCGCCTTGTCCGAAGCGACCGTGGGCAACATGAAGCAGAACCTGGTGTTCGCCTTTTTGTACAACGCGCTGGGCATCCCGATTGCGGCCGGCGTGCTGTACCCGCTGACCGGCTGGCTGCTGTCACCGATGATCGCCGCGCTGGCCATGAGCTTCAGCTCGGCCTCGGTGATCGGCAACGCCCTGCGGCTGCGAAACAGACGCGTCTGAGCGCGTTGCCGCTGCTGTCGCCGATGCTAGGCGCGGTAGCTCTGGTACACCGTTCATAAAACCATAGACAACTATTCCAGAGTAGTTTCCTACCAAGGAACGTCACCCAGCATGTCAGCCGAACAGTTTTGCTGACGATTCGCACCACGGAATTGCGCCGTGGAATACCAGATGGCACCCAGTGACCGCGTCGCCGGGGTCAAAGGTGGCGGGTCTTTTTGATGATCCCCGCACCGGTAATGCGCTGCATGCGCTGCTTTGAGGTTCGCGCGAACCTTCGACCAGAACGACCATACATGCTTCGAGCGATTCCTTTCAGGTAGCTCAAAGGTGACGTGACCGCCGTTCGCCGTGGGAACAAGACCCACCGACACAGCCGAACGCTCGGACAAACCCAAACCTCGACGGGTAATAGCCAAAGCCGCGCCCTGATGAACCGATATTCCTTTTTGTTGCGCGTGATTCACCGCGCCTATGACGGAGGTGTAGGCCGGATTGACTTCAATCACCTCGACCCCGGCGCGAAAGGCGGCTGACTTGATGCTGCTGGCCACCTTGTTGCAGGCAAAGCTTGACAGCATTCGGGCCTGCTGGCGGTTGACCGTTTCCATCTCGGCCTTCTTTTTCTGGAAATTGAGCTTTTCAATGACGACGGGCTTGCCTGCCTGACGCGCCTGCTCAACCATCGAGACAGCTGCATCACCGATCAAGGCCTTGGCTTGGTCCGCCGATTTGCCACAGGTGTGCAAGTCGATGCGCTGGGCGGCAATCAAGTTGCCAAAACGGTCTGTTTCAGCGACTGCCAGGTGGTCGGCGTTGACATCCACGCCCATCGCGCCCATTAAGTAATTCGTGATGATCTTGACCGGCTGCGCTTGCACGCTGACAAACACCCGCCAGCCTTTGGCGTCGCGCACGAAGCGGTAACTCAGTGCGGTGCCCGTGCGCTTGACCATTGCCACGCCGGCCTTGGTTTGGGCCGTGATGCGCTGGCTGGTGCTCAGTGCGGCCACAATTTGGCTGTGACCATAAGCGAAGCGGATGCCGGCGAGCGTCAGGCGCTTGTCCTGACTGGACAGGGCATCGGGCAGTCTCAGGGTCAGCCCTGGCAGCCCGCTGTTTCATCCTTGCTGCCCAGCACAAAGAACTGGCTGGAGCGTTCGGCAAGCCAGTCCTGCTTCCATTCCTGGTGCGACGCGTAGCCGTTGGCCTCCAGTTCAAAATGGGCGTGAAAGAGTTTTTTGGAGCCAAAGCACAAGCGAGTCTTGCCCGATTCGTGATCAGCCTGCATGGCTGAGAGCCGCGATTGCATGAGAACCAGGCGGCGCTTTTTCTGATGCAGCTTGTCGCTGCCTGGCGCTTTGCTCTTCAGTCTGGCAATGACCTTGGCCGCTTTCTTGATGCGTGCTTGCGCCTGCACAATCAGCTCGGGCCTGCGCTGCCTGATCGAGTCGATCTTGCCCTCCAGCCCGATACGCACAGCGTTGAACTGGCGCGCCGTGATGCCGAACCGGGGCAAGAGCTCGCGCTTGAGATCGTTGAGCTTGCCACCGGCCTGCAGGGCGGCAAAAAGACTGCGCTCGGCACGCCCGTACAGTTCGGCATAGGCATAGGCATCGAGCGCCAGCGCCTGCCCGCCATCGAGCATGGGGCGGGTCTGGTAAGTGAAGACGGGGCGCTCACTCATGAATGGCGTCGGGCGCTTTTTGCGCCCGATTCATGGCTGATGGTTCCCTGCCGCGCTCAGGCCTGAAGCAGCGGCCGCATCGACAGTCAATCACCTTGCTGGCCGCTGCGTATTCGCTCGGGCGTGATAACGGCCTGTCCAGATCGTCTTTTTGACCGGCGGGCGCTGGCAGCGTCCTGGCCTTGCGCATGCGCCACGCCGCCCTGTAACGAATGCCTTGCAACGCTGCCCGCACAGTGAATTTCATGGGGAATATTTTGTACCGTTTGCCTATGTTTATCTATAGATTAATGAGCTGTTGGCAACCCGGCTGCTGCCGTCCGCCTGGATCAGCAGCACGTCATACGGATCCTTGCGGCCCTTGTAGATCGGCCCGTCCATTCCCGGCGAGCCGACCGGCATGCCGGGCACGGCCAGGCCCACGGCCTTGGGGCGCTCCTTCAGCAGCCGCTGAATGTCGCGCGCCGGCACATGGCCTTCGAGCGCGTAGCCGCCGACCTGCGCGGTGTGGCAGGAGCCCAGCCTGTCGGGCACGCCGAGCCGGGCTCTGGCCTGCGCGTTGCCGCTGTCGTGAACTTTTACCTGAAAACCGCTGGCCTCCAGGTGGCTGACCCAGTCCTTGCAGCAGCCGCAGTCCGGGTCTTTCCAGACTTCGACCTGGGGCCGGGTTTGCGCCATCAGGTCGGGCGCGAGGGTGGCAGTGCCCGCCAGGCTGGCGAGGGCTTGAAGCAGAAATCGTCTTTGCATCATGTTGTCCTTGATGGCGTCCCGTTATTTGACGGCTTCAATCGCCGTGACCACCAGCGCGCCGCCCTGGTCTTCGGCGCTGAATTTCACCGTGTCGCCGGTTTTGACCCTGTCCAGCAAGGACGGGTCCACGACTTTGAACACCATCGTCATGCCCGGCATGTCCAGGTTTTTGATAGGGCCGTGCTTGAGGGTGATTTTTTGCGCTTCCCTGTCAATTTTCTTCACCTCGCCGCTGCTCATCTCCATGCCCTTCATGTCCATTTTCGGGGCCGGGCTGTTCACGTCGTTGACCTTGGTCATGTCGCTCGTGCCGCTCATGCCCATGGCGGGCTTGGCGGGCTGGCCGCTGGAGGCCACGGCCACCGCGCCTTTCATGCCAGCGTCATAGTGGCCCGGATGCAGGCAGGCAAAGTCAACTTTCCCCGCCTGGGTGAAGCGCCACAGCAACTCGCCGCTCTGGCCCGGTGCAACGGTGAGCATGTTGTCGTCCGCGTGCTCCATGTGCGGGCTCTTTTTCATCACTTCGTAGTGCGCCTTGAGGTCTTTTTCCGTGCCGAGGACGAACTCGTGGCTGAGCTGGCCGCTGTTTTTCACCACGAAGCGGATCGTCTCGCCCTGCTTGGCTTGAATGGCGGCGGGGGTAAAGCGCATCGCGTCGCTCATGTCCACCTCAACGGTGCGGGTGACGTTGGCGGCCACGCCGGCTTCGCCAATGCTTTGCGCCTTTCCTGGGCCGTGTGCATGCCCGCCCGCGTGGTTTCCTGTGGCAAAAGTGGCTGTTACGCATGCCAGCAGAGCGCAAGATGCTATTGTTTTGAGAGTGGTTTTCATGGTGTTTCCTTGGGTTGAAAGTGAGTGGCTGGGGGAGTCAATGGCCCGCATGGCCCGTGGGTTTGCGGATTTGCACTTCGGTCTGCGGGCCTGCCGGGGCGGGCGTGGCCGCACTGGCCTTCATGCGCGCCGGCTCGGGCAGGGCGCCGGTCCATTCAAAGGCGCGGGTGCCGGGCGGCTGCTTGAACCAGCCGGGGTTTTTGTAGTCGCCGGGCTTCTGGTCCTTGCGCACCTTGAGCACGCTGAACATGCCGCCCATCTCCACGCCGCCGTAAGGGCCGGTGCCGGTCATCATCGGCGCGGTGTTCTCGGGAATGGGCATTTCCATGGCGCCCATGTCGGCCATGCCGCGCTCGCCCATCACCATGTAGTCGGGCATGGCCTTTTGCAGCTTGCCGACCAGGCCGCGATGGTCCACGCCAATCGTCGTCGGAATGGCGTGGCCCATGGCGTTCATGGTGTGGTGGCTCTTGTGGCAGTGAAACGCCCAGTCGCCTTCCTCGTCGGCGATGAATTCAAACTGCCGCATCTGGCCCACGCCGACATCGGTGGTGACTTCAGGCACGCGCGCGGCCAGCGGCCACGGCCCGCCGTCGCTGCCGGTCACCTTGAACTCGTGGCCGTGCAAATGCATCGGGTGGTTAGTCATGGTGAGGTTGCCGATGCGCATGCGCACCTTGTCGCCCTGGCGCACGTTGAAGGTGTCGATGCCCGGAAACACGCGGCTGTTCCAGGTCCACAGGTTGAAGTCCGTCATGGTCATGATTTTCGGCGTCATGGTGCCGGGGTCGATGTCGTAGGCGCTGAGCAAAAACACGAAGTCGCGGTCCACCTCGTCGATCAGCGGGTGTTTCGCCTTGGGGTGCGTGACCCAGAAACCCATCATGCCCATGGCCATCTGCGTCATTTCGTCGGCGTGCGGGTGGTACATGAAGGTGCCGGGGCGCCGGGCGACGAACTCATAGACAAAAGTCTTGCCGACGCCGATGGACGGCTGGGTCAGGCCCGAGACGCCGTCCATGCCGTTGGGCAGGCGCTGGCCGTGCCAGTGGACGCTGGTGTGCTCGGGCAGCCGGTTGGTGACGAACACGCGCACCCGGTCGCCTTCGACGACTTCAATCGTCGGGCCGGGGCTCTGGCCGTTGTAGCCCCACATGTGGGCCTTGAAGCCGGGCGCCATCTCGCGCACCACCGGCTCGGCCACGAGGTGGAATTCCTTCACGCCGCTGTTCATGCGCCAGGGCAGGGTCCAGCCGTTCAGGGTGACGACCGGGTTGTAAGGCCGTCCGCTCGGCGGGATCAGGGGTGGCGCGGTGTCCGCCTCGGTCATCAGGATCGGCTCGGGCAGGGCGGCCAGCGCCACCCGGCTGACCGAGGCGGCGGCCACGGCCGTGAGCGCTGCGCCGTTGAAAAAATTGCGTCGATTCATGGAGAAATCCTTGCGATTTTGATCGTTGTGGCGGGGACGGGTTCAGTGCGCGGCGGCGCCGGGGGCTGCAGCGCCCGAGGGGCTTGTTGCCTGAGCGCCGGAAGGCAGCGCCACCGGAGCGCCCGCCAGCAGGGTCTGCAGGTCGGCCTCGGCCAGCCAGAAATCGCGCTGGGCTTCGATGGCGCTATTGACGCTGAGCGCCTGCGCGCGCGTGTCGGCCAGCAGGTCGAACACGCTGAGCAGCATGCCGTTGTAGCGCAGCACCGTCTCGTCGTTAATGAACTTGCGCAGCGGCAGCACTTCGTCCCGGTAGTGGCGCGCCACGTCGTAGGCCGTGCGGTAGTGGTGGTAAACCTGCCGGGCTTCGCTGCGCGTGCCCACGGCCAGCGCGCGCACCCCGGCAGCCTCGCCCATCGCGTCCCACAGGGCATCGGCACTGGCCTGGCGCGGGTTGCTGGCCCGCTGGCGCTCCCACCGGGCCTGGGCCGTGCGCAGCTCCATGCGCTCGCGCACGGCCCGGCTTTCCACATCGGGCAGCTCCTGCGCTTCGGGTGGCAGCGCCGGCAGCTCATTGGGCAGTGCAAAGCCGGTCTGCCCGCCCCACAGGCCGAGCGCGATGATGAGCTGTTCACGCGCATTGAACGCGGCCTGCTGCGCCCGAGCCAACTGCAGCGTGGCTTCGGACAGCAGCAGCTGGTCTTTGGCTTGCTGCAGTTTGCTCAGGTTGCCGACCTGCGTCATGCGCCGGGTCAGGTCGCCTGCGGCCTGCGCCGTTTCCTGCGCCTGCTGCAAGGCGGCGGCGCCCTGAGCAGCGGCCACCGCCGTGATCCACGCCTTGCGCGCCTGTGCGGACAGCAGCGTCAGGTCTTGCCGCGCCTTGAGCTTGGCCGGACTGTTGTCGCGCGCGGTGTCTGAAATGCTGACGCCGGCACCGGCCAGCGACGCCTGCCAGCCGGGGTTGTTCAGCAGGGCGATGCGCACGGCTGCTTCTGCGCTCAGCGGCGTTTTCAGCAATTCGTTGACCTCTGCCGTGGCGTCCACGCCGGGGCGGGGAATCGGCACGGCGGCGCTGCCCAGCCCGACGGCCTTGCCAGCGGCGAGTTCGCGCAGGCCGGCCACGCCGCCATCGGCCTCGGGCGTTGCCGCCAGCGCTTGTCCTGTCAGGGCCAGCACGATGGTGGCGATGGCGCCCAGGCGTTGCGCCGGGGTGGCGCGTGGGTTCAGGAATAGGGTCATGGTGCGCCTCAACGGGTTGGGGCCGGGGCCGGGCTGGACGCGGGATTGGCGGCCTTGGCCTGCTCCTGCTCCCATTTCAAAATATCGGCATGGCCGCGTTTGAACTGGCCGACATCGGCATTGGCTTTTTTCCAGTCCACGCTGGTTTGCTCCACCCCGGCGGGAAGGCTGGCAAACGCCGAGCGGTACAGCGCGGGCGGAACCGGCGTGTCCGGGCTGGCCGCCTGCGTGGTCGGCTGCGGGTCGAGTTGGGGGTAGAGGGCGGCCTGCGCCGGGGCGATGCCGGCCACGGCGGGCAGTGCCAGCACGGCCAGCAGCGCCAGTCGGGCGGGCCGGTTCGACATGAAAGGGAAGTTCACAAAAATCTCCTGAAATACGAGCGGGGCGATGCGCAACATCGCCGGTGGGCGGCAGGTTGGCCTTTGAAAAAGACCGTGCCGCAGGCAAGTACAGGCCCAGTACGGGCCTGGGAATCAGGAAATGGGTGGTTTTTGGCCGGGAGCCGCTTCGGCGCTGGCGAAGCGGGCGGCTTTGGTGTGGGGCCGCGTGCGTGAACCGAAAACCGGGTTTGCGCCCACGGCCGCCGGGGTCAACGCCACGCTGTGGCAAGCCTGGCAGGTGTCACAGGACTGGCAATGCCCGTCCGCTGCAGGCGCCGCGTCATCCGCCGCGTGCCCGGCGCAGTCGTGTGCCGCCGGCATTGCTGATTCATGGTCAAAATGATCTTCTGCGCTTATCTCATGCGCATGAGAAGCTATCGTTTTTGTAGTGGATTGCTGGGGCTGGTGCGGGTGTTGCAGCGAAGCCAGCGCCATGCCGTTGGCCATCGCATCGCCCGTCCAGCCGCGCAACAGCAGCAGGGTGATCATGAGGACGAAGAACAGGGCGCGCATGGGTAAATGATAGGTGATAGCGGGAAAGGTTCCGGCTGGGGGCTTTGTTTATGGCCCAAATGCGAGCGCTGGCGATTTAATTCTGGCTCCGTGCGTCACCGCACAGAGCAAATTTACTGGCTCATCTATAAATGCCTGAGAAGGCAATGCCAACCGTAGCTCGGTTGCATTTGCCCTTTACCGCCGCTGCAGCGCCATGCAGCAACTTACCGAGAGCCACCAGATGACGCAGCAAGCCGCCATACACGCCTCGAAAATGGAGAATCTGACGCGTAGAGCCAAAAAAATGCTTGGTTTCCTGGACCTTCCATGGGCAACGACTGACGCCGCAATCGATTGGCCCGTTGTCCTTCATCCTGTTGAAGCGTCAACGCCAGGCCATCTGGACATTGCGACTGCGGACTGGGACGTCCTCTTTCACGCCATCGAAGAACGGCTGGGTGCGACGGTGGCCGACCAGCCCGGAGCGCCATTTCCGCTGTTCACGGATGAAACAGCGGCCCGTAACAGGGTTGTTGTGCTGGAGTGCATATCGGCCATGGAGCAGTTGCACACAGCCTTGACGCATGAGCGCCAATCTCGCCAGTAGCTTTGCGCTTGCAGTGACTGAGGCCGCCCAGTGAATCCAGGGCAATCGCGAGCCGTTCGTTGGCCCGCTTAATGCTTTGCACCGCGGCTGCACTGCGAATATCCCAAAAAAGTACACACATGACGCGAAAATCGGCCTCCAAGGCACAGAATTCGGCTCGCCCATTCAAGAAAATGCGCGGTTTTTTCAACCCGGCGCTGCAAGCAACGCGCCATCAGCCGCCGCGCCTTCCTTCTGCGCTAGAGCTGCCGGAGCTGCCGGCTGAAGTTCCCACCGGCTTGCCCGATCTTCGTCTTCCGGTGGAACCGGCAAGGCTCACGGCGGTTCGGGACGACGGCTGGCAATTGACGGTGGACGGCGTCAACTATGCGCCGACTGCCGAGCCCAATGTATTGGGTACGCTGGTATGGGCATTGCAAGCCGAGGCGGCGTTTGACAACCTTGGGTTTCATGGAAACAGGGCCATCACGAGTCTCGCGCAGCACTGGTGCGGCATGCTTCAGCGCCACGCCGAGGGCCACGCAGCAGACGAGCTGCCTCTTGAATTGGAGCAGGACGCGCTGGCATGCGCGGCGGCGCTGGCACCCGACGCAACAACAAGAGAATGCTTGCTGCGTGGCTATGCGCGGCGAAAGCACGAACTTGTACCCAAAAAAATCAACGCCGGGCTGATTCAAAAGGCCGCAGCATCACGTTGATATTGATGTGTGGTGGGCCGATTCCATCGGCAAGACCTGTCTGGGTTATTCTGGCCGCCCCCTGAACTGAATAAACCACGGCGCCGACGAGCGCTGCCTGCAAGCATGGCCCACCTGACAGCAAGCCCCAGAACTCCGTGCCTGAAAAGCCGCTGACGGGCTGGCGCCTGCGCTGGTACACGGTGATTTTCGAGGCCGACACCCGCGCCGGCCGGCTGTTTGACCAGGCCTTGATCGGCGTCATCTTGCTCAGCATCGCGGTGGTCATGGCCGACAGCGTGCAGTCCATCCACCAGGTCCATGGCCGGGCGCTGATGGGAACGGAATGGATTTTCACGCTGCTGTTCAGCGCCGAATACTTGGCGCGCCTGCTGAGCGTGCGCAGGCCGCTGCAGTATGCGACCAGTTTTTACGGCGTGATCGACCTGGTCGCGGTGCTGCCGACTTACCTGGCCTTGTTTGTTCCCGAGCTGCATGCCTTCATTGATGTGCGGGTGCTGCGGCTGCTGCGCGTGTTCCGGGTGTTCAAGCTGGCCGCCTATGTGGCCGAATACCAGTCGCTGGCCCGTGCCCTGTCGGCCAGCCGGCGCAAGATACTGGTGTTTTTGTCGGCGGTGCTGATGCTGGTGCTGGTCATGGGCACGGTGATGTATGTGGTCGAGGGGCCGGGCAACGGCTTCACCAGCATTCCGACCTCGGTCTATTGGGCCATCAGCACCGTGACTACGGTCGGTTTTGGCGACATCGCGCCAAAGACCGACCTGGGGCGGCTGATTTCTTCCTTCATGATGCTGCTCGGCTGGGGCACGCTGGCGGTGCCCACCGGCATTGTGACGTCGGAAATGGCCGCCCACCGGCGAATGGAGTGGCTGCAGGTGACCACGCGCACCTGCCATGAGTGCCTGGCCGAAGGCCAGGCCGCCGATGCCAATTTCTGTTTCAACTGCGGTGCCCGGCTGCCGCCCTACACGCCGGCCCAGGCGAAGCCGCCGGCTGATCCGCCCGCTCCGCCCCGCTAGCCGGGTTTCAGCCGCCAGCGGTCAGCCGGCGCGGCGTGATTTCCACCGACTCGCTGCCGGTGCTCATCCACACCGTGCCGTCCTGAATCGTGATTTGCAGCTGCATGCCGCGTTCGGCCAGCTTGGCCAGCGCCTGGCTCTGGGCCGCTTCGATCTGCCAGACGATCAGGTTGGCGGCGCGTGTCAGCTTGCTTTCAATGCCTTTCCACCAGACCGGCGTGCTGCTGGAAAAGCTGTACACGCTCACGCGTTCGGCCCGGCCGGCTGCGCGCATCAGGCGCTTGTCGTCGGGCTGGCCGACATCGATCCAGTGCAGCACGGCGTCGGTGTAGTCCTTGTGCCAGAGCGCCGGTTCATCGACGTCCCACAAGTCCTTGGCGAATTCAAGGTTGCCGCGCTTGTCGTCGCCCGGCACGTTGAGCGCGAATGCCAGCAGGCGGATCATCATGCGTTCGTCGGTTTCGGACGGATGGCGGGCAATGATGACGTTGTGGTCGCCATAAATGCCGCGGTCCATGTCGGCGATTTGCAGTTGGGCTTTGTGAATGGTGGCTTTGATGGCCATGGGAATCGTTCTCGGGTGGCAAGCCCCGGGCGCCTGGCAGGCTGCCACGGAGCTTGGCGTTAAACCCTCTATTGGAACAGCCTTTTTGCCGCCCCCCGAGACCCTCAGATCAGCTTGGAGTAGGTCGAGGTGGTCGGCTGGGTCAGGTAGCTGTCGAACACCATGCCGCTGGCGCGCACAAACAGCCGCCCTTTTGGGGTGACGCGGATGGCTTGCGGGTCGATGGTGATCAGTCCGGCTTCCTCGTACTGCTTCAAAAGGCTCAGCTCGTGCGCGAAATAACGGTTGAAGTCGATGCCGTAGTCGCGGTTGATGGCCTCGATGTCCACCGGCGCGCTGCACATCAGCGTCATGATGATCTCGCGCCTGAGCACATCGTCCTGGCTCAACTCAAAGCCTTTTTCAATCGGCAGGCGGCCCTGGTCGAGCTGTTCGTAGTAGGCGTTGACGGTGCGCACCGACTGGCTGTAGGAGTTGCCGACCTTGCTGATGGCCGACACGCCAAAGCCGATCAGGTCGCATTCGGCCCGCGTGGTGTAGCCCTGGAAGTTGCGGTGCAGGCTTTTGTTGAGACGCGCCTTGTTCAGCTCGTCGTCGGGTTTGGAGAAATGATCGAGCCCGATATAGACGTAGCCGGCATCGAGCAGGCGCTGCATCGACATCAGGAAAATCTGCAGCCGCTCCTCGGCCGAAGGCAGGTCGGCTTCGACGATCAGGCGCTGCGCCTTGAAGCGCCGGGGCAGGTGCGCGTAGTTGTACAGCGCGATGCGGTCGGGCGCGACGCGGATCAGGCTGTCGAGCGTGCGGCCGAAGCTCTGCAGCGTCTGCTTGGGCAGGCCGTAGATCAGGTCGGCATTGATCGACTGGAAATTGGCCTTGCGGCTTTCCTCGACGGCTTTTTCAACCATTTCCAGTGGCTGGATGCGGTTGACGGCCTGCTGCACCGCCGGGTCGAAATCCTGCACGCCGAAGCTGTTGCGGTTAAAGCCCAGCCCGGCCAGCATCGCCAGCGTGCCTTCGCCGACGGTGCGCGGGTCGATTTCAACGCCGAGTTCGGCATCCGGCGTGAAGTCGAAATATTGGCGCAGCATGGCCATCAGCTGGCCCAGTTCGTCGGCCGTGAAAAAGGTCGGCGTGCCGCCGCCCAGGTGCAGTTGCACCGCCTTGCGGTCGGGGCCGATGCGCGCGGCGACCAGCGCCATTTCCTTGTCGAGGTAGCGCAGGTATTCGGCGACCCGGCCGTGTTCCTTGGTGATGATCTTGTTGCAGGCGCAAAAGTAGCACAGCGATTCGCAAAACGGCAGGTGCACATAGATCGACAGCGGCGGATTTCCGGGCTTGCCGGCACGCTGCGCGAGGTGGTCCAGGTACGACTGTTCGGTAAAGCCGGCGTGGAAGCGGTCAGCGGTCGGGTAAGAGGTGTAGCGCGGCCCGAGCTTGTCGAACTTGCGGATCAGTTCTTCGGACAGTTCGATATCGGGCAGGGGAGAAGTCATGGGGAAATCCAGGCAAAGGTGATGGGGGGATTTTGGCGCAAATGGGCCGGTGCCCTGGAAAAAGCCTTGAGCGCGACAGGATGCGCTGCGGCTGGAAGCGCCCTTGTGCAAACGCGTGATTTTTTGGGGGAAATGTTTGCTTGCAACTGTCACCTTATCCTACGCGAGGCAGGAGTGGCGCCTGTTACAACCAAGGCTGATGCGTGGCAATGGCGGCGCAATCGCCTCGATGACACGGCCGGCCCGATAAAACCAGACGCAAACCGCTTGAAGAAAGAAACCATGAAAAAAACGACCAAAACCTTGCTGATGGCGGGGCTTGTTGCCCTGTCGGCCCTGCTGGGCGGTGCCGCCCAGGCGGCTACTGCCCATGCGACGGTGGAGGGCGCCTTGGCGCCGGGCGTGTATGGGCGCATCGACATCGGCAATGCGCCGCCGCCGCCCCTGATTTACGCGCAACCGGTCATTATTCAGCGCCCGCCCGCCCCGGTGTATGTGCGGCAGCAGCCGCTGTATTTGCATGTGCCGCCCGGCCATGCCAGGAAATGGTCAAAGCATTGCTCTCGTTACAACGCCTGCAATCGCCAGGTTTACTTCGTCAGGGTGCGCGGCGATGACCGTTACGAGCAGCAGCGCCATGGCGGCAACGACTACCGCCGCTACGAAAATGACCACGGCGACTATCGCGGCGGCGACCATCACGGCAACAAGCATGACAAAAAACACGGCAATGGTCATGGCAATGGCCACGCAAAGGGCCACGACAAGGGTTAGGCAGGCCGCTGCCGCCGGCACTATGCGAAGATCCAGGTGAAAACTAGGCAAGGAAAAACATGAAGGCAATCTGGAATGGCGCCCTCATTGCGCAAAGCGATGACACCGTGGTGCTCGAAGGCAACCACTACTTCCCTGAAAGTTCACTCAACCGCGATCATGTGACATTCAGCAACCACCACACCATGTGCTCATGGAAAGGGCAGGCCAGCTACTACTCGCTGCTGGTCAATGGCGAGATGAACACCGATGCCGGCTGGTATTACCCCGACCCCAAACCCGAGGCCGAGAACATCAAGGGCCATGTCGCTTTCTGGAAGGGCGTGAAGATCGAACCTTGAGCAGCTAGCAAGGCCGGGCCTCGGCCCACCAGGCGGGGTGCGTGAAAGTTTTTGCATCACAAGGAGAGCGCAATATGTTCAAGCACATTCTGGTTCCCGTTGACGGATCGCTCACGGCGCGCCATGCCATCGACAAGGCCGTGGCCATTGCCGTGGCGTTTCGAAGCGCGGTGACGGTGATTTATGTCATCGACCCCTATGCCTTCTCTGGCGTGGGCGCCGACTTTTCTTATGGCCAGGCCGAATACCTCAGCGCCGCCACGGCGGAAGCCGATCAAGCCATCAGCGCCGCCCGGCAGGTTTTCGAGGCGAACGGGCTGCTCATCCAGGGCTCTGTCGTCGAAGGCCATTCGGTGTACCAGGCCATTTTGGATGCCGCCGAGTCGATCAATGCCGACTTGATCGTCATGGGCTCGCACGGCCGCCGGGGGCTTGAAAAACTGGTGCTTGGCAGCGTCACGGCCCAGGTCTTGTCGCATGCCCATCTGTCGGTGCTGGTGGTGCGCGAGTAGTCCTGTTGAATTTTTCGTCCCAAGAAGGAGTTGTTATGGAATTGCTGAATCACGACTTGACGCATGAGTTTCCACAGTACCTTGGAAAAATGAGTGGCCTCAAGGCTTCCGACGCGCATTTTTCGACGCTGTGCGAACGCTACGATGCCCACAACCACACGATTACCCAGTATGAGCAGGGCAAGACCGCGATTGCCGATGACGCACTCGAAGTGATGAAGAAAGAGCGGCTCGAACTCAAGGACGAGATTTACCAGCTTCTGAAAGCCGATTAGCCGGTCCATGGCCGTTGTTTAGGCATGAAATCAGCGCTTTGCGCATGCTGGTATTGTGTAGTATGCTATATAAAAAGTAGCACTGTAGCGCAGGAACACTCCGCTTCAAATTTTTCTTTCAGACAAGCCATTTTTTCATCAAATTGAAACATCGCAGCACTACGCTGGCAAGTTAATCAACTTGCAGTGTTCCGGAGCGCGCCATGAATTCAATTGACGAAGATGTGATGCGGCGAATCCGCAATGACCTGATCGACAGCTACGACGAAGAACTGGAGATGGAGCTTGAAGACCAGACGGTGGCCCAGCTCACAGGGGAAGAACCCATCAACTCAAGCGAGCAGGACAAGGAGCGCCGCCGGCAGTATTTTCGCGAGCTGTTTCGCCTGCAGGGCGAGCTGGTCAAGCTGCAGGACTGGGTGATTGCCACCGGCCACAAGGTGGTCATCCTGTTTGAAGGACGCGATGCCGCCGGCAAGGGCGGCGTCATCAAGCGCATCACCCAGCGCCTGAATCCGCGCGTTTGCCGCGTGGCGGCGCTGCCGGCGCCCAACGACCGGGAACGCACGCAATGGTACTTTCAGCGCTATGTGGCGCATTTGCCCGCCGCCGGTGAAATGGTGCTGTTTGACCGCAGCTGGTACAACCGCGCCGGCGTCGAGCGGGTGATGGGCTTTTGCACCGATGCGCAGTACGAGGAGTTTTTCCGCACCGTGCCGGAGTTTGAAAAAATGCTGGTGCGCTCGGGCGTGCAGATCATCAAGTACTGGTTTTCGATTTCCGACGACGAGCAGAACCTGCGCTTTCTCGGCCGTATCCATGACCCGCTCAAGCAGTGGAAGCTCAGCCCGATGGACCTGGAGTCGCGCCGCCGCTGGGAGGAATACACCCGGGCCAAGGAAATCATGCTGGAGCGCACGCACATCGCCGAGGCGCCATGGTGGGTGGTGCAGGCCGATGACAAGAAAAAAGCCCGGCTGAACTGCATTCACCACTTGCTGGCGCAAATGCCCTACCAGGAAACCCAGCATCCGCCCGTGGTACTGCCCGAGCGCATCCGCCATGACGACTACGTGCGCCAGCCGGTGCCGCAGGACATCGTGGTGCCCGAGGTTTATTGAACGGTTTTAGTCCCGGACGTCGGCGACCGGCTGCGCGCCAAAGTCGGGCCGCGCCAGCCAGGCGAGCACGCGGCGGGCTGCTTCGTCGGGCGTGGTCAGCTGTCCGCTGCTTTCAAGGCGCGCAAAACTGTCCCGGTCCGGAAAGTCCGCCGGGTTCGCGCTGCGCAACTGAAGCTGCATCTCGGTGTCGATCACGCCGGGCGCCAGCGAACAGACTTTGGCGCCACCGGGCTTGAGCGCTTCTTCCAGCGCCACGCAGCGGCTGAAATGGTCCATGCCGGCCTTGGCCGCGCAGTAAGCGGCCTGCGACGCCATCGGCCTGCGACCCAAACCCGACGAGATATTGAGCACCCTGCGCTGGGCCGGCCAGCCTTCGGTGGCGCGCAGGAAGGCTGATGTCAGCAGCATGGGCGCTTCCAGCCCGACGCGCAGGGCCTGCAAGAGATCGGCCGCATCGGCCTGGCTGAGCGGGGCTATGCGCGCAAGGACGCCGGCGTTGTTGATGAGCGTGGCGCTGCGCCAGGACGTGCTGCCCTGTTCGCGCAGCCAGCCTTCAAGCCGCAGGCCGAGCGCGCTGCTGTCGGCCAGGTCGTGGCACCAATGCAGCAGCTTGGCGCCGGCCTCGCGGGCTGGCTGGATGAGCGTGGGCTGTTCGGTGCGCGAGATGCACAGCAGAGTGTGGCCCGGCGTGAGCAGTTGGCGCGCCATGGCCAGGCCCATGCCGCGCGATGCGCCGGTCAGGATGAAAAGGTGTTGAATCGTCATGAACCGCATGGTAGCGCCAGGCTTGCATGAAGGCTAAAAATCGGGTGGGCTTTCAACAGACAGCAGGACGCCAGTGGCCGGATGAACCAGCCTCAGGGCGCAGGCATGCAGCAGCAAGCGTGGCGACAGGGCCTGCACCGCTTCGCAGGCATACAGCACATCGCCCAGGATCGGATGGCCCAGCGCCTGTAGATGCACCCGCAGCTGGTGCGAGCGGCCGGTGACCGGCTCCAGCTCGACGCGTGTGCTCCTCGCCGCTTCATCAAACGCCACGCTGCGCCAGCGCGTCTGGCTGGGTTTGCCGCTGGCGGCATCAATGATGCGCAGCGGGCGGCGCGGCCAGTCCACGGCAATCGGCAGGTCAATCAGGCCCCAGCCGCCGGGCTCGGGCGCGGGCTGCAGCCGGCCATCGACAACCGCCAAGTAGCGCTTATAGACTTCGCGGCGCTCGAACAGCTGGCTCAGGGCGCGCTGCATGGCGATGCCCCGGCCCATCAGCATCAGGCCCGAGGTGGCCATGTCCAGCCGGTGCACGATGAGCGCGTCAGGGTAGAGCGACTGCACGCGGCGGCTCAGGCAGTCCTGCTTGTCTGCGCCGCGCCCGGGCACGGCCAGCAGGCCCGGGGGCTTGTTGAGCACCAGCAGGCTGTCGTCGGCGTGAATGATCTGGAAAAGGGGAAAAAGGGGGGAAAGGGAGTCCGCTGTGGCCGGGGTGCCGGGTCGCACCGCCTCGATGTCAGGGATCAAGGCTTGGGCGGCGGAAAGTTGTGCGCCGTCGGGCTGTTGCGCCGGATCTCGCGCAGCATGAACAGGTAAAGGCTTTCGACCTTCTCGCGCGCCCAGGGCGTCTTGCGCAGGAACTTCAGGCTGGACGCCACGCTGGGCTCGCTGGTGAAGCAGCGGATGTTGATACGCTGGCCCAGGCCTTCCCAGCCGTAATGGGCGGCCAGCGCGGTGACGATGGCTTCGAGCTTGACGCCGTGCAAGGGATTGCCCGGCTGGCCCGTTGCCATTGCGGGCTCTGGCGCAGGGGTGGCTGAAGGACCGGCGGGCAGCACCATGACCGGCTTATTTGTTTTTCAGCTTGCCGCGCACCGGCACCTGCGTGACCACGGTCGGGCGGACCGCGTCGGGCGACACCAGCTTGGGCGGCGAGGTGTCTTTTTTCGGTTTCTTGACCATTTTGTCGTTGTTCTGCTGACCTTTTGCCATGACGTTTCTCCAGTAAGTTGAGGGCTGATTATCAATGCAACTTTATCCGTGGCCGGTGCGTCCGGTCAATCATTTCGGACAGCGTGATGAGTGCGGTTTTGGTGAATCCGCCGAGCGCCAGCTGGTGCTGTTTATGCAGGCCCCAGTACATCAGCTTGGCCAGCTGCCCCTCGACAAAAAAGCTGCCCTTGCTCAGGCTGCCCATCAGGCTGCCGACCGACGAGTATTCGGACAGCGACACCAGCGAGCCCTGGTCGCGGTACTTGAACGGCGCCACCGTCTGCCCCTTGACCAGCAGGGGCAGGGCGCGCGCCAGGTACATGGCCTGCTGGAAGGCGGCCTGGGCGCGCGGCGGCACCCAGGTGCCGTCGGACTGCTGGCAGGCGGCGCAGTCGCCGAACGCATAAACACTGGCATCGCGCGTGGTGCGCAGGTTGCCGTTGACCAGCAACTGGTTGATGCGCGTGGTTTCCAGCGCTTCGCCCTGGCCCAGCGTGGTCAGGAAATCGGCCGCCTTCACGCCGGCGGCCCACACCGTGATGGTCGAGGGAATCACCTTGCCGCTGGCCATTCTCAGGCTGTCGTCGGTCACTTCGACCACTTTCTCGCTGGTATGCACTTCAATGGCCAGCTTGCGAAGTTCGCGCAGCGCCGATTCGCTCAGGCGCTCGGGCAACTGGGCCAGCAGGCGCGGCGCCGCTTCGATCAGCACGATCTTCAGATCCTTGACCGGGTCGATATGGTCAAAGCCGTAGCTGGCCAGCACGCTGGCCGCCGCATGCAGCTCGGCGGCCAGCTCCACGCCGGTCGCGCCGCCGCCCACGATGGCCACCGTCAGCCGGGGGCTGGGCACGGTTTGCGCGCGAATGCAGGCGTTGATCAGCCGCTGGTTCAGCAGCCGCGCGGCTTGCGGCGTGTCGAGCTTGATCGAATGCGCCGCCGCGCCTGGCGTGCCGAAGTCGTTGGTCTGGCTGCCCACGGCAATCACCAGGGTGTCATAGCCCAGCGTCTGGGCCGGAGTGATTTCGCGCCCGCTTTCGTCATGGCTGGCGGACAGGTGAATTTCTTTTTTGTCCCGGTCCATGCCGGTCAGGTTGCCCAGGCGAAACTGGAAATGGTTGGTGTGGGCCTGCGCCAAATACTCTATTTCTTCCGCATGCGTGTCGTAGCTGCCGGCGGCCAGCTGGTGCAGCAAAGGCTTCCAGATATGGGTGCGGGCGGCATCGACCAGGGTGATGTGGGCCAGCCCCTTTTTACCGAGCCGCTTGCCCAGCTGCGTGGCCAGCGCCAGGCCTCCCGCGCCTCCCCCGACGATTACAAAACGGTGCATGGATTGTTTCTCCCTGAATGGATGGTGTGGTGAGGCGAAAACTTCGCCCGCTGAAGGACGGATGAGCTTATTTTCAAGCGAAACAGGCCTTTAGCGCAAGTGCATCGGGCGCAAGATGCTATTAAATAAGGAGCAAAAAATAAGGACGAACGAAGGCATGATACCGATTCAGGGGGCCTGCCGGCTGGTAAGCTTCAGCGCCCATGCCTACCCACAGCTTCACCGAACTCACCCGCCAGCGCGCCTTCATGCGCATGTGGCTTGCCCGCCTTTTTGGCACCACCGGAAACCAGATGCTGATGGTGGCCGTCGGCTGGCAGATGTACGAGCTGACCGGCAGCGCCTGGGACCTGGGGCTGGTCGGCCTGTACCAGTTCGTGCCGGCGCTGCTGCTCACGCTGGTCGCCGGCCATGTGGCCGACCGCCTGCACCGGGGCCGCATCGTGGCGGCCTGCTTTGTCGCTCAGGCCAGCGTGGCGTTGATCCTGGTGGCCGCCACGCAGGGCTGGGGCGCCGCGTCGGGCTGGGCCTCGCGCGAGTTGCTGCTGGGCGTGTCGGTCATGCTGGGCGTGGCGCGGGCTTTCCAGATGCCGGCCCAGCAGGCGCTGACGCCGATGCTGGTGCCGCCGCTCATGCTGCCGCGCGCCATGGCCTTCAGTTCGGCCGGCATGCAGGCCGCCGTGATCAGCGGGCCGGCCTTGGGCGGCGTGATTTTTGTCGCCGGCGCCTCGGCGGTGTATGCGAGCTGCGCCTTTCTTTTTGCCATCGGCTGCGGCCTGATTGCCGTGCTGCGCTACGAGCATGTGCCGCCGCCGCGCGAGCCGGTGTCGCTGCGCACGCTGCTGGCCGGGGCGGAATTTGTCTGGCGGCGCAAGGCCTTGCTCGGCGCCGTGTCGCTGGATCTGTTCGCGGTGCTGCTGGGCGGCGCCACGGCCTTGCTGCCGATGTTCGCCAAGGACATCCTGCATGTCGGCCCGTGGGGGCTGGGCCTGCTGCGCGCGGCGCCGGCGGCGGGCGCCTTGCTGATGTCGGTGCTGCTGACGCGCTGGCCGCTGGATCGGCGGGTCGGCCGCATCATGCTGATGTCGGTCGGGGTGTATGGCGTGTGCATGCTGGTGTTTGGCCTTTCGACCAGCTTTGTGCTGTCGCTGCTGGCGCTGGCCGTTTCGGGCGGCGCCGACATGGTCAGCGTGGTGGTGCGCCAGACGCTGATGCAGATCGAAACGCCCAACGACATGCGCGGCCGCGTCAGCGCGGTCAACTCGGTGTTCATTGGCGCATCGAACCAGTTGGGCGAATTCGAATCCGGCGCGACGGCGGCCTTGCTGGGGCCGGTCGGCTCGGTGGTGGCGGGCGGGGTGGGAACGCTGCTGGTGGCGATGCTCTGGCTCAAGGGCTTTCCCGAGCTGGCAGACCGCGACCGAATGACCGACGCATCAGCGCTGCGCTGACTGGCCTTGCATCGCAGCGCCAGGGCGCGGTCAATGCCCCTGGTTGGCCCGGATGCGGTTGACCTGCTGCGGCGTGACGGCGCCGGCCTGGTTGCCCCACGCGGTGCGCACATGGCTGATCACGTCGGCCACTTCGCCGTCGTCCAGCACCAGCACGAAGGGCGGCATGCCGAACGGCCTCGGGTTGCCCGCCGTGGCCGGCGGGAAGCCGCCGTTCAGCACCATTTGCACCAGGTTGTCGGTCGATGCCATCGTCACCGCGCGGTTGCCGGCCAGCGGCGGGTAGGCGCCGGGCACGCCCTGGCCCTGGTCGCCGTGGCACTGCGCGCAATGCTGCTCATAGAGCTTGGCGGCTTTTGCGGTGTTGAACGGCGCGCTGGCCGGGCGCGGCGCGGCCGGTGCTTCGGGCGCCGGGCCGGGCAGCGCCTTGAGGTACTGCGCCATCGCGCCCAGATCTTCGTGCGTCAGGTACTGGGTGCTGCGCAGCACCACCTCGGCCATCGGGCCGCTCGCCGAGGCGCCCGGCGCCACGCCGTTTTTGAGCAGGCCGACGATCTGCTCGCGGTCCCAGGCGCGCACGCCCGCTTCGTGCGGTGAGGCCAGCGAGGGCGCGTACCAGTTCTGCATCGGGATCAGGCCGCCGGCCAGCGTCAGGCTGTCGCGGATGCCGCCCAGCGCGTCGCGCGGCGAATGGCAGGCGCTGCAGTGGCCCAGGCCACCGACCAGGTAGGCGCCCCGGTTCCATTCGGCATTGCGCCCGGCGTCAAGCTGGTACACGCCCGGCGTGAAGTACAGCGCACGCCAGAGCGCCAGCGCGGCCTGCGAGTTGAAGGGAAAGCGCAGCGCGTGCGGCCGGTTGGCCTGCTTCACCGCCGGCAGGCTGCGCAAGAAGGCAAACATCGCGTCCGAATCCTCGCGTGTGACCTGGGTGTAGCTGGTGTAGGGAAAGGCCGGGTACAGCAGGCGTCCGTTTTTGGAGCGGCCATTGTGCAGGGCGCGCCAGAAATGGGCCGATGACCAGCTGCCGATGCCGGTATTGGCGTCGGGCGTGAGGTTGGAGGTGAACACCGTGCCGAAGGGCGTGGCCATGCCCAGGCCGCCGGCGTAAGGCTCGCCACCGCGCGCCGTGTGGCAGGCCATGCAGTTGCCCGCGCGCGCCAGGTAGGCGCCGCGCGCGATCAGGCTGTCGCTCGGGGCGAACGCCGCCGTTATCTTGACATCGACCTCGTCGCGCACGTTCAGCGCCCAGATGACGCCCGCCGCGCAGGCCGCCAGCAGGCCCATTCCCAATGCAACTCTGAATCCTGTTTTCATTTTTTGGCTTTCGGCTCGACCGTGCCACGGGCCGGCAGCGGCGCGCTGCCGCAACGGACGGCTTCGCTGCCCGGCGCCACGGCAGGCAGCGAAGTGGCGGGATGGGTGTTGGCGGGCACGGGCTGGGCGGCGGCCCAGCTGGCCACAGCGTTGATGTCTTGCAGGCTTAGGCGGGACACCACGTCCTGCATGCAGTCGGGCGCATGGGCGCGGCGCTGGCCGGCCTTCCAGGCGCCCAACTGCGCATTGAGGTAGTCGCGCGGCAGTCCGAGCAGGCCGGGAATGTGGGGCTCCACGCCGGTCATGGCCTGGCCGTGGCACTGCACGCAGGCCGGCAGCTTGCGCGCTGCGTCGCCCTCGGTCACCAGCTGGCGGCCCCGGCGCAGCACGTCGGCCGAAGCCGTGCTCGGCGGCGGCGCGGGGTAGGGCACTTCGAGGCTTGAAAAATACTGCGCGATTTCCAGCAGGTAGGCGTCGCTCAGCGGGTCGATCAGCTGGGTCATCAGGCCGTAGTGCCGGCGCTCCTCGCGAAAGTTGAGCAGCTGGTTGTAGAGGTAGCCGGCCGGCTTGCCGGCCAGGCGCGGGTAGTAGCCGTCGGGCGCGGCGCGGCCCTGCGGGCCGTGGCAGGCGGTGCAGGCCAGCGTGCGCTGGGCCATGCTGTCTTCGAACGGCGCGGCGGCCATCGCGGTGTTTGCCGCCATCCAGGCCATGCCCGCCATGACGCCGGGGATCATCAGTCTGCGTAGATACGAAAAGGTCGTTGTTGTCATGGGGCGAATCATGCCTTACCAAAATAGGGTGATAGGCCCTGAAAGCGGTTCTTGCGCCGTGGACATTGCCGGCCCTCAAACGAGGAATGAATTCACATCGCCTTCAGCCAGCCACTCACCTGCTGGCCAACCCAGGCCGGGTCGTCATGCGGCAGGTCGTGGCCGGCCCACGGGTGCGCGTGGTGCGCTGCCTGCCAGGCCTGGGCAAGATGCGTTGAACAGCGTGGATGCACCAGCTGGTCGCCTCGTGAAGACAGCACCAGAACCGGGCAGCGCGGCACTTTCGCACTCGAAAACCGCGCGGCGGCCCAGAACTGGCGCCAGGCGTTGGCCGCGCTCACCGGGGCGTCCTTGCGGATGCGCACCCATGCCGCCACATCGGCATCGCGGGCGTCAACCCGCTGGCAGGTGAGCTGGTGAATCACCTGCTCGACATAGTCCGACGACTCGCCGCCCTGCCAGCGCGCGGCCAGCAGCGCCAGGCGCAGCCAGTTGTCGGGGCGCAGGCGCTCGGTCATGCCGCTGTAAGGCCGCAGGCTGGTGTTGATCAGCACCAGCCGGGCCACTTCGTGCGGATACTGCTGCGCCCAGTCGGCCACCACCATGCCGCCCAGCGACATGGCCAGCAGGCTGTACGGTGGCCGGCAGCCCCTGGCCTTGAGCTGCTGGCGTGCAAACTCCACCATGCGGCGCACCGATGACGGCGAAGCCAGCCGGTAAAACGCGCCATTGCCCGGCAGGTCCAGCGGAACGATTTGCGCCATTGCGGTGCTCGGGTTTTGTAGGAGCAGTGCCAGCTGGCGGGGAAATTCTCCCCAGTGCCTGGCCTCGCGCGTGAGGCCCCGCAAGAGTATCCAGGTCATGGGGGTTTGCGGACTCATGCGGCAGGCCGGCGGCGCCAGTGCGCTTTTGCCAGCTGAAGCAGCTGGGCGCGCCGGTCGTCGGCCGGCAGCCAGTGCGGCGCGGCATAGGCGGCGCGCGTCAGGAAGTCCAGCAGGTCGGCATGGCGGCGCAGCACGCGCTGGGTGCGGTGCGCCATGATGGGGTTGAAAATACCCTGCCGCGAGAACAACTGGCGCGGATTCTTGCGTATCCACAGCCACGAGCCCAGCTCCAGCGTCATCGGCAAGAACACATGGCCCGCCGGCGCCAAGTCATAGGCGTGGTCCCACAGGTCGCCATGCAGCAGGTACTGGTTGCTTTGCGGCTCAAAGCGGTAGGCATGGTGCGGGTAAGACTGCTCCAGCATGGTCTTGAGCGCGAACATCTCGGGCAGGTGCGGCATCAGCCGGCGGGTTTTTGCATACGGAAACCACAGGCTGTCGCTAAAACCGTAGCCCGAATGGCAGTCCAGCGCCAGGCTGAAGGGCCGGCCGGCAAGTTGCTCGCGCACCACCTGCAGCAGGGCCGTGCTTTCGGTTTCCATGGGCGTTCCCGAGCGGCCGCAATACCAGGGCAGCACAGGGCTCAGGCTTTGCCCGCCCGCCAGGAAAGGCACGCGGCCCTCGGCCCTTTGCGGCGCGTTGCGCATCAGGTCCACGCCGCCGGGGTTGCTGCGGGTGTGCGCCCACATGCCGCCGGGATTGACGATGGGCATGAACAGCAGGCGGATTTTCTGGAGCTGCAGGCGCAGCAGCTCGTCCCATTCCAGGCGAAACAGCAATGCGCGCATGTAATGCAGGATCAGCTGCGTGCCGATGCGCTCCAGCCCGTGAATGCCGCCAAAAAATCCGACGGCGGGCGCCTGCGGATCGGGCGAGCCGATGCTGGCGGTCAGCAGCGGAAAAGTGCTGGCTCCGGCGTTGACGCAGCCCACGGCCCGTAGCTCGAACCGCGTTCCGCCAGCCCGCAAAATCGCCTTGAGTTCCTCGAACTCATCAAAGGTCGCGCCGGCCTCCCGGGTGGGAACCAGGCTGGCAGGGGCGACAGGGGGATGCGGGGAGTCCATGCCGCCATCCTTGCACAGTTGTTTGACACAGGCATGCGCCGCGCCCGGCTTTATTTTTGGGGGATGCCCGGCAGCAAGCTTATCGCGGCAGCGCAATCACCACATCGGACAGCGGATACGCCACGCAGGGCAGGATGCAGCCTTCGCGCTTTTCATCCAGGCTCAGCCCGGGCCAGTCGATGCGGTACGCCACCTGGCCGCTGACCAGTTGGCAGATGCAGGCGCGGCAAGTGCCGTTGCGGCACGAGCTGTCCAGCAGGGCCAGGCCGGCCCTCTCGGCCGACAGCAAGAGCGGCAGCGATGCAGGCGCTTCAAACAAGGCACCGCCGGGTTCAATGCGCGCGCTGAACACGGGGCTGGCGGTTTCCGCCGGGGTGGTCGGGATGGGCATGGGCTGGAGGATTGGACGGTGGTGCTGTGCAGGGGGGAGCGGCTGAATTTACCGGAATTGCGCGCAAAGCACCGTCCTTCAGGACGATGATGCAGAGCGCGGACAGCTTTGCTGTCCTTTCATGGTAACGACTGCCTAAAATACCAGCATGCTGCGACTCCAGGCTTTCAAATACGAACTCATGCCCAGCGGCGAACAAACGCGCAATATGCGCCGCTTTGCCGGAGCGCGCCGCTTTGTGTTCAACAAGGCACTGGCATTGCAGCAGGCCCATCACGCCAGTGGAGGCAAGTTCATCGGCTATTTTGCGATGGGCAAACACCTGACCGCCTGGAAGCAGGAATCCCCTTGGCTCAAGGAATCGCCTTCCCAGGCCCTGCAGCAATCGCTCAAGGATCTGGACAGAGCCTGGCAAAATTTCTTTGCCAAGCGCGCCGGCTTTCCGCGTCCGAAAAAGAAAGGCCGTGGCGAAAGTTTTCGCTTCCCGCAAGGCTTCAGGATCGACCAGCCCAACAGCCGCATCTTTCTGCCCAAACTCGGCTGGGTACGCTACCGCAACAGCCGGGACATCCTGGGCACGGCCAAGAACATCACTATCAGCCAAGTCGGCGGCAAATGGTTTGCCAGCATCCAGACGGAACGGGAACTGGAACAAGCCGTACCGACAGCCACCAGCGCCATCGGCATTGATGTTGGAATAGCCCGTTTTGCCACGATGAGCGACGGCAGTTTTGTTGAGCCGCTGCACAGCTTCAAGTGTCACGAAAAACGCCTGGCGAAATACCAGCGGCGCATGAGCCGCAAAGTCAAATTCAGCAAGAACTGGCACAAAGCCAAAAGGAAAATTCAACGAATCCACACCGATATAGCCAACGCCCGCAAGGACTTCCTGCACAAGAAGACAAGCGCCATCAGCCAAAACCACGCGATGGTCGCCATTGAAGATTTGCAGGTACGCAACATGAGCAAATCGGCAGCGGGCAATGCGGAAAAACCGGGCAAAAACGTCGCCGCCAAGTCGGGGCTGAACAAGTCCATCCTCGATCAAGGCTGGTTTGAATTCCGGCGGCAGCTGCAATATAAGCTCGATTGGAACGGTGGCATTCTCATTGCCGTGCCAGCGCACTACACCAGCCAGACCTGCCCATGCTGCGGCCATGTCGCCAAGGCAAACCGGAAAACGCAAGCGAAGTTTGAATGCGTCGATTGCGGCTACGAGAACCACGCCGATGTCGTCGGCGCGATGAACATATTGGCGCGGGGATACCGCGCAGCAGCCTGTGGAGAGGACGGCTCTGGTCTTGTGCGCAATCGCAAGACGAAACCAGCCTCGGTGAAGCAGGAACCCACCGAAGTGACTATGCACGAGACAGCTCATGCATAGCACCGTAGGAATCCCCTGCCTTTAGGCAGGGGAGGATGTCAACCCAGTCCCGCCAGTCGCCGATTTAATTTGCGCGACAATCCTGCCTCCCGAGCCTTCCCTTAGATCTTCACAAGCGATTTTGTCCATGTCCAGCTACTCCGTTCGTCCTGCCCTTGCCCGCGATGCCAAAGCCATTGCCGAAATCCACGTTGCCACCTGGCAAGCTGCTTACAAGGACTTGATGCCTGATGACTACCTGAACAAGATGACGGTGGCAAAGCGCCAGGCTTACTGGCAGGAGGCGATTGAGTACAGCGAGCCGCAGGTGCTGGTGGCCACCGACGGCGACCGGCTCGTCGGCTTCGTCGGCTTCGACCGCTCGCGCGACCCCAAGACCCGCTCCACCGTGGGCGAAATCTGGGCCATCTACGTGGCGCCCGAGCACTGGGGCAAGGGCGTGGGCTTGCTGCTGTGGGACGGCGCACGCGACGGCCTGAAAGATGAAGGCTGCACGCAGGTCACGATGTGGGTGCTGCTGGGCAACGAGCGCGCCCTGCAGTTTTGCGAGCATGCCGCCGGCTTCAAGCGCGAAATGCCGTCGCTCAAGACGGTCGATTTCGGCAGCGTCAAGCTCGAAGAAATACGCCTCAAGCGCGCGGTGGACTGACGCGGCCGGGCTTGCGGCACCTGAACGCGTAGCATGCGGTCAGCAATAACTTCCCTGCGTCATACCCGCGAAGGCGGGTATCCAGACTCGTTTGAGCGTTTCAGCCCGTGTTGCTGGATTCCCGCCTTCGCGGGAATGACGGATGGGAAGTTATTATTTTCCAGATCCGTAGTACTTCAGTTCACAACTCAGCTGGGTACGGTGACCACGCCTTCCTCATCGGGAATGAGCGGCGTTCCCTCGTCGGGATTGACCGGCAACTCCAGGCCCTCTTCGTCTTCGCCGGCTTCCTCGTCCGGTCCCTTGCGCGGCAGGCCATGGCCGGCAGGGCCGATGTGGCTGGATTGCAGGACGCGTTTTAAAAAATGAGGCATGGTCAATTCCTTTCAGTGCTCAAGAGTCTTGGTTTGCGCCGCGCGCCAACAACGGATTATTGGGCGCAATGCGCGCTCAACGCCTTCTGAATCCTTTTTGTCTTTCCTGTCCTACATGCGGTCCCTGCGGCGCCGCACAAGCAAACCTCGCTCTGGCTCCTAAAGTCGGTTTTCACACCTGATCGGCATGACTCCTGCTTTACCCCCAGGCTGCTGCTCGTCGAAGCCCATACCGGCTAAATCCGCAATGTACTGATCTTTTTAAAGGAAACAAGATGGAAAACTCGACTTCACAACCCGGCCAGGGCAGTTCCGGAACTCCTGACGCCACCGATGCCGCCGGTGTCGTCCAGCGCAGCGTGGAATCGGCAGGCTCGGCGCTGCACAGCACGATAGACAAGGTGGCCGACCCGGCCCGCAACACCGTCAACCGCGCCTCGACAGCGGCGCATGAAACCGTTGACAAGCTTGCCTGCGGGGCTGCGCATGTGGCGGACCGCTTTTCCGAGCAGGCCGCCTGGGTCGCCGAGGCACCGAGCCGTGCCATCGACTGCTCGAAATCCTGGGTTCAGGAAAAACCGCTTGAAGCCGTCGGCGCGGCACTGGCCCTGGGCTTTATCATCGGACGCCTGACGGCACGCTGAGCTTTGCGGATTTTTCAGCCATGAGGTCCGAAGCCGCCCAAGGGCGGCTTTTTAATGCCTTCGCCTGCAAAGCCTCCTTTCAATCCCGGCTTGACGCCGAACTATCAAGAATAATTTATGGCTAGCAGTCTTCTTGCCCTGATTGATGACATCGCCAGCGTTCTGGACGATGTGGCCCTGCTGTCCAAGGTGGCGGCCAAAAAGACCGCCGGTGTGCTGGGCGACGACCTGGCGCTCAATGCCCAGCAGGTCTCCGGTGTCAAGGCCGAGCGCGAATTGCCCGTGGTCTGGGCCGTGGCCAAGGGCTCCTTCATCAACAAGGCGATCCTGGTGCCCGCCGCGCTGGCCATCAGCGCTTTTGCGCCCTGGGGCGTCACGCCGCTGCTGATGGTGGGCGGCGCTTATCTTTGCTATGAGGGCTTTGAAAAGCTGGCCCACAAGTTCCTGCACAGCCAGGCCGAGCAGGCCGCCGAGCATGACGCGCTGGCCCAGGCGCTGGCTGACCCGTCCGTGGACCTGCGCGAAGTTGAAAAAGACAAGATCAAGGGCGCCATCCGCACCGATTTCATTTTGTCGGCGGAAATCGTCGCCATCACGCTGGGAACGGTGCAGGACAGCCCTTTCATGACCCAGCTGGCGGTGCTTGGCGGCATTGCCCTGGCCATGACGGTTGGCGTGTACGGCGTGGTGGCCGGCATTGTCAAGCTCGACGATGGCGGGCTTTACCTCAGCCAGCGTGCGGGCAGCAGCGCCTGGAGCCGGTTTCAGCGCAGCCTGGGACGCGGCATTTTGCTGTCGGCGCCGTGGCTGATGAAGTTTTTGTCGGTGGCCGGCACGGTCGCCATGTTCCTGGTCGGCGGCGGCATCCTGACGCATGGATTCACGCCCCTGCACCATCTGATCGACGTGGTGACCCAGTGGGCCAGCGATGTGAACGGGGTCGGCGGCGTGCTGGGCGCGATCACGCCCCTGGCGATGGATGCCCTGGTCGGCGTGGCCGCCGGGGCGCTGGTGCTGCTGGGGGTCAGCGGCGTCAAGCGGATCAGAGGCTGATCAGGCGCATCAATCCGGTTTTTTGGCCTCGCCGGAACTGGCAGCAGGCCCCGCGCCAATGATGCATTTGTTGGCGCAAAACGGCCAGCTGCCCTTTTTTTCGGGTTCAGCCGGCCGGGTGGCCTCCCGGGCGCGCTGCTGGATGGCTTTGCGGCTGTCGCCATTGGGTGGCGGGGCATTGAATCTTGGCATCTTGCGGTCCCCCTGAATCAGGGATCAACCTTAACCGGCGGATAGGGCTTGCTGCTGTAGTCGCGGATTGAAGCCGGGCGTAGGATGAGCTGGCATCGCAGACCTCATGAATCCCGAGAGCTTCAGGAACTATCCCTAGCCTGGAGCCTTGCGTTTGAAAATTACGCGGGTCCAGGCGTTTTGGCTGGCGGGCTCGCTAGTTCGCTATCAAATAAATAGCTGTATGCGTATGCGTGCTATGCGCTAACGGCATATTTGATCGTTATTTCTGGGTTTTTGGGCGCATCCAGCGTTTCGGTCGTCTCGGGCCGGGCCGCCGCAGACGCCGCCCAGGCGCTGCACATGGCTTCGGGCAGGGAGCTTTTGCGCTGGATCAGGTCGTGTTTGGCAAACAGCTCGGCAATCCAGTCGACGAACACGCGCACCTTGTTGCTCAGGTGGCGGTTGGGCGGATAGACCACATAAATCGGCTTGGGCTCGGTGCACCAGCCCGAAAACAGCGGCTCCAGCGTGCCGTTGCTGATGTGGTCCTGGACCAGGAAACTCAGCGTGTGCAGCACGCCCAGGCCGGCCAGACCGGCGGCCACGCCGGCATTCGAGTCGTTGACCGCGATCTGGTGGCGTCCGCCGGCCTCGACCACCTCGCCGTCCTTGTACATCTTGAAGGTGTAGAGCTTGCCGTTGCGCCCAGACACATAGCGGATCGAATAATGCCCATCGTCCAGCTCGGAAGGATGAACCGGCGTTCCATGGCGTTTCAAGTAGGCCGGCGAGGCGCAGGACATGATGTAGAACTCGCCGATGCGGCGCGCGACCATCGACTGGTCGGTGATTTCCCCGCCGCGTATCACGCAATCAACATTCTCGGCAATGATGTCCACCGGCCGGTCGCTGACGCCCAGTTCGAGCTGGATGTCAGGGTAGCGCGCATAAAAGTCGGGCAACGCCGGAATGATCACCGCCAGCCCGAGCGATGAGGGAATATCGACCTTGAGCTTGCCGCGCGGGCTGGCCTTGGCGCGCGACATGCTGGCCTCCAGCTCATGCACCTCGCCCAGCAGGCGGCTGGCCTGCTCGTAGTAGGCGGCGCCATCGACCGTGACGGTGACCTTGCGGGTGGTGCGGTTCAGCAGCTTGGTGTCCAGCTCTTTTTCGAGGTCCTGGATCAGGCGGGTGACGGTCGGCTTGGGCAGGCCCATTGAATCGGCTGCCTTGGTGAAGGTGCCGGCTTCCACGACGCGCACAAAAGCCTGCATTGCAGAAAATTTATCCATGGCAGTTCCTGTTGTGAAGCGACTTGACTGGGGTTTGTACGGATGGCAATCTGAAGTTTCTATCCGATTGTTTCATTGGTGAAACAAAGTATAAGCAAAACCGCTATTTATTGATTCAGGTCAATCACGTATCTTCTGCTGCACCGCAACAAATTGAAGCCCTTTGCCCGGCTCAAGCAGATGAAAAGCTTTTCCGCTCCCGGTTTCAGCCCCGTCCAGGCCGGGCCGCTCTGGAACCATCAGCAGATCGACATCGCGCCCAAGCAGCCGCTTGGCGTGCGCTTTTACGGCCGCCGGAGCAACCGGGCCGGGGGCGTTTCGCCGTTGGTGATTCATTTCCATGCGGGCGCTTTTGTCGCCGGTTCGCTGGAAGCCGGCTCCTGCATCGCGCGCCTGCTGGCCGATGCTGGCGCCGTGGTGATGTCGCTCGACTACCCGCTGGCCCCCAGCCATCCGTTTCCGCAGGCGCTGGAAGCTGGTTATGCGGCGCTGATGTGGGCCTGGAAGGTACGGCACAAGATGGCCGGCAAGGGCGCGCCGGTGTTCGTGGCCGGTGAAGAAGCCGGCGGCAACCTGGCGGCGGCAGTTGCCCTGATGGCGCGCGACCAGCAGGCGCCAGCGCTGGCCGGCCAGATCTTGCTGTCGCCCATGCTCGACGCCTGCATGGCCACCGCGTCGCTGCGCTGTGCCGAGGCCGGGCCGGTGGGCTGCACCTGGGCTGACGGCTGGCACGACTACCTGTCGCGCCTGGACGAAGCCGGCCATCCGTATGCCGCGCCCGGGGCTGCAACGCGCCTGGCCAGCCTGCCGCCGACCTTGCTGCTGACGGCGCAGGACGACCCGTTTCGCGATGAATCGCTGGCCTACGCCGGGCGCCTGCGCGGCGCCGGCCGCGTGGTGCACGGTGCCGTGTTGCCCGGTCCGACCGGCTGGCCCGGCAGCTACCTGCAGCCCGCCAGCCATGACGCCGCCTGGGCGCCGGCCGTGCAGCAGCAGTTCAAGAACTTTTTCAGCGACCTTTCAGGCAGCGCCGCAAGGGGGGATGCTGCGCACGGCCTTTTTTCTTCTTCAACGCCGGGTTCAGTTTCATGAATCCGGTCCATCCCGTTCACTCAGTTTTTTCATTTTTCGAGGAAATCCACCATGCCATCCATCCACCTGCAATCCAATAAAAACCGTTTGCTCGCCGTTGCGCTGGCTGTTCTGGTCGTCACCGGCGTGTCGGTGGCGGTCTTTGGCGTGTCCGCTTCCCGCGCCCAGACGGACGCTGCGGCCGGCGCGGTGGCTGAAGCGCCGGCCACGCCGGTTTCCGTCGCCACCGTGGTGCAGAGCGACGTGGCGGCGTGGGACGAATTTTCCGGCCGGCTGGAGGCGGTCGAGCGGGTGGACATCCGCTCGCGCGTGGCCGGAACCATCCAGTCCACGCATTTCCGCGAAGGCGCGCTGGTCAAAAAAGGCGACCTGCTGCTGACCATCGACCCCGCGCCGTATGCCGCCGAGGTCGAGCGCGCCGATGCGCAGGTCGCTGCCGCGCAGGCCCGCGTGGCGCAGGCCAGGGGCGAGCATGAGCGCTCGCAGCGCCTGTGGAGCGAGCAAGCCATATCAAAGCGCGAATTCGACGAGCGGGTCAACAGCCAGAGCGAAGCGGACGCCAACCTGCGCGGCGCGCGGGCGGCGCTGCAAACGGCGCGCCTGAGCCTGGATTACACCCAAGTGCGCGCGCCGGTGTCCGGGCGGGTCGGCAGGCTCGAAGTGACCATCGGCAACCTGGTCGCCGCAGGACCGGGCGCGCCGGTGCTGACCACGCTGGTGTCGGTCAGCCCGATCTACGCCAGTTTCGATGCCGACGAGCAGGCCGTGGCCAAGGCCCTGAAAGACGCCGGCGGCGGCGGTGCCGGCGCGCGCAACCTGGACCGGATTCCGGTGCAGATGGGCACGGCGGCCAGCGCCGACACGCCGTTCGAGGGCAAGCTGCAACTGGTTGACAACCAGGTCGATGCCAAAAGCGGCACCGTGCGCGCCCGCGCCGTGTTCGACAACAAGGACGGCCAGTTGATGCCCGGCCAGTTTGCCCGCATCCGCATGGGCCAGGCGACGGCGGCCAAGGCCTTGCTGGTCAACGAGCGCGCCGTCGGCACCGACCAGAACAAGAAATTCGTCATGGTGGTCGGCGCCGACAACAAGGCGCAATACCGCGAAGTCACGCTGGGTGCGGCCGTCGAGGGTCTGCGCGTCGTGAAAACCGGCTTGCAGGCCAATGAACGCATCGTGGTGAACGGCCTGCAGCGCATCCGCCCCGGCGCACTGGTCGCGCCGCAGACCGTGGACATGTCGGCCAAGGCCGAACTGGCCAAGCCAGCCCTTGTGGCCGAAGCCGCCAAATCCTGAGCCCTTAGCGGGAACCCCTGAAGAAGAACCCCATGAATCTCTCCAAATTTTTCATTGACCGGCCGATCTTTGCCGGCGTGCTGTCGCTGCTCATGCTGATCTCGGGCCTGATCGCGCTGCGCAGCCTGCCGATTTCGGAATACCCGGAAGTCGCGCCGCCCTCCGTCGTGGTGCGCGCCCAGTACCCCGGCGCCAATCCCAAGGTGATTGCCGAAACCGTCTCCACGCCGCTGGAGGAATCGATCAACGGCGTTGACGGCATGCTCTACATGGGCAGCCAGGCCACCACCGACGGCGTGATGACGCTGACCGTGACCTTCAAGCTCGGCACCGACCCCGACAAGGCGCAGCAGCTGGTGCAGAACCGCGTCTCGCAAGCCGAGCCGCGCCTGCCCGAGGAAGTGCGGCGCCTGGGCGTGACCACCGTCAAGAGCGCGCCCGACCTGACCATGGTCGTGCACCTGGTGTCGCCGAACGACCGCTACGACATGACCTATCTGCGCAACTACGCGGTGCTCAACGTCAAGGACCGGCTGGCGCGCATCCAGGGCGTGGGCCAGGTGCAGATTTTCGGCGGCGGCGACTATTCGATGCGGGTCTGGCTCGACCCGCAGAAGGTCGCGCAGCGCGGCCTGTCCGCCAGCGACGTGGTCGCGGCGATACGCGGCCAGAACGTGCAGGCGGCGGCCGGCGTGGTCGGCGCCTCGCCGGGCCTGGCTGGGGTAGATATGCAGCTGTCGATCAATGCGCAGGGCCGCTTGCAGAGCGAGGAAGAGTTCGGCGACATCATCGTCAAGACCGGCGGCGACGGCGCCATCACCCGGCTGCGCGACATCGGCCGGCTCGAACTGGGCTCGGCCGACTATTCGCTGCGCTCGCTGCTCAACAACAAGGCCGCCGTCGGCATGGGCGTGTTCCAGGCGCCGGGCTCCAACGCGCTCGACATCTCGGCGCAGGTGCGCAGCACCATGGACGAGATCGCGAAAAACATGCCCGAGGGCGTGGAATACCGCATCGCCTACGACCCGACGCAGTTCGTTCGGGCATCGATTGAATCGGTGATCCACACGCTGCTCGAAGCCGTCGCGCTGGTGGTGCTGGTGGTGATCCTGTTCCTGCAGACCTGGCGCGCGTCCATCATTCCGCTGCTGGCCGTGCCGGTGTCGGTGGTCGGCACCTTCGCCGTGCTGCATCTGCTGGGTTTTTCGATCAACGCGCTGAGCCTGTTCGGGCTGGTGCTGGCCATCGGCATCGTGGTCGATGACGCCATCGTGGTGGTCGAGAACGTCGAGCGCAACATCGAGGCCGGTTTGACGCCGCGCGACGCCACCTACCGCGCCATGCGCGAGGTGTCGGGGCCGATCATCGCGATTGCGCTGGTGCTGGTCGCCGTGTTCGTGCCGCTGGCCTTCATCAGCGGCCTGACCGGCCAGTTCTACAAGCAGTTCGCCGTCACCATCGCGATCTCGACCGTGATCTCGGCCATCAACTCGCTGACGCTCTCGCCCGCGCTGGCCGCCTTGCTGCTCAAGGGCCACGATGCGCCGAAAGACGCTTTGACACGCGGCATGGACAAGGCTTTTGGCTGGCTGTTTCGCGGCTTCAACCGGATGTTCCATCGCGGCTCCGAAGCCTACAGCGGCGGCGTCAAGCGCGTGATCTCGCGCAAGACGCTGATGCTGGTGATCTACCTGGCGCTGGTCGGCGTGACCTTTGGCCTGTTCAAGTCGGTGCCCAGCGGCTTCGTGCCGGCGCAGGACAAGCAGTACCTGATCGGCTTTGCGCAACTGCCGGACGGCGCCACGCTGGACCGCACCGAAGACGTGATTCACCGCATGGGCGAGATCATGAAGAAGAACCCGAATGTCGAAGACGCGCTGGCCTTTCCCGGCCTGTCGATCAACGGCTTCACCAACAGTTCCAACTCGGGCATCGTCTTTGCCACGCTCAAGCCGTTCGACGAACGCAAGGGCGCGGACCAGAGCGGCGGCGCCGTGGCCGGCCAGCTGAACCAGGCCTTCGGCGGCATCCAGGATGCCTTCATCGTGATGTTCCCGCCGCCGCCGGTCGCCGGCCTGGGCACCACCGGCGGCTTCAAGCTGCAACTCGAAGACCGTGGCGCGGTCGGCTACGACGGCCTGGACGGCGCCGTCAAGGCCTTCATGGCCAAGGCCAGCCAGGCGCCTGAACTGGCGGGCATGTTCACCAGCTGGCAGGTCAACGTGCCGCAGCTGTTCGCCGACATCGACCGCACCAAGGCGCGCCAGCTCGGCGTGCCGGTCACCGACATCTTCGACACCATGCAGATCTACCTCGGCAGCCTGTACGCCAACGACTTCAACAAGTTCGGCCGGACCTACAGCGTGCGCGTGCAGGCCGATGCGCCTTACCGCGCGCGGGCCGAGGACGTGGGCCTGCTCAAGGTACGCTCGACCACCGGCGAGATGGTGCCGCTGTCGGCGCTGATGAAGGTCAATTCCAGCTTTGGCCCGGAACGCGCCATGCGCTACAACGGCTACCTGTCGGCCGACATCAACGGCGGCCCGGCCCCCGGCTATTCATCGGGCCAGGCGCAGGATGCGGTCAAGCGCATCGCCGGCGAAACGCTGCCCAAGGGCGTGAGTTATGAGTGGACCGAACTGACCTACCAGGAAATCCTGGCCGGCAACTCGGCCATGCTGGTGTTCCCGCTGGCGCTGCTGCTGGTATTTTTAGTGCTGGCCGCGCAGTACGAAAGCCTGACGCTGCCAATAGCCATCATCCTGATCGTGCCCATGGGCCTGCTGGCCGCCATGGCGGGCGTGAAGCTCACCGGCGGCGACAACAACATCTTCACCCAGATCGGGCTGATCGTGCTGGTCGGGCTGTCGGCGAAGAATGCGATTTTGATCGTCGAGTTCGCGCGCGAGCTGGAGTTCGCCGGGCGCACGCCGATACAGGCCGCGATTGAGGCCAGCCGCCTGCGTTTGCGCCCGATTTTGATGACCTCGCTGGCCTTCATCATGGGCGTGCTGCCGCTGGTGCTGTCCACTGGCGCCGGGGCTGAGATGCGCAAAGCGATGGGCATCGCGGTGTTCTCGGGAATGATCGGCGTGACCGCCTTCGGCCTGTTCCTGACGCCGGTGTTTTACGTCGTGCTGCGCCGCCTGGCGGGCAACCGTCCACTCAAGCTGCATGGCGAAGTGCCGCACCTTGAAGGGTTTGTCAGTGGTGGCCATGCGGCCGGCGGTGCGGCGCTGCATGCGCAACCGGCTGCGGCACTGAAGCTGCACGAATAAGGATGCGGTCAGCAATAACTTCCCTTCGTCATACCCGCGAAGGCGGGTATCGAGACTCGTTTGAGCGCTTCAGCCCGTGTTGCTGGATTCCCGCCTTCGCGGGAATGACGAACGGGAATTGATTGTTTGCCAGATCTAAGCACGACGAAATCGAACCACCATTTTTGAGGAGTTCACTGTGAACCGTTTAATTTCATCGGCCCCGGCGCTCTCGCTGCTGTTTGCCGCACTGCTGCTGGCCGGCTGCGCGACCAGCACGCCGCTCGACACGTCCAGCGTTCCGGCAACGCCGGCCGCTTTCAAAGAGCAAGCGGGTTCCGTCGCAGCCGCAACGCCGGCTTCGGGTGAAGCCGTCGGGCAGGGCGTGTGGTGGAGCGTTTTTGCCGACCCGGTGCTCAACCAGTTGGTCGAGCAGGCCAGCCGCAACAACAACAGCGTGCAGGTCGCGGCCGGACGGCTGCTGCAGGCGCGGGCGATTGCGCGCCAGACCGATGCCAGCCGCGCGCCGCAAGTCGGCCTGGGCGCCGGCGTCACGCGCCAGAGCAACACCGACACCGGCCATGTGCCCGCCACCGTGGTGAGTGCCGGCGCCAGCCTGTCGTACGAGGTCGATCTGTTCGGCAAGCTGGCGGGCGCGTCGAATGCCGCGTCGCTCGATGCCGCCTCGCGCGAGGCGCTGCTGCGCAGTACGCGTTTGCTGGTGCAGGCCGACGTGGCGCAAACCTACCTCAGCCTGCGGGCGCTGGATGCCGAGCGCGGGCTGGTCAACAGCACGCTGCAGGCCTACCGCAACACGCTGCGCCTGACCGAAGTGCGCTTCAGGGAAGGCGACGTGGCCGAGCTGGACGTGGCCCGCGTGCGCAGCGAAGTCGCCTCCACCGAATCGGAAGCGCTGGCGCTGGACCGCCGCCGCGCCGAGCTTGAACATGCCGTGGCCGTGCTGGTCGGCGAGGTCGCCTCGACCTTCCAGATTGCGCCGGTCGAATGGGCCACGGCGCTGCCCGTGATACCGGCCGGCGTGCCCAGCAGCGTGCTGGTTCGCCGGCCCGACATCGCCGCCGCGCAAACCACGCTGCAGGCGGCGCAGGCGCGCGTGGGCGTGGCCAAGACGGCATGGTTTCCCAGCATCTCGCTGACCGCCACCGGCGGTTACGCCGCGCCTGAAGTGGGCGATCTGTTCAAGCTGTCGATGCGTTCCTGGGGCATTGGCGCGCTGCTGTCGCTGCCGATTCTGGACGGCGGCCAGCGCGAAGCCGGTGTGCAGAACGCCAATGCCGAACTCGACATCGCGCTGGCCAATTACCGCGAACAGATTCTGGTCGCCTTCCGGGACGTGGAAGACCAGCTGTCGGCCCTGCGACTCTTGGCCGAGCAGTCCGAAGCCCAATCGCGCTCGGTGGCTTCGAGCAGCCGCGCCACGCTGCTGTCGGATACGCGCTACCGCAACGGCTTTGTCAGCCAGCTCGAACTGCTCGACGCCCAGCGCAGCGAGTTGCGCAACCGCCGCCAGGCGCTGCAGGTGAAAGCCGCGCAATACCTGTCAACGGTCGGACTGATTCGCGCGCTGGGCGGCGGCTGGGCTTGAGAAAAAATCAGGCGCGCCGGGGATGCTATGTAATTCATAGCTGCTTGCGCGCGTGCTGCTTGCGCAGAAGCCATTTTTTCTTTCAATAAATGCTGCCGGCAGGGTTTTTACCGGGAAAGCGCTAGCCATCTGTTAAAACACTGGGTCTTTTCTTTCTGACTGCCTTGCCCATGCCTACCTTCTTTTCCGTGACCGCCGTCACGCTTCCCGAATCAGCCGCCCCGGCCTCAACCCTTATTCAGTGGAAAGAAGCAGGTGTGGAGCATTCGGCGCTCTGGCGTTCCGAACGTGGCGCAGCGCCGCCCCGGCGCATCGTCGAGGCCGACGACACCATGGCCGCCGACACCGCCTACCGGCTGGCCTGCGAAGGCACCGGCCTGCTCTGGCGCGGCGATTTCCAGAACGCTCGGCAGATGGTGCAGGCGCTGGCCAGGCGCATCGACAAGCCGCCCAAAGCCTCCAAGCTGGCCCGGGTCGCGATCAAGAAAGCCGCCGACAACGCCGTCTCCGGCGTTCCGGCCGGCCAGGATTTCCACCTGCACCGCCAGGCCCAGTCGCAGCGCGCCCGGGTTCTGGGCATGGTGCTGATCGAGTTTGGCGCCGACTACGGCGTAGATTTGCGCCGCGCGCCTGACGCAAAACAAGCCTGCACCGAGGCCTGGGGCGCGGCCGGCGAGGCGGGCCAGCCCAGCGTGGCGTCGCTGCGCGAATTGATGGGCGTGATCAGCGCGCATGAGTGGCGCAAGAAAGGCGTTGAAATCCCCGCCTTGGGCAAGGCGCCCAACAACCGCATTCACCCGCATTACGGCGTGTTTTCACCCGTGCGCGGCGAGTACGTGGACCTGGTGGCGAATGCCCCCTTGCCCGCCAACCCAGGCTCCAAGTTCGTCGCCTTCGACATCGGCACCGGCACCGGCGTGCTGTCGGCCGTGCTGGCGCTGCGTGGCGAGGTGGATCAGGTCGTGGCCACCGACCTGGACCCGCGCGCGCTCGAATGCGCGCGTGAAAACATCTACCGCCTGCGCCTGCCGAACCCGGTCAAGGTGATGCAGGCCGACCTGTTTCCCGAGGGACAAGCGTCGGTCATCGTCTGCAACCCGCCGTGGCTGCCGGCGCGCCCCGGCTCGCCGCTCGAAGGCGCGGTGTACGACGAAGACAGCCGCATGCTGCTGGGTTTCCTCAAGGGGCTGCCCGCGCACCTGGCCCCTAGCGGCGAAGGCTGGCTGATCCTGTCCAATTTTGCCGAACAGTTGGGTTTGCGCACGCGCGCCGAGTTGCTGGCCGCGATCAAGGCCAGCGGCCTGAAGGTGCTGGGCCGCATCGACGCCAAGCCCGATCATCCCAAGGTGGCCGATGCAAGCAACCCGCTGCACAAGGCGCGCGCCGCCGAAGTCACGTCGCTCTGGCGTCTGGGCGCGGCCTGACCTCCCGTTCTCCAAGCTAGCGAGTCCATGACCATCCTGCTCGCGCCCATGGAAGGGCTGCTCGACTTCGTGCTGCGCGACATTCTGACGCGGGTGGGCGGCATTGACCGCTGCGTGTCCGAATTCATCCGCATCACCGACCAGCTGCTGCCCGAGCGCGTGTTCACCCGCATCGTTCCCGAGTTGCACAACGGCGGCCGCACGCTGGCCGGCGTTCCGGTGCGCGCCCAGCTGCTGGGGTCCGATGCGGTCTGCCTGGCTGAAAACGCCGGGCGGCTGGCCGAACTCGGGCCGGCCGGCATCGACCTGAACTTCGGCTGCCCGGCAAAAATAGTGAACCGCCATGGCGGCGGCGCGGCGCTGCTCGACGAGCCCGAAACCATCGCCGCCATCGTCGCCGCCGTGCGCCGCGCCGTGCCAAGCCACATGCCGGTGTCGGCCAAGATGCGGCTGGGCTTTAACGACGATTCGCGCGCGGTGGAATGCGCGCTGGCGATTGCCGGCGGCGGCGCCGACGAGCTGGTGGTGCATGCCCGCACCAGGGCGCAGGCCTACCGCCCGCCCGCCTACTGGGAGCGCATTGCCGACATTCGCGCCGCCGTGCGCATTCCGGTCGTGGCCAACGGCGAAATCTGGACGGTCAGCGATGCGCGCCGCTGCCGCGAAGCGTCGGGCTGCGAATCGCTGATGCTGGGGCGCGGCGTGGTCACCGACCCGGGGCTGGGGCTGGCGATCAAGGCGTCGATGAACGGCGCTGCATCGCCTGCGGGCGTTGCCTGGCCCCAACTGGTGCCGCTGCTGGCCGAGTTCTGGCACATCGTCTGCACCCGGCTCGATGTCCGCTCGCGTGCCGGCCGACTCAAGCAGTGGCTCAATTTTTTGCGCCGCCGTTTTCCTGAAGCCGAAATCGCCTACCAGCAGATCAGGGCGGTGAATGACCCGGCGCTGATTGATGTCTGGCTGGCGGGGGTGGTGCTGGCGCAGCTTGCTGTCAATTTATCTGCAGGGGCTGCTCTGCCGCTATCGCGTTTTTCGGTGCGAGTGCCGGGACTTGATGCCGGGTGAATGTTCAGGCGGGCGGGTTGTTGTGAACGCGCGCTGAAGGGGAATGACTGGGAGGTCGAATGGATGCTTTTTCGTGACTGTTTTCGATTCGATCTGAATGAATAACACCAAATGGCTGGCTGCTTTGCAGCGAAAACTCACCATCGATTGAATAAGCCTGAGAATCAGGATCGGCCTGATGCCCGTCTTTCACAACAAAGTTGCCAGAAGCTGCCTCCCGCAGCCAGCCCAGCGGCATGAAGGCCAGGAATGGAATAAGCCGCGATTCGCTACTTTTTTGATAGCTGGCTGCGCAAGTACCATCACGGCTACAGCCATTATTTGCTTAAATTTTCAGGCTGTTTTGGAAACTACTGTCCAAAAATTTCAGCGATCCAGCATTTTTTCAATGCGCCGGTCCGGGATCAGTCATATGAGCGCGACGACCACATATAGGCCAAGAGCCAACCACCGTCCGACAAAGGCCAGCGGAATCGCTGCCGCGTAAACAAGAATGAACAGCTTGCCTTTCAGATCATTGCCGAGCGCTGGCGTTTTCCTGAAGCCGAAATCGCCTATCAGCAGATCAGGACGGTGAATGACCCGGCGCTGATTGATGCGTGGCTGGCTGGGGTGGTGCGACAAGGGCGACCAAGCCAACTTGTCCAAAGCCGAGCGCAATGACCTGGCCGGCCTGGTTCAGTTACTGGTATCAACATGGAAAAGGAAACAGACATGAGCACTTCATTCGACAGCATCAAACGCGGCCTGCTGGAAGCCGTTGAACACGCTGAAGGCCGTGCGCCGCAGACGCGCGTTCACCGCCCCCGGCCGGTTGACGTGAAAGCGTTGCGCTCGAAAGTGGGTATGACTTGAACCGCCGGGCATGACAGACGCTTTTCGAATAGGACGGCGATCTTGCGCAAACCGCCGCATTCGCATTTCACCGGCTCTCCCGCGCAACTTTTACCTACAAGGCCACCGCGAAACAAGAGGGCAAATGGGCAAGGTAACTTCTATGAGGAAATCTCCATGCCCATCCGCAATGCAATCGCCAGCCTTGCCGTCAAGGATATTGAGTCCGCGCTCAAGTGGTACGAACGCCTCCTGGGCCGGTCAGCCGACTCCCGGCCCATGGCCGAGGTGGCTGAATGGAAGTTTGATGGCGGCGGCTGGCTGCAGGTGTATCAACTCCCCGAACGCGCCGGTTCGGGTTCGGTGACGCTGGCGGTCACCGACATCGACGAACAGGCGGCGCATCTCCGGCAATGCAAGATTGACACCGGGCAGCGAAGCTCGGGGCAAAAGGTCAAGACCCTGATGATCACCGACCCCGACGGCAATCACATCGCATTTGCGCAGGCCATCGACCCCGGCATGGCGCAATGAGTCACAGGCGGATGGGCCGATGACTTGCAGGCCATTGCCGCCGGTCCAACACGTCCGGCTGAAGCCGGCGAGAATCCTCCAGGTTTGCGGCTCGCCTCTGCTGGCGGGCCGCCTTCCTGTTGACACTCCCTACTGAAAGAACCCATGACCAGCGCTATCTACACCGCCTCGATTCCCGTTTTCAAACAGCTGCTGGGCGGCCTCGGCCAGGTACTGGCCAAGGCCGACGCGCATGTCGCGGCGAAAAAAATTGATCCCAACGCCTTGCTGCAGGCGCGGCTTTTTCCCGACATGTTCCCGATGCTGCGCCAGGTCCAGGTCGCCACCGACTTCGCCAAGAGCGTCTCGGCCCGGCTGGCCGGCGTGGACGTGCCCACGCTGGCCGACGACGAGCAGACCTTTGCCGACCTGCAGGCGCGCATTGCCACCGTGCTGGCGTTCATTGACGGCCTGGATGCAGTCTTGTTCGACGAAGCCGCCACGCGCGAAATCGTCACGCAGGCTGGCACGCCCAAGGAAAAGCGCTTCACCGGCGAGTCTTATTTGTTCAATTACGGCCTGCCGCATTTCTTTTTCCACACCACCACGGCGTATGCCATCCTGCGCCACAACGGCGTGGAAGTGGGCAAGAAGGACTACATCGGCACGTATTGAGCAAAGCGCCAAGGGTCATCAGGTGGTCTGGTCGTTCGGTTTTGTGACCAAATCGGCCTTTTGCGCAAGCAGGACGTGCGCAGGCAGCTATTAGAACCATAGTGCCCGGCGCATCCGTCCGCCTTTTTATTCCAGCGCGCTGGCCGGACCAAAAAACTCGTAGCGGGTCTGCGATTCAGGCACGCCCAGCTCGCGCAACTGCTTCTTGACATGGCGCATGAAGGGCTTGGGGCCTAAAAAGTAGGCGTCCACATCGCGTGAAGCCGGCAGCCATTCGGCCAACTGCGCGCTGCTGAGCAGGCCAATGGCGTGCGGCGCCTGCGCTTCGTCCGCATGCTCGTCATAGACATAAAAGCGCTTGAGCTGTGCATGCCGGGCATGGCGCGCCTCGATGGCGGCGCGAAACGCATGCGCCGAGCGGTTGCGGGCAAAGTGGATGAAATGCACCGGCCGCGTTCCCAGCAAGGCCGCGTCCAGCATCGCCAGCGTGGGCGTGATGCCGACGCCGCCGCTGATCAGGACCAGCGGCTTGTCGCTGTCTGCCAGCACGAATTCGCCGGCCGGCGGAGCCAGTTCCAGCACATCGCCTTCATGCACCTGGTCATGCAGGTAATTCGAGGCCACGCCGCCCGGCTCGCGCTTGACGCTGATGCGGTAGTCGTTGCCGTTGGGCGCGGCCGACAGCGAATAATTGCGGCGGATTTCCTGGCCGTTCACCACCAGGCGCAGGCCGATGTACTGGCCGGGCTCGAAGCTGGCCAGCGCGCCGCCGTCCTGCGGCTCCAGGTAGAACGAGGTGATCTCGGCGCTTTCGGCCACCTTGCGCGCCACGCGAAACGCGCGCCCGCCGCGCCAGCCGCCGGGGGCAGCGGCCACGTCGGCGTAAATCTTTTCTTCCGCGCCGATCAGGATGTCGGCCAGCTGCTGGTAGGCCGCCGCCCAGGCGGCAATCACTTCGTCGGTGGCAATCTCAGCGCCCAGCACCTCGCGGATGGCGCGCAGCAGGCAGCTGCCCACCACCGGGTAATGCGCCGCCTCGATCTGCAGCGACACATGCTTCTGGATGATCTGGTTGACCAGCCCGCCGAGCTGCTCCAGCCGGTCGATGTTGCGCGCATACATCAGCACGCCGTTGGCCAGTGCGCGCGGCTGGTCGCCGTTGGCCTGGTGCGCCTGGTTGAAAAACGGCCGCACCTCGGGATGCTCGGCCAGCATGATCTTGTAGAAATGGGTGGTCAGCGCCTCGCCGCCCGTCTCCAGCAGGGGGACGGTGGATTTGACGATGGCGCGTTGTTCTGGGGTCAGCATGAATTCTCCATTGAAGGCAGTTCGCGCCTCGCACCGTGCGAAGCCGGGTAACCTGCCGATAAGCTGCTTATTCAATAGTCGTGCCAGGAACACAATTGATATGGATCAAGCACTTGGAGCCGGCCGGGTTTTGAAAGAGTCAAAAAGATACGGGTGTAAAGTAGTCAAGATGATGCTTTAAGGAGTCAATTTGATTGCCAACCCGATGTTGCAGGCGCTGGTGCCGCTGGTCGATGACCTGTCGCGCGAACTGCCTGACAGTGAGCGCTACCGCCGCCTGTTAGATGCGATGCGCGCCTTGCTGCCCTGCGACGCGGTGGCGCTGCTGCGGCTGGACGGCGACTGGCTGCTGCCGCTGGCGGTCAATGGCCTGAGCCGCGACACGCTGGGCCGGCGCTTCAAAATCGACGAGCACCCGCGTTTCGGCCTGCTGCTGGCGGCCGGCGGCCCGCTGCGCATTGCCGCCGACAGCCCGCTGCCTGATCCCTACGACGGCCTGGTCGAGGGCTTTCACGGCCAGCTGGAAGTGCATGACTGCATGGGCTGCCCGGTGCGGGTCGGTGAAAAGCCGTGGGGCTTGCTGACCCTCGACTCGCTGGCCAGGGAGCGCTTGTCAGCGGTCGATTTGCGTGACCTGCAGGCTTTCGCCAGTCTGGCGGCCGCCACCGTCAGCGTCGTGCAGCGCATCGAAGGCCTGGCCCTGCGGGCCGAGGACGAGCGCCGGCGCGCCGACATTTTTCGCGCGCTGATGGCCGAAAAAAGCGCGCCGCCCACGCTGATCGGCCAAAGCCCTGCGCACCTGCGGCTGCTGGAGGAAATCGCCATCGTCGGCAACAGCGCGCTGACGGTGCTGCTGACGGGTGAAACCGGCGTCGGCAAGGAACTGGTGGCGCAGGCGCTGCATGCTGCGTCGCCGCGTGCCTCGCGCCCGCTGATCAGCCTGAACTGCGCGGCGCTGCCCGAGACGCTGGTCGAAAGCGAGCTGTTCGGCCATGTGCGCGGTGCGTTTTCCGGTGCCGTGGCCGACCGGCGCGGCAAGTTCGAGCTGGCCGATGGCGGCACGCTGTTCCTCGACGAAGTCGGCGAGCTGCCGCTGGCGGTGCAGGCCAAGCTGCTGCGCGTGCTGCAGGGCGGGCAACTGCAGCGCCTGGGCTCGGACCGCGAGCATAAGGTCGATGTGCGCGTGATTGCCGCCACCAACCGCGACCTGGCCGCCGAGGTGCGCGACGGCCGCTTTCGCGCCGATTTTTACCACCGGCTCAGCGTCTATCCGCTGGTCGTGCCGCCGCTGCGCGAGCGCGGCCAGGACGTGCTGCTGCTGGCGGGCAATTTCCTGGAGCAGAACCGTTCGCGCCTGGGGCTGGGCAGTTTGCGGCTCGATGCCAGCGCGCGGGCTGCGCTGCTGGCGCACGACTGGCCCGGCAATGTGCGCGAGCTTGAACATCTGGTGAGCCGCAGCGCGCTGAAAGCCCTGGCCGGCCAGTCGCCACGGCCCCGCATCGTGAGCCTGAGCGCCGGGCATTTTGATTTTCCGGTGGCGCAGGAAAGCGCGGCGGCAGGAACACTGGCGGCGGCCACGAATGCGCCCGCCGCCAGTGCTGCGGCACCCGTTGATTTGCGCACCTCGACCGAGGTGCACCAGCGCCAGTGCATAGAAGCCAGCCTGGAGCGCCATCGCCACAACTGGGCCTCGGCAGCGCGCGAGTTGGGCCTGCACCGCGCCAACCTGGTCAGGCTGGCCCGGCGGCTGGGGCTGGCCGGAAAAGGGCCGGCATGACGAGCGGGTGAGGGCGGGCGGCGCTATTTCTATGTCAAAACAGGCGTTTGCGCTTTACCCATGAGCGCTGACAGCTATTGAAAACATAGCAAGAAAGGTTTGCCCGGTCAGGCCATGCGTCCCTTGTTGGGAACGACCTGGCAACCGGTGATTCGCCAGGTCTTGTCCTTTTGCCGCTGCAGGCTGTAGAGCGCCAGCCAGGCATTGCCGTCGTCATCCATCAACTGCACCCGCTGGAGGACTTGTCCATGGTGGTCCTCGGGCTTGAGGAAAGCGGCCGAGGCGGGGCGGTAGATGGCCGGATAGCTCCTGCGCACCATTTCCATGAATCGCGCTGCCGAGCCGACGGTTTTTCGCACGTTGGGCGCCGCGAACGAAAACGCCGCGCCGGCGTCGTCCCTGGCGAGCGCGGCCAACTGGCCTTCGACCACGGCGCGCACGCCTTTCTCGTCGGCGCTGCTGAGCGGCGACGCCTGCGCTGGCCCCCACAGCATGCAGGCGGCCAGCGCCGCTGCCAGCCACCGCGCCAGGCGGCAAGGAAAAAGCGAAGTAAGGGTTGAACTGGTTTTCATAAGACCTCGGGAAAGCAGTTCGGTCATCATGCTGCAAGCTGCCCAAAAAATACGCATCCGATTGTTAAGGATCTGGCAAAGAATAACTTCCCGTCCGTCATTCCCGCGAAGGCGGGAATCCAGCAACACGGGCTGAAACGCTCAAACGAGTCTGGATACCCGCCTTCGCGGGTATGACGCAGGGAAGTTATTGCTGACCGCATCCTAATTGGATTCAAGGCCATCCCGCTTGGCGCCTGCGTCCTGCCCGGCCACCGGATGGCCGGGCGCACTAAAATCAGGGCGCTGAAGCGGCCGGGATGGCCCGTGCTGATTGGTAGCCGCAGCGTCATCCCGGCCTTTTGTTTCCATTCTTTTTATTGGCAAGCGCATGTCCCTCCAGATCATTGAAGCCCAGACCGGCGAAAACCCCGTCGCCACCATTCTCATCATGCACGGCCTGGGCGCTGACGGGCGCGACTTCGTGCCGATTGCCGAGCAGCTCGACCTGTCGAGCATCGGGCCGGTGCGCTTTTTGTTTCCGAGCGCGCCGCACATGCCGGTGACGATCAACGGCGGCTACAGCATGCCCGCCTGGTACGACATCCTGGGCGCCGACCTGGTCAGCCGCCAGGACGAAGCCGGCATGCGCCAGACCCAGGCGTCGATGGAAGCCATCATCGCCAATGAAAAAGCGCGCGGCATTGCGGCCAGCCGCATCGTGGTCGCCGGTTTTTCGCAGGGCTGCGCCATGGCGCTGATGGCCGGCTTGCGCCACGGCGAGCGGCTGGCCGGCATCGCGGGCCTGTCGGGCTATTTGCCGCTGGCTGAAAAAACGCTTGCCGAAGGCAGCGTCGCCAACAAGGACGTTCCCATCTTCCTGGCCCATGGCTCGCGCGACGGCGTGGTGGCGCTGCCGCGCGCTGTCGCTACCCGTGACGCGTTGACGGCCATGGGTTACCCCGTCGAATGGCATGAGTACCTGATGGAGCATTCGGTCTGCCCGCAGGAAGTGGCTGACCTGGAGAAGTGGCTGCTGCGCGTCCTGGCCTGAGATGGATCGTTCACGGCAGTGCCGGCAATTGACCCGCCACAGCGCGAAGCACGGGCCTGTGATAACTTCCACGCCAATTCCCAAGAATCCGAGGCAACACCATGACCCAATTGCAGGCACCCGCCAATGCGATATTTCAAAACCGCCTGAGCCGCCTGAAAGCGCTCACCCCCCGGCAACTCAAGGGCATGCGACGCGGCATCGAGAAAGAAAGCCTGCGCGCCCAGCCCAGCGGCGCCCTGGCGCTGACGCCGCACCCCGCCGCCCTCGGTTCGGCATTGACGCACCCCAGCATCACCACCGACTTCAGCGAATCGCAGGTCGAACTGGTCACCAGCGCGCATGCCAGCCCCGAAGCCGCTTTGGCCGAACTCACGCAGCTGCACCAGTTCACCTACCGCGCGCTGCAGGGCAACTGCGAAGGCAGCGGCGACGAAATGCTCTGGGTCTCCAGCATGCCCTGCGGCCTGCCGACCGACGAAACCATTCCGATTGCCCGCTTCGGCTCGTCCAACGTCGGGCGCGCCAAGAGCGTCTATCGCATGGGCCTGTCGCACCGCTATGGCCGGCGCATGCAGACGATTTCGGGCATTCACTACAACTGGTCGCTGCCCGGCGTGACCAGCGAGCAGTACTTTGCGCTGATCCGCAATTTCCGCCGTCAGGCGTTCTTGCTGCTGTATTTGTTCGGCGCCTCGCCGGCGGTGTGCTCTAGCTTTGTCGCCGGCCGCCAGCACGAGCTGCAGAAACTGACCGACAACACCATGTACATGCCGCACGGCACGTCGCTGCGCATGGGGCGGCTGGGCTACCAGAGCGATGCGCAGGCGTCGCTGGCCGTCAGCTACAACAGCCTCGAAGGCTACGCCGCGTCGCTGCAGGACGCACTGAGCCGGCCCTATCCGGCCTATGAGGCGGTGGGCATCCGCAACCCCGGCGGCGACTACAACCAGCTGGCCACCACGCTCTTGCAGATCGAGAACGAGTTCTACGGCACCATCCGCCCCAAGCGCGTGATTCGCCAGGGCGAGCGGCCGCTGCATGCGCTGCGCGAGCGCGGCGTCGAATACATCGAGGTCCGCCTGATGGACCTGGACCCGTTCGAGACGGTCGGCATCAACGCGCAGACGATGCGTTTCATCGACGTATTTTTGCTGCACTGCCTGCTGTCGGACAGCCCGCCCGACACGCCGGCCGAAATCAACGAACTCAAGCACAACCAGCACCAGACGGCGGCGCGCGGCCGCGAACCCGGCGTGATGCTCAAGCGCCAGGGCGGCGAAGTGGCGTTGGTGGAGTGGGGCGGCGAAGTGCTGGCCCAGTGCGCGCCGATAGCCGCCGCGCTCGATGCTGTACACGGCGGCACGCAGTACCGCGATGCGCTGGCGGCAGCCGCAGCCGGGCTGGCCGATGCCGACACGCTGCCGTCAGCCCGCGTGCTGGCCGCCATGGAACGCGACTTTGACAGCTCCTTTGTCCGGTTTGTCCGCGCCCAGTCGCTCCAAACCCGCGACGCCCTGCAAAGCCTGCCGCTGACGGACGAGCAACTGGCGCGCTTCACCGCGCTGAGCGAGCAGTCGGTCGAGGAACGCAAGAAGATCGAAGCCGCCGACAGCCTGCCTTTCGAGGAATACCGCCAGCACTATGTGTCGCCGGAATGTTTGGAGGTGCGGGTTCCAGAGGTTGCGCACGTCTGAGCCTGTTTTCGTGAGGTTTCAGGGGGCGGTTTGGCGTGGTTTTTAAGAAAAATAGCCTGTTTGCGCATGCTGTGTATGCGCTGATAGCTATTGAAAGCGTAGCAATCGCTGTTTGAAGAGAAAGAGGTTCGCCTGGTGTGGGAAGGAGGCTAAAAACCTTCGGCTGCCCGATTGGGCTTCATTGCTTCCACTTGCTGCGTTTTTCGTCCCGGAGCTTTCGTGCGGCCTCGGCTCCGCCTTTCGTGTAAGCCGCCTTATCGCTCTTGTCGCATGCTTTGCAATACGAACGGTTGTCTTTGTTCCCGTACGAGAACTCACCCATGGGGAAGCTCACGCCGCAAATTGAGCAAGTCTTGCGCGACAACTCATTCATGTGCAACTCTGATTCATCGAATTTTGTGAGGCCGAATGTTGGAGTTAGGCTCTATGGTCTTCCCAGAGCATCGCGCCTGGCGTATTCCATGTAACGCGGCGCTGGTATGCGCGATCAGCAACATTGGAGATGTGACGCCACATCGAAGCAACTTGCACAGAACATAACGTAGACCATGGCGCTATCCGGCAACTTTGCTTCCGGGACATCCAGTGAATCGATTTGTCCCAGGAGTGTCATCGGCTGACCGCAACACGTCGGTGTCCACGGCTGCTGAATCCAGTCCGCTTTGCCGCCGAGCTTCGTCCCAGCTGGTTCACCAGCGTTGGATTCAATGGGAGCTAATCGGATTTCTGCTAGTTCGCTCATATAACTCCCAGCTTAACGAATGTCAACGGAAAGCCGCTGACATATATATCGCCAACGCGCTCACTAAAAGCACACGCAAACGCATACATCATTTGAACTCCTTGCTCTCATAAAAATAGCGAAAAACCAGCCAGTTTGATTGTAGAAAAGCCAGGAAATTTGTTCTCTGAACTTCATTCCAGCAGCCGAAGCAAAGCCTCTTCCCGCCAATAAGCTGCCGCGCTGTAGAAACCCTCCCACACGCAGCCATTACAGCCGCGCCCGCAGCAGGTCGTGGGCTCTGGTGGGGGACGGCGCAGGATCACGCCAGCGTCAAGGGCGCGCTGCTGCAGGGCGGTAAACAGCAGCTGCCAAGCCTCCCGGCTGGCGGGCGCACAGGCGTCATCCCTGCAAAGATCAGGCATGGCAATGGTTCAGGGCTTGACCGAGGCCGTCATGCGCCGCCGCACGTACAGCCCGATGAAGGCCACGCCCAGCACCAGCGCGAACCAGCCGACCAGCGAAGCCTTGGCGACGATGCCCTGCATGCCGGGCGAAGTGATGAAGTAGGGCGACAGCAGCACGCCCAGGCCAATCAGGGAGCACAGAATCCCCTTGAGCAGCAACTCGTTGTTGGCTTTTTTGTCGGCCTGGCGGGTGCCGGGGTTGTTCGGTCGGCGGGTAGGGGCGTTGGGTAGGGGCATGCAGCGGATTTTCCCCCATTGCGCGCGGCCCGTCAGCGTGCCGCGCGGACCCGCGCCTGAAAAGGCGACAATTCGCTGTTCGGTGCCGGGCGGTTCGCGGTGAAAAGCCAAGCGCCGCTCCGCTGCAATCACGCAGCCTTCAACGCACCTGCCCAACCCAAGAAAGAAACATCCCGATGGCCATTCAGTGGTTTCCCGGTCACATGCACCTGACCAAAAAAGCTATTGCAGAGCGCATCAAGGAAATTGATGTGGTGATCGAGCTGCTCGACGCCCGCCTGCCCGGCTCCAGCGCCAACCCGATGCTGGCCGAACTGACCGGCGCCAAGCCCGCGCTCAAGGTGCTCAACAAGCAGGATCTGGCCGACCCGGCGCGCACCGCGCTCTGGCTGGAGCACTACAACAGCCAGCCGGGCACCCGCGCCATCGGCCTGGACGCGAGCATGAGCACGCCGGCCAAGGCGCTGATCGACGCCTGCCACGCCCTGGCGCCCACGCGCGGCAGCATGGTCAAGCCGATGCGCGTGCTGATCTGCGGCATTCCCAACGTCGGCAAATCCACGCTCATCAACACCCTGACCGGCAAGCGCGCCACCAAGACCGGCGACGAAGCCGGCATCACCAAGGTCGAGCAGCGCCTGGTGCTGGCCGACGGCTTTTACCTGTGGGACACGCCCGGCATGCTGTGGCCGCGCATCATCGTCGCCAAGAGCGGCTACAACCTGGCGGCCAGCGGCGCGATTGGCCGCAATGCGTTTGAAGAAGAAGAGGTGGCGCTGGAACTGCTCGACTACCTGATTCCGAACTACCCGCAGGCTCTGGCCGCGCGCTACAAGCTGGAACTGACGCCGGGCATCACCGACGAGCAAGTGCTGGAAGAAATCGGCCGCAAGCGCGGCGCGGTGCTCAGCAAGGGCCGAATCAACCTGCAAAAAGCCGCCGAAATCGTGATCTACGAATTCCGCGCCGCCACGCTGGGCCGCATCACGCTGGAAACGCCCGAGGAGTTTGCCCAATGGCTGGCCGCCGGGCGGCTGCTGGACGCCGAGCGGCAGGTGAAAAAAGACAAGATCGAGACCAGCCGGCTGATCAAGCTGAAGAAGATTCCCCGGCCACCCAGGACCGACGCGTCCTGAACCTTCCCGCGCTGCTGGGGCAGGCCCGGTGTACGAACTGTCTTACGTTCAGGCGCGAAGCTTGTCGGCTGCGCCGGGCTTGAAGCGTGGGTAAGGTTGAATGCAGCGGTGAATCCACCTGCGGGCCGCACTCCCGCAGTGGATGGCATCGGCAGCAACAACCGGGGACAACTCATGACTGAAAAACCAGACCCATCGCCAGCGGACAGGGCGGGCACGACAGGCAAAGCCGCCAGTCCACCCGTCAATTCCAGGCCTGGCATGCCAGCCGCATCGCAGGAACAGGACGACCTGGACAGCCAGTCGGTGGCTGGCGAGGAAGATCCGGGCGCTTCACTGGAGATGTTCGGCGCGTCGGCAGGCAGCCCGGCCAGCGGGCCGATTTCAGCGCCCCGCGATGCTCTGAACCCGGGCGACGAAGCGCCCGCCGGAACGCCTGGCACCGGCGAAGGCATCTGCCGCGAATGCGGCGGCTCCGGCCGCGTGGGCGATGCGCCATGCCCGTCCTGCAATGGCAGCGGAAAAGTCACCGTCGGGGTGGGCGGGGCTTGAAGCCGGCCGCCGTGCGATCCGTCACCGCATCACCTTCAAAAAAAAGGAAGTTCCATGAACGCAATCACCAAGGCCCTGGCACCCAATGCATGCAACATGATCCGCATGGACCACGCCAGCGTGATGACCACCTTTCACCAGTACAAAGCCGCCAGCAAGCCGCACATCAAGCTGGGCCTGGTCAACACCGCCTGCTTGGCGCTGGAGGTTCATGCGCAGCTTGAAGAGGAAATCTTTTACCCCGCCGTTCGCGAAGCCACCGGCAGTGAAGTGGTCAGGAAGGCGGTTTCCGAGCATGCTGAAATGAAGCGCCTGATTGCTGTGCTGCGCGGCATGGAGCCGGAGGACGCGCGCTACGACGACACCTACATGGAGCTGATGCGCGACGTGCTGCACCATGTGGCCGACGAGGAAACCCTGATCCTGCCCGAGGCTGAGCGGCTGCTGCCGGAGCAGCTTGGTGAACTCGGCAGCAAGATGATGAAGCGCAGGCTCGAACTGGTGGCGCCCCGCACGGCGGACATCGCGGTGAACATGGCGCGCGCCATGCCCGGACCGTCCATTGCCATGCTGGCCGGCGCCACCATGGCCGGTGTGCTGCTGGGCCGGCGCTGGATACGCCACTGACGCCAGTTGCGCGGCGGGCTTTTTCAGAGGGAGGGAAGGTAGCCGGAGAATTTGTGTTTTGCCCGGATGGTGTGTACGCTAGCGCACATACCATTCGGTCTTGATTGCCTATACTCCGGTCCCTGCGAGATAGCTACCCGAGGTAGCAAGTCAAGCCAGATCTGCCCTGGAAATCCTGATGACTGTTAGCCACGACCCCCTAAAAAACCAGTTACTTGCCGCCTTGCCGGATGCCGAGTGGCAGCGCTGGCTGCCCCAGCTCGAGTTGGTACAGATGCCCCTGGGCCAGGTGGTGTACGAATCAGGCAGCACGCTCAGCCATGTGTATTTCCCGACCACCTCCATCGTCTCGCTGCTGTACGTCATGGAAAACGGCGCATCGGCCGAGATTGCCGTTGTGGGCAATGAGGGCATCGTCGGTATTTCCCTGTTCATGGGCGGCGAGTCAACACCCAGCCGGGCGGTGGTGCAAAGCGCCGGCCAGGGCTTCAGGCTCAAGGCGCAGACGATCAAGGAAGAGTTCAAGCGTGCGCCGGTGCTGCACCTGCTGCTGCGCTACACCCAGGCCCTGATCACGCAAATGGCGCAAACAGCGGTGTGCAACCGCCACCATTCGCTCGACCAGCAACTGTGCCGCTGGCTGCTGCTCAGCCTCGACCGCCTGCAGGGCAATGAACTGGTGATGACGCAGGAGCTGATTGCCAACATGCTCGGCGTGCGCCGCGAAGGCGTGACCGAAGGCGCGCTCAATTTGCAAAAAGCCGGGCTGATCAGCTATTCGCGCGGCCGCATCACGGTGCTCGACCGCCCGGGGCTGGAAAAACGCACCTGCGAATGCTATGCCGTGGTCAAGAAGGAATATGACCGGCTGCTTCCGGACAAGCTGGCGGCCTAGGCGCGTTGCCGGTTACCAGGCAGCGGGCACGGATTGGCGCCAGGCCGACCCGTTCACGCATCGTGGGCGTGGTGCATACTCAGCCGCTCCGAATCGAACTGCATCCGACAGCTGCGCGGCTTTGAACTTGCCCCTTCCCCGAAGGGTCTGCAACCCCCGAAAGCCCGCATGAAAGCCGTCGAAAACCACCTGATTGAATTGCTTCCCGCCCGGGATCGCGCGCGCCTTCTGGCCATTTGCGAGCCGGTCGAACTGGTGCTTTCAGAAGTCCTGTGCGAGCCCGGAAAACCGACTCGCCATGTCTATTTTCCGACGCGGGGATATATTTCCCTGGTGGCGCTGGTGGACGGCAGTCCGGGTGTGGAAGGCGGCATGGTGGGCCGTGAAGGCATGCTGGGCGCGCAACTGGCGCTGGGCGTGCTCACTGCGCCGCTGCATGCGCTGGTGCAGGGCTCGGGCACGGCCTGGCGCATTGCCACCCTTCCCTTCAGGCGTGAGTTGGCGCGCAGTCCGGCGCTGCGGCGCGGCCTGCACCGCTACCTGTATGTGCTCATGGCCCAGCAGGCCACATCGGCTGCCTGCCTGCGTTTTCACCTGATCGGCCAGCGCCTGGCGCGCTGGCTGCTGATGAGCCAGGACCGCGCCCATTGCGACAGCTTTCACCTCACGCACGAGTTTCTCGCCTACATGCTGGGGATGCGCCGCGTCGGCGTCACGGCGGCGGCCAGTGCGCTGCAGCGCAGCGGGCTGATTGAATACCACCGGGGCGAAATCCGGGTGCTCGACCGCAGCGGACTTGAAGCTGCCGCATGCAGTTGCTATGCCACGAGCCAGCAAACCTACAACGACTTGCTGTGGCCCGGCGAAGCTCGTCAAGCTGTGTGCGCTAGCAAACAGACGGTTCAGTCTTAAACAGTTACAAGTCTTTTAAAGCGACTGAGGAATCCCTGGTCGATTGCCTGAAGCAAGGCCGTCGGGGGAGGTGGTCGTCGCAACTACTGTTAACTGAGACTTCATGAATCAATCAATGCGCCAGATCCCTGAAGCCAGCAGCAAGTTGCCAGGCCATGCAGGACACAGGTTCGGCCAGATGGACATTGCGCGTGAGGACTGGGACATGCTGTTTCGCGCCGTCACCGACAGGCTCACGCACTGCGCCACCAGCGTGGCGACAAGCGCTTGCTTGCCGCCGGCGCCGCAATCGGCAAGCTCGATCCAGGCGGTGGTGCTGGAGTGTGTCGAGGCGTTGGAGCAACTCCATGCCGCGCTCGGGCAGCAGCGGTCCCGGTGCAGCCAAGCAGCTAACGTCAAAAAAATCACGTAAACAAGCTTCATTTCCCTGGTCTTACTGCATGTAGGACGTGACGCTGACAAGTTGTGGTACGCGCTTTAGCGCATGGATCAAACCCATAATCGCGGCAAAACTGCGTAACAAAACTGCAAAAACTGCGTAAAAGTCGCGCATTTTCGTAACGCAGACAACTTGATTCACATCGACAGGACAAGCAAATGAAACCATTGAATAGCCAGTCCCGCTGCCGCCCCTGGCTGGCTGCCGTGCTGCTGAGTGCCTTGGCAGCCGGATGCGGTGGCGGGCGTGATCCGATCCTGGGTTCAGGCGGCGCGACTGTCGTCCCTGCGCCTGCGGCCGTTGTCCTTGTCGCGCCTGTGGTCACCGCCGTGGCGCCTGCGCCGGGTTCCACGGGTGTTGCGCTCAACAACACCTTGATCACCGCAGCCTTCAACGAGCCGGTGTCCATGGCGGGCGCCGCCAGTTTTACGCTGAGCTGTGCAGCCCCCTGCGCAAGCCCTGCGGGCGTCGTGGCACTTGATTCAACCCAGCAGCTTGCAACCTTTTCGCTGGCGCCGTCCGCCACGCTGGCAGCGTCCACCACCTACACGGCCACGGTCAGCGGGGCGACCAGCCTGGCCAGCGGCCTGGCATTGGCCAGTCCCTATGTCTGGCGCTTTACCACCGGCGTCACAGCCGACACGACGCGGCCCCGGGTATCGTTCACGGTTCCCGCCACGGCCAACCCCGGCCCTCTGACCGGCGTGCCCGCCAACACCGCCATCAAAGCAGCCTTCACCGAAGCCATGGCCCCCGGCACGATCACGGCCGCCAGCTTTACCGTGACCTGCGCCGCGCCCTGCGTTTCACCCGCAGGCAGCGTGAGCTATTCCCTGGCCAGCAAGACGGCCATCTTCAGGCCAGCCGCCGCGCTGGCGGTGGGCGCGACCTATACCGCCACCGTGACGGCTGCAGCGACCGACCTGGCACGCAACCAGCTGGCCGGCAACCAGGCGCCATTGCCTGCGGCAAGCAACCATGTGTGGACATTCACCACCGCCGCGCCTGTGGCACCCGCCAATGTCTCGGTGCTGTCTACCCAGCCTGCCGCCGGCGCCGCCAACGTCTGCACGAACGCCAGCATCAACGCCAGCTTCAACGTGCCCTCCGGCTTTGAAATGGACCCGGCAACCGTCAATGCCGCCACCTTCACCGTGACCGGCCCGGCGCCGGCCCCCGTGCTTGCGGCATCCGTGGTGCTGGACGATGCCACGGGCCGCGTGGCGACCTTCACGCCGCTTGCCGCGCTGACCGCCGGGGTCACGTATTCCGCCGTGATCAAGGGCGGCGCCACCGGCGTCAAGGATCTGGCCATTCAGGGCAACCCGATGCTGGCCAGCCATGCCTGGAGCTTTACCGCCGTCAATTGCATCGCGCCGCCGGTTCCATCACCCATCGTTCTTGGCGCGGCCGCACCCTTTGCCAGTTATGGCGGCACCGCCGGCATGACCAACCAGGGCATTGACACCGTCATCAATGGCGACATCGGCACCACCGCCGTATCGACCGGCGTGACCGGCTTCCAGGACACGGCTGGCAATGTCTATACCGTGACGCCGCTGAACAAGGGCGTCGTGAACGGCAGCATCTACACCTATCCGCCCGCTCCCGGCAATGCCGCCACCAAAGTGATTGCCGATGCCGCCCTGGCCGCCGCGCAAGTGGCTTATAACCAGCTGGTCGCCATGCCGCCGGGCGCTTATGCCGGCGCGGGCGAGCTGGGTTTGCTGACCCTTGCCCCCGGAACCTACACCTCCGCCACTTCCTACCAGCTCACGCAGGGCGACCTGACGCTGGACGCGCAGGGCGACCCGAATGCGGTCTTCGTCTTCCAGATGGGCAGTTCGCTGACGGTGGGCATTGCCGGACCGACGGGCGCCCGCAGCATCGTGCTTAAAAACGGCGCCCAGGCAAAAAATGTGTTCTGGCAGGTCGGTACATCGGCCACCATCAATGCGGCGGGTGGCGGCTTCATGAAGGGCACCATCATTGCCCAGCAGGCCGTGACCTTCTCGACCGCCGGCAACGCCAAGCTCACGGTGCTCGATGGCCGGGCATTGAGCCTGATCTCCGGCGTGACCATGGTCAACACGCGCATCAACCTGCCCTGAGGCCGGCGGCAACGGGTCAATGATTTAAATCCTGCTTGGAGAACCACATGAAATCAACAAACATCGCTGGTGCGCTCAGTCTGGCCGCGCTGGCTGCACTGGCCAGTCCGGGAGCCCTGGCGCAGGGGCAGGATTCGGGCTGGTACGGCGGGGCCAATGCGGGCCGCTCGGCCGCGTCGATTGACGACGCCCGAATCAACAGCGGCCTGGCCGGCAGCGGGTTCAGCTCCAGCACCATCGTCAATGATGACCGCTCCACCGGCTACAAGATTTTTGGCGGCTACCAGGTCAACAAAAATTTCGCGGTCGAAGGCGGCTATTTCGACCTGGGCAATTTCGGCTACACCGCCACCACCGTGCCGGCCGGAACACTGGACGGCCGCATCAAGCTCAGGGGGCTGAACCTCGACCTGGTCGGCACCCTTCCCTTGAGCGAGAAGTTTTCCGTCTTCGGCCGGGCCGGGCTGAACTACGCGCAGGCCCGCGATTCCTTCAGCGGCACCGGCGCCGTCCAGGTGGCCAATCCGAATCCCCGCAAGAACGACACCAACTACAAGCTCGGCCTGGGGCTGCAATACGCCTTGACCGAATCGCTGGCCGTGCGCGCCGAGGCCGAACGCTACCGGGTCAACGATGCCATCGGCAACCGGGGGCATGTCGATCTGGTGTCGGTCGGCCTGATTTACCGCTTCGGCGGAAAAACCCAGGCGCCCGCGCCGCGCACGGCGGCCATCGAACCGGCTCCGGAAGTCGTCGCGATTGCCCCACCGCCGCCACCGCCGCCGCCCGCGCCCCGGTTTGAAAAGTACACCTTGTCGGCGACCGAGCTGTTTGCCTTTGACAGCACCGGGTTGCGCATGCCGCAGCCCAGACTTGATGAAATCGCGGCCGCCCTGGGCAGCCATGGCGAGGTCAACGAAGTGGTCATCACCGGCTACACCGACCGTATCGGCTCCAGCCAGTACAACCAGAAGCTGTCCGAACGCCGCGCGCTTGCCGTCAAAACCTACCTGGCCAGCAAGGGGATTGATGCGAATCGCCTGAAGGCGCAAGGCAAGGGTGAAGCCGATCCGGTCGTGGCCTGCACCGACAAAAAGCTTCCCGCGCTGATCAAGTGCCTGGAGCCCAATCGCCGCGTCGAAGTCGAGAACATCACGATTGAACGCCGCGTGCCGTAAGCGCCTGGAATAAAGCGCATCCGCGCCGGGGCTGGCGGAGTGGCAGAAAAAGGAAAAAATGGCGCATGATTTGCGCCATTTTTTATGGATGGCCTTCAGGTAAAGCGCAGCCTGACAGCATTAAACGGCGTCCTCTTACAGGCCCGCAACGCAAATTGCGAAAAATTAACATGCATGGGGAAGATGGTTTCCGGCCTTTCCCGGCAACAGGCTGGTCAATTGCAAGGCAGGGTCCGCAAAGCCAGCGCTGGTGCGGGTCTTGTCGGTTATGAACATTGTTATCCACAGGGTAGCCCACAGAAACAGTGGGTAATTTCAAGCCGATGGGGGCGTGAAACCGGGAATTGACAGGCCATGGTAAAAGCACTTGCGAAAACGGCTCTTCAGAGGTAAATCGGGCTTTCGCCGGACCTGCCAGCGGGGTCTTTGCTCAATTCGAGCGCACAATCCTGAAAGCCAGTGGTGGCGCGGCTTCCGGGGCGTTTGAACAATGTTATGCACAGGGTGGCGCACAGTAAATGGGGGTAAGACATTGAACTGGTTTAAAAAAATTCAGCCAAGCTTGCGCGCTGCCAGCGGACTGGAATGGCGGCTGTGGAGAAAGCTGCCGCTGATCGCCCTGGCCGGCACGGTCCTGCCCTTGCTGTGCCTGGCGCTGGTGCATCTGCTGAGCGACTCCGCACCTAGCGCCGCAGAGTTGCGCAGGGTCCAGATGATGGACTATGTCATCGGCGGCGTGATCGTCTTCCACTGGTCCATGGTCGTCACTGTCGGCATTGGCTGCGTCATCGTGATGGTGATGAAAGGCCCGGGCTACGTGGCCGACGGCTACAGGGTGTCGCACAGCGACCAGCCGCGCGCCACGCTTGAAACGGCCGAGGAGGCATCGGCTTACCGCTTGCCTGAAGTCGTCGAGCGGTCTGAGTAGCCTGGGCCGTGGCTTTACAAAGCCTCACGCTGACCCCCTTGAAATTTTCCAGCCGGCCAATATCGTGATGCTGTCAGGGCCGGCTGGCGCCCATGCCGGTCTGTGGCTAGTCTTGAATCGCATCAGCGGATGCGCCGGGGGGCAACAGAGCCTGCGCTGTTGCCCCTTGATGTTCAACCAGTGCAAGCAAAGAGAGGCACCTCATGAATGGAGCACTGAACCTTTACGGCGACCTGTTCGCCGACCTCAACCGCCTGCAGGAAAGTTTCGAGCAGACTTTCCGGCCGGGCTCTGGCGGCAGCATTCGCGCGCTGCCGCGCCACACCTTCCCGGTCATCAATGTCGGCAGCACGCCCGAGGCGATTGAAGTGCTGGCGCTGGCCCCGGGCGTGGAGCCGGCCGAACTCCAGGTCACCATCGACAAGGGCCTGCTGGTGATTGCCGGCGAGCGCAAGAACGATGGCCCTGCCCAGGGCGACAACACCGCTGTGTATGCCCAGGAGCGTTTCAAGGGAAGTTTTCGGCGGGTGATTTCACTGCCCGACGATGCCGACCCCGCCAGGATCAACGCCACCTGCCGCGACGGCATGCTGCGGGTCACCGTGCCCCGGCGCGAAGCGTCCAAACCGCGCCAGATCAGCATCAACTGATGTCCGGGAGTCATTTTTTTGATCAAGGAGGAATGTCATGGATACCAATCAGCAGAACCAGCAGAAAGACCCGTCCAGCCAGCAGCCCGGCCAGGCGGAGTCGCAGACCCTCATTGCCGACATGCCCGGCGTGGCCAAGGAGCAACTGGTCGTGCGCGTGACCGGCGACAACCTGCTGATCGAAGGCGCGGCCTCGGTGCCGGCGGTGGCCGGCAACATGGAACTGGTGTACGGCGAAGTCCAGGCGCTGTAGTACCGGCGCAGCTTCACCCTGAGCCGCGAACTCGACCCCGGCAAGATCGAGGCCAAGCTCGCCAACGGCGTGCTGACCCTGCGCATCCCGAAAGCCGAGCAAGCCCGGCCGCGCCGCATTGAAATCAGCGCCGGCTGAGCCGGCTTCACCTGGCCTGCGCTGCAGGCGGCGCAGGCCAGGGCCGCAACGATTTCATCGGGCGGCCAAACCCCCGCGTTGCAGCAAGGCGACAATCGGCGACTCATGAAAACCATTCTTCCCCTGCAACTCCTGGTTGCCCCCGACCTCAACGACCCGCAGCCGCTGGTCATCTACCACGGCCGCAAATGCCCCGACGGCTTTGCCTCGGCCTTGGCTGCCTGGATTTTCTATGCCGGCAAGGCGGAATTTTTGCCGCTCGACCATGGCGACATCAAATCGGTGGACGACTTGCCTGCGCTGGCGGGCCGCGCCGTGTACATCCTCGACTTCTCGTTTTCAGCCGACATCCTGCGCGCCATCGAAGAGCGCGCCGCCAAGCTCGTCATGCTCGACCACCACAAGAGCGCGGCCGAAAAACTCACCGGCTTTACCTGCCGCTGCGGCGTGGTTCACTTTGACATGAGCAAGTCCGGCGCCCGGCTGGCCTGGGAATTCTTCCAGCCCGCCGCGCCCGTGCCCGGCCTGGTGCTGTTTATCGAAGACCGCGACATCTGGGCCTGGCAATACCCCGAGAGCCCGGCTTTTCTGGCGGCGCTGGACATGGAGCCGCTGGACTTTGCGCGCTGGGCCGAGATTGCCGCCTTCAGCCCCGAGCAGATCACCGATTTCATGGCGCGCGGCGCGGCCATGGACGAGAAATTCAAAAAACTCGCCGCCGACATCGCCGAAGGCGCGCAGCCGGTGACGTTCAACGGCCAGAGCGGGCTGATGCTGAACGCGCCCGGCGTGTTCCACAGCCTGATCGGCAACATGCTGTCGGAAAAAAGCGGCACGTTTGCGCTGCTGTGGCATGTGGGCAAAAGCGGCGGCGTCAAGGTCGGCCTGCGCTCGCAGCGCAGCTTTGACTGCATTGCGCTGGCCGAAAGCATGGGCGGCGGTGGCCACGCGCAGGCCTGCGGCTTCAAGATGGGCATCGAGCGCCTGCCCGAGTTGCTCAGCGGCGTGTTTGCCGCAGCGGCCAGCAGCCCGGAGATTTAAGTAAAAACAGCCTTTTGCGCAATACCAGCATGCGCAAGAAGCTATTATTTTTATAGCGATGATGCATTCCTGAGGTCTGGGCGAGCGCGGGCTGCAAGGTGCGCGGGTCGTCGCGCTCAGCCTGCGACGAATCGGGAAGCGGGCGCGGGTGTCGGGCACGGCTTGCGCTTCTGTTTCTATAGCAGCTTATGCCCGTCCTATTTGCGCAGGAGGCTGATTTGGTGATAAATCATGGGCCGAATCAACGCTAAAAAAAAGCGCGACAGAGAACTGTCGCGCCTGTCAAGTCGCCGGCACCGACATCAACCGGCAGGCATGCAAGCCACGGCCTCCCTCTTTTGTTCAATGACCCGAATTGGGGTCCATTTTTTCGGCGGTATGAAACACCGCTGGATTTTCCGGGCCGGTAACGTACAGGAAACCGGCCAGTCCTTTTTCCAGGCGCGACAGGGCGTGGTCCACCAGGATGTAGCGGCCGGGCACTTCCACCTTGAACTCGACCATGGAGGCGCCGCCGGGCGGCACCGAGATGGTCTGCACATTCCTGATCGGTGGCGAGGTCAGGTCGGCCTGGCTGAACACCCGGTCGAACACTTCGCCAATCACATGGAAACTCGACGTGGCATTCGGGCCGCCGACGCCGAAGAAGATGCGCACGGTTTCGCCGACCTTGGCTTCCATGCGGTGCGTCTTGGTCAATGCATCCATGGTGCCGTTGAACATCATGTGCTCGGGCTGCTCCTTGAGCAGCTTTTCGAGCGAGAACTCGTTTTCGCCGAGCGTGCCGTGCGGCTGGCTGGTGTACAGCTCGCCCTGCATCACGTAGAACTCGCGGTCCACCTTGGGCAGGCCGCCATCGGGTTCGACCAGGATCATGCCGTACATGCCGTTGGAGATGTGCTGGGCCACCATCGGCGTGGCGCAGTGGTACACGAACAGGCCCGGATTGATGGCCTTGAAGGTGAAGCTCTTGCTGCTGCCGGGCGCGGCCTGCGTCACGGCAGCGCCGCCGCCGGGGCCGGTGACGGCATGAAAGTCCACCGAATGGATCATGTGGCTGTCGGCGGCATTGGCCATGTTGACGGTCACCGTGTCGCCCTGGCGCACGCGGATGAACGGGCCGGGCACCTTGCTGTTGAAGGTCCAGTATTTGTAGGTCGTGCCGTCGGCCAGCTGGCCCAGAACTTCGGTGGTGTCCAGGTTCACCGTCAGGCTTTGCGGGCCACGCGCGCCGACCGGTGTGCCGGTTTCCATCGGGCTGCGCGAGACTTCCGCACCTAGCGCCTTGGGTTTGGCCGCGCCTTCGCCGACCAGGATCTGGCCGATCATGCCGGCCTGCACATGGCCGGGCAGCGAGCAGATGTACTTGAATTCGCCTTTTTTGTCGGCCTTGAAGACGATGGTGGTGCTGGCGCCCTTGGTGTTGAGCTGGTTCGACGAGGCCTTGAAATCAGGCACGCTGATGTCGTGCGTCGCGCCGTCGCCGTTGACCAGATTGATCTGCACGATGGCGCCTTCGGCCACGGCCAGCTGCGGGTTGACCTTGCCCTTGATGGCGCCGGCTTCGCCGATGAACACCAGCTTGCCGTCGGCAATGTCGGTGCGCAGCGTGAAGGTCACGTCGGGCCGGTACTTGACGCCGGTGTCGTGCTGGTCGTGGGGTGTGGCGGCATGGCTTGACGCCAGGCCGACAACACCGATGACTGCTGCGGCTACAGCTTTTCTTATAAAACCGGCTTTCATTTTTATTACCTTAAACATAAGTTCACTGGCATGTTCTGGCGCGGGATTCGCGCCAGGTTTTTTGCGCTCCACCCTGCGTCAGGTGGACGATGGGGCGGTTATGTGCAGCAGGTTCTTTGATCTGCTTGGAAATTAATGTACATATTGAATGCATGTTTTAAGTTGATACAGATCAAGGTTTTCAATGGGGCCGGATGCAGGCGAAATCCTGGACAGGGCCAGGACGCTGTCAGGACGGCTTCAGGCCGGGTTCTTGAGGCCTGTCGGCGTGGGCGCTGGTGTGGGCTCGGTGGCTTGCGGCCGGATCGGAATCGACTTGAAGGAGGCTTCAGCGCCGCTGCGCTTGCCGCTGGTCTTCATCAGGTAGTCGAGCGTGACGCCATCGAGCACCGCCAGGTAGGCCATGGTGGCGTCATTGAGCACATCCTTGAGCGAGCAGGCGGCGCTCATGATGCAGTGGCTTTTTCCGGGGTCGAAACACTCGGCCATGTAGAAGTCGGGTTCGGTGCTGCGCACGACCGCGCCAATGTTGATCTGGCCCGGTTCCCGGCCCAGCCGCAGCCCGCCATTGCGGCCGCGCAACGATTCGACCACGCCCAGGATGCCCAACTGGTGCACGACCTTGGTCAGGTGGTTCTTGGCGATGCCATGCGCATCGGCAATGTCCTGGATGGTCACCAGCCGTTCCCGGTTGGCGGCCAGGTACATCAGCGTGCGCAGTGCGTAATCGGTGTAGGTGGTCAGTCTCATGCGCGGAAATTCTCGGGTGAAGGGGATGGTTGACGCATTGGCCTGCCTGCGTTGGATGCGTGGTCAATTCTATAGAGCGTGACGCTTTTACGGAACGCCGGCATAAAAATATGTATTTTATTGGTATGTTTATAAAAGATGTATGTAGAATCCATGTTATTAAATTTGAAGCGTTTTCGAATTTTTCAACTGCAACCACCAAGGAAATTTGCCATGCACGCTACGCGCAAACTCTGGACCTGGCTTGCTGTCATCTGTGCGATGTCCTTTGCCGTTCTCGGCTGGGTCGGAACAGAGATTTACCTGACAGCACCGCCGATTCCCAAACAAGTCATCAGCACTCAGGGAGCGGTGCTTTTCTCCGAAGGACAGGTCCAGCGTGGCCAGAAAGCCTGGCTGTCGGCCGGCGGCCAGCAACTCGGTTCGGTCTGGGGTCACGGCAGCTACCTGGCGCCCGACTGGTCGGCCGACTGGCTGCACCGTGAAGCGCTGGCACTGCGCGGCGTCTGGGCGCAGCGCGATTTTGGCAAACCCTTTGAAGCGCTGGGCGTCGGCCAGCAGGCCGAACTCACCGCCCGGCTGAAAACCGAGATGCGCGGCAACACCTACGATGCGGCCACCGGCGCCATCACGCTGTCGCCCGAGCGCGCCGAGGCGGTGCGGCAGGTCGCGCGCCATTACACCGACCTGTTCGGCGATGCGCCGTCGCTCGACAAGCTGCGCGAGCAATACGCCATGAGTTCAGGCTTGCTGCCTGACGCGGATGACCTGAAGGCGCTGCCCGCCTTTATTTTCTGGTCCGCATGGTCGGCCGCCACGGACCGGCCTGGTGAAACCGATTTGAGCTACACCAGCAACTGGCCGCACGAGCCGCTGGTGGACAACACGCCGACCGCCGGCGCCGGCATCTGGTCGATTGCCAGCATCATTTTCATGATCGCGGCGATTGCCGGCATGATTTTCTACCACTCGACCCACAAGGAAGAGGGCGACCCCAAGCCGCCCAAGGCCGATCCGCTGTTCGACCTCAAACCGACGCCGTCGATGAAGGCCACGCGCAAATACTTCTACGTGGTGATCGGCCTGATCATGGCGCAGGTCGGCATGGGCGTGATCACGGCCCACTACGCGGTCGAGGGCCAGAGCTTCTTCGGCTTCCCGCTGGGGCAGATCCTGCCGTTCACCGTGAGCCGCACCATTCACACGCAATTTGCCGTGCTGTGGATTGCCACGGCCTGGCTGGCGACCGGCCTGTACATCGCGCCGGCCATCTCGGGCCACGAGCCCAAGTACCAGAAGCTCGGTGTCGACGTGCTGTTTTACGCGCTGCTGTTCATCGTCGTCGGCTCGACCGCCTTTGGCTGGCTGGGCACCTTGCAGCATCTGGGCACCGACTTCAGTTTCTGGATCGGCAACCAAGGGCTTGAATTCACCAGCATGGGCCGAATCTGGCAAGTCCTGCTGTTTGTCGGCCTGCTGTTCTGGGTTCTGCTGCTCGGTCGCGGATTGATGCCTGCCCTGAAGACGCCGTCCGAAAGCCGTGGCCTGATTGCCATGGTGTTCCTGGCCGCGCTGTGCATCGGCGGCTTTTATGCCACCTCGCTGACCTGGGGCCAGACCACCCATTACTCGATGGTCGAGTACTGGCGCTGGTGGCTGGTCCACCTGTGGGTCGAGGGCTTCTTTGAAGTGTTCGCCACCGCCGTCATCGCGCTGCTGTTCACCCGGCTGGGCCTGATTCGCGCCAGCACCGCCAACAGCGCCATCGTGCTGGAAACCATCGTGTTCCTGTTCGGCGGCATCCTGGGCACCTTGCACCACCTGTATTTCACCGGCACGCCGACCTTCGTGATTGCGATTGGCGCGATGTTCTCGGCGCTCGAAGTCGTGCCGCTGGCGATGATTGGTGTCGAGGCTTACCGCAACTACCAGCGCTCCAAATCGGCGCCCTGGGTGCAGGCCTACAAGTGGCCCATCCTGTGCTTCATCGCCGTCGGCTTCTGGAACGTGGTCGGTGCCGGGCTGCTGGGCTTTTCCATCAACACGCCGATTGCGCTGTACTACATGCAGGGCCTGAACATGACCGCCGCCCACGGCCACGCCGCGCTGTTCGGGGTGTACGGCATGCTGGGCATCGGCCTGCTGCTGTTCTGCCTGCGCGGCCTGTCCAGCCGCCTGGCCTGGTCCGACAAGCTGCTGGCGCCCATGTTCTGGTGCCTCAACATCGGCCTGGCCATGATGGTCTTCATCTCGCTCGTGCCGGCCGGAATCTACCAGGCCTGGGCCAGCATCACCCAGGGCATGTGGTTTGCGCGTTCGCCTGAAGTCGTGCATTCGCCTTTCATGGAAACGCTGGTCTGGATGCGCGTTCCGGGCGACGTGGTGTTTGCCATCGGCACCGTGTTCCTGGCCTGGTTCGCCATCCGCCTGCTGACCGGCGGCAAGGCCAAGCCGGCCGTTGCCGTTCCCGGGGGCGTCAAGCGGGCTTGACTCCGATTGACGGGCGGAGGGCCGTTGCAGCGCTTATAAAATGGTGGCGCTGCCCTTCAGGTGCCAGGACGCGGGTTGACCACCGGCGGGCCTGGCATTGCTGTTTTTGGCCCTTGCCACCCACTCAACCGGAACTGCCCGTGAACTACCTTGCCATCAAGCACCTGCACATCACCTTCGCCGTCCTGAGCGGAAGTTTTTTCCTGCTGCGCGGGCTGTGGATGCTGGCCGACTCGCCCATGCTGCAGCGGCGCTGGGTCAAGGTGGTGCCGCATGTCGTCGATACGCTGCTGCTGGCCAGCGCGCTGGTGCTGGTGTTCTGGAGCGGCCAGTACCCGTTCGTGCAGCCCTGGCTGACGGCCAAGGTGCTGGCGCTGGTGGCCTACATCGTGCTCGGCACCGTGGCCCTGAAACGCGGCAGGACCAAGGGCGTGCGGGCCTTTGCCCTGCTGGCGGCGCTGGCAACCTTTGCCTACATCGTGGCGGTCGCGCTGACGCGGCAGGCGGCGATTCCGTTGCAGGCGCTGGGGTTTGGAAGCTAGCCGTCTGGACTGGGTTTTATAAGCCAAACAAGGCTTTTGCGCACAGTACACGTGCACAAACTGCTATCAAAAATATAGTTATTTGAGCAGATGATGGACAGAAAAAAGCACAAAGACACGCCTGTAACCATAAGGTAAATACCGGGTAAAAGCTCGTTTTCCTTACACCACGTTAACAAATGCAGCGCAACAATGAGGCACTGAATCACACAGAGCCTTAGAAAAGCCGCGATTCAGGCGCAACGCCTGCCGCCGTTTGCCCAGAGTCGGACACTGTTCCGCATTGGTGCAAATTGCGACATGGCTTGTTGGAACGTCCATCCATGAATTGGGGAACCTTATGAAATCAAAACTCTTCACCGCCTCGCTGGTCACATCGGCACTGTTCGCCGGACTGGGCGTGGCCCCGGCCATGGCCCAGGGCACGAATACCCCCCGCATAGACCAGGCGCAGCAGGCCATCAGCACACGCATCCAGCAGGGCATGGCGTCCGGCCACATCACGCCTTCCGAGGCGCAGGTACTGATCCGGCGTGAACGCGACATCCAGATGCGCGAGAACCAGTACAAGGCGAATGGCTCGGCCAACCCGCAGGAACGCCAGCAACTGAGGGCCGACCTGAGTGCCCTGAACGCCGATGTGGAACGCATGATGGCGAACCGCGACGTGGTGAGGCCCGGCTATGCGGGCAATCCGGGCGATGCTGCCAATACCCCCGGCATCGACAACCGCGAGTACCAGATCGGCCAGCGCATTGACGAGGGCGTGCGCTCGGGCCGCATCACCCCGCGCGAAGCGCGCAGGCTGGAACGCCGGGAGCGCGAGATTGCCCGCCATGAAGCCTTTTTCAAGTCCGATGGCGTCGTGACCCGGCAGGAGCGCCGCCAGTTGCGTGATGAACTCGATGCGCTGCGCGGGGATGTGGAGCGCATGATGCACAACAACGAGCGCAACGGTCGCGGCTGACAGCCCGTCAGGCGAGCGGAAACTTCACGGCGCCTGAAGCAGCCAATCCCGGCCAGCCAGTCCAGCCCGCCAAGGCTGGACTGGCTGGCTTTTTTGCGTTCAGCGCAGGTGCGACTGCACCCAGCGCACGATGTCGGCCGCGCCCATGGCGCCGGGCTGCCGGGCAATTTCGCGGCCGCCCTTGAACAGCGCCAGCGTCGGAATGCTGCGGATATTGAAGCGCGCGCCCAGGCTGGGAACGGCTTCGGTATCGACCTTGGCCAGCCGCACCTGCGGCTCCAGCTGCGCCGCAGCCTGCTCGTAGGCCGGCGCCATCTGGCGGCACGGGCCGCACCACGGCGCCCAGAAATCGACCAGCACCGGAATCTGGCTGCGGCTGATGTGCTTGTCGAAAGCCGCCTCGTCGAGCGCGGCCGAGTGCGCGGTGAAAAGCGCCTGCTTGCAGCTGCCGCAGGTCGGCTGGCTGCCGAGCTGGTCGGCGCGAACGCGGTTGGTGGTGTGGCAGTGCGGGCAGACAATGTGAAGTGAATCGGTCATGGGCTGCAGTTTTGGCCTAAAGGTGAAATTGCAAGCACTCAACGCGGCTGTCGAATGGTGGGCAATCAGGCGGCGGTTTTTGGCAGCATGCTCAGCAGGGTGCTGTCGCGTTTGATGTAGTGATGAAACAGGGCCGCCGCAGCATGAGCGCCAATCAAAAAGTAGCCGATGGTTCCCACGAGTTCGTGAATTTCCTTGATCTGGCCGGCCAGTTCCTTGTTTTTCCCGATCAGTGCCGGAAGCTCCAGGCCAAAAAATGGAATCGGTTTGCCCGATGCACTCAGCAGCAGCCAGCCGGCCAGCGGCATGCCGATCATGAGGGCGTAGAGCATCAGGTGGGCCAGTCTGGCGGCAAGCACCTGCCATTGGGGCGGGGCCGGTTCAATGCGTGGCGCAGGGTATTTGAAGCGCATCGCGATGCGCAGCCAGACCAGGAAAAACATCAGAAGGCCGAACATGAAGTGCAGGCTTTTCATCGTTTCGCGGAGTTCGGTGCCTTTTTCAAACAGCACGCGCAACTCAATGCTGGCGTACACCGCAATGAACAAGGCAAGCATCAGCCAGTGCAGTGAAATGGACGCCATGTGGTAGCGATGCGCGGATTTTTGAAGGCTCATGGCTTTTTTCCTCGTGTTGATGTGGCCGAAATTATAAAAATGGCCAGCTTAAGAGCGCCTTAAAGCAATCGTTGAAAGAATACTTCTTGTTTAGAATCAATGGCTTGCGAGATTAGTCAGTTGCCGGTAAGCGGCCCTTGGCGAAAAACCAGTGTTGGCCCGGCTTGCCCGATGAACCGGCCTACAATTTTTGCTACCTGAAGGAGTGCCCAGCTTTGAATTTTTCCTGCATACATCGCAACGCGGCCGTCTGGCTGGCAGGCTTGTTGAGCCTTTGCGGCTTGCTGAGCGCCTGCGGCAGTACGCCGAAAGCTTTTGCGTCACAGGAGGAGTTCGGCTCCACCGTGACCTATTCCCGGCTGTTTGACGCCACGGCGGCGCAAACCTGCGAGGCCGCCCGAAGGGCGCTGCTGAGCCAGGGCTACATCATCAGCGCGGCCCGGGAAGACATGGTCGAGGGCCGCAAAAGCTTTCAGCCCGAACCCGAGTCGCATCTGCAAATGGAAATCCGCGTGGTCTGCGCGCCCGACAGCCCCGACGGCAAGGTCAGCCTGGGTTTCGTGACCGCCCTGCAGGACGTTTACGCCCTGAAGAAAAGCAACAATTCGGCCAGCCTGGGCGTGGGCGCGCTGGGTTCGGTGTCGCTGCCCTTCAGTTCCAGCAACGATGCCATGGTCAAGGTCGCCAGCAAGACCATCTCCTCAGACGCCTTTTATGAGCGATTTTTTGACCTGGTCAAGCGTTATCTGGTGGTGGATGAAGGCTTGAACTGATCGATTGCATGGTCCCGCCAGCTTCCCGGCGGCAGGCCGTCCAGCGACCAGTTGCCGATGGCCGCGCGGACCAGGCGCAGGGTTGGAAATCCCACGGCCGCCGTCATGCGCCGCACCTGGCGGTTGCGGCCTTCGCGGATGCCCAGCTCGATCCAGGCGGTCGGGATGGACTGGCGAACGCGAACCGGCGGCTCGCGTTGCCAAAGTACGGGCGGTGGCTCAATCAACCTGGCCCGCGCCGGACGGGTCGGGCCATCGTTCAGCGCAACGCCTTCGCGCAAGGCTTGCAGCGCGGCCTCGTCAGGCGTGCCTTCGACCTGGACCCAATAGATTTTTTCCATCTTGAAGCGCGGGTCGGCAATATGCGCCTGGAGCTTGCCGTCGTTGGTCAGCAGCAGCAAACCCTCGCTGTCCGCATCCAGCCGGCCGGCCACATACACACCGGGAATCGCGATGAAGTCCTTGAGCCCGCGCCACCGCCCTTCAGGCGTGAACTGGCTGAGCACGCCGTAGGGCTTGTTGAAGAGAATCAGGCGTGAAGCGTCGTGCCGTTGGGTCAAGGGGCTGTGCGGTTGGTTGATGGATTGCCTGGCTGCCAGCAAGTCCTGGCGAGAGGCGGAATTATCGGGCAAAGCCGACTGCGGCCTTGCCCCTGCCGGACTTCCGTCTCTTAAAGCCAGCAGGCACAGCCCAGCGTGCCCCAGAAGCTCTTTTCGTCCGATACCGGCGCATTTGCGAGCCAGCTTTGGGTGTGCCCGTGGCCGTGGACGGCGCAGGGCTTGGCGCAGCAGTCGGCAAATGGCTGCATCGCCTTGCGCCGCGTGGCCTGGCCCGGCGCGGGCTCGCGCCAGTAGCCGCCAAAGGCGTTGGTCGGCGCCCAGTCGTTGGCGGCCTTGGGCATTGGCGGCGCCAGCCCGGCAAAGCCGCCGTCGCCATGCACGATGCGCCCTCCAACCACCGTCAGGTGCGAAACCAGATCCTTGATGTCGGACTCGGGAACGGCGAAGAAGTCGCGCGAGGGCACGATGAAGTCGGCCAGCTGGCCAAGCTTGATCTGGCCCTTTTGTCCGTCGGCATTGGCAAACCAGGCGCTGCCGGTGGTCCACAACTGCAGTGCGGTGTGCCGGTCGAGCAGGTTGTCGGGCCGGTACATCGCCGTGCCGCCCACCGTCTGGCCGGTGACCATCCAGTGCAGGCAAACCCACGGGTTGTAGCTGGCGACGCGGGTCGCGTCGGTGCCGCCGCCCACGGGAATGCCGGCATCGAGCATCTTGCGCACAGGCGGCGACTGCTCGGCGGCCCTGGCGCCGTAGCGCTCGATGAAGTATTCGCCCTGGTAGGCCATGCGGTGCTGCACGGCGATGCCGCCGCCCAGCGCCTTGACGCGCTCGATGTTGCGCTGGCTGATGGTTTCGGCATGGTCAAAGAACCAGTGCAGGCCGTTGAACGGAATCTCGCGGTTGACCTTTTCAAAGGTGTCGAGCGCGCGGCCAATCGATTCGTCATAGGTCGCGTGCAGGCGGAACGGCCAGCGTTTTTCGACCAGCAGGCGCACGACGCCCTCCAGCTCATCTTCCATGCTCGCGGGCAGGTCGGGGCGCGGCTCGCGGAAATCCTCGAAATCGGCTGCGGAGAACACCAGCATCTCGCCGGCGCCGTTGTGGCGGAACATGTCGCTGCCCGACAGCGGCGGCAGCAGTTCGGACCACTGGCGAAAGTCTTCGACTTCCTGTTTGGGCCGCTGCGTGAACAGGTTGTAGCCGATGCGCACCGTGAGTTCGCCGGCATCGCGCAGCTTCTCGATCACGCGGTAGTCGTCGGGGTAATTTTGAAAGCCGCCGCCGGCGTCAATCACCGAGGTGATGCCCAGCCGGTTGAGTTCGCGCATGAAAAGCCGGGTCGAGGCCTCCTGTGCATCCGGGTCGAGCTTGGGGCCTTTGGCCAGCGTGGCGTAGAGAATCATGGCGTTTGGCCTGGCCAGCAGCAGGCCGGTCAGGTTGCCACGGGCGTCGCGCACGATCTCGCCGCCGGGCGGATTGGGCGTGTCCCTGCCGTAGCCGACGGCGCGCAGCGCGGCGCCATTGAGCAGGGCGCGGTCGTAGAGGTGCAGGATGAAGACCGGCGTGTCGGGCGCGGCGGCATTGATTTCTTCCAGCGTCGGCAGGCGCTTTTCCGCGAACTGGTGCTCGGTGAAGCCGCCGATCACGCGCACCCACTGCGGCGCCGGCGTGCGCGCCGCCTGCGCCTTGAGCATCGCCATGGCATCGGCCAGCGAGGGCACGCCGTCCCAGCGCAACTCCATGGTGTAGTTCAGGCCGCCGCGAATCAGGTGCGTGTGGCTGTCGTGCAGGCCGGGCAGGGCGGCCGCGCCGCCAAGGTCGATCACCTGCGACTGGCTGCCCGCATGGCGCATGGCGTCCTCGTGGTCGCCGACGGCGATGAATTTGCCGCCGGCAATCGCCACGGCCGTGGCCAGCGGGTTCTGCCGGTCCAGCGTGGTGAAGCGGCCATTGATGAAGATGACTTCGGCAAGCGTGATGGCAGCGGTCATGGGTTCCTCCGGGAATGAAACAGGCGATGGGCGGGTGCTTGCGCGCAGTGGCGAGGATGCATGCCGGCTAGTCCTTGCGAAACAGCCAGCCATGCACGAGTTGCGTGTAGCGCGGCATGATCACCCAGACGACCAGGGCAACGATGACGGAGGCAATGATGACGTGCGCCACCCCATACATCCCCAGCAGCGGCGCGGCCCTGAACACAGGTCTGAACAGCCACGGCACGATCATCGTCAGCGGCCAGATCACCGAGGTGGTGATCAGCCACTGCTTCCATGCCGGCGGCTTCATGGGCGGCTCGCCAGGCGCGGCTGGCCGGGGCTGGAACCAGTAGTCGATGCCCGCGCCGATGCTGACCTGCTCGCCGCTCTCCAGGTAAGGATGCAGGGCCTCGACCAGGCGCGCGCGCTCGTCCGACTGGTGCCAGCGCGTTGCTTCCTCATACGTGGCAAAGCGCACGACGATGGTGTAGCTGGTGCTTCCCGCCGCCGGGCGCACCACATGCACGCCCTGGTGCCCGGCAAAGCTGCCCGCCACCCGCATGGTTTCGGCCAGCCAGGTTTCGTAGGCCGCCTGCGCATCGGCGCGCACGCGGTGCTGCACGATAAAGCTGATGCTCTCAGGGGAAGCGTCAGTCTGCTGGCCGGTGGATGCGGGAAGCTTGGCCTCGGTGCGGTTCATGGCCTGCCTTCAGCCCAGCTTTCGCGCCGGCAGCTTGTGCACATGCGTCATCGCATAGTCGATGCCCGAGCCATACGCGCCAGAATGCTCCACGACGATGCCGGTCGTTCCGGCGTAGGTTTCCTTGCGCGCCCAGTCGCGCTGCATTTCCAGCAGGAACTGTTGCCAGGTGATCGGCACGGCACCGGCCTGGATCATGCGCTGCACCGACATGTTGTGCGCCGCGACCGAAGTGCCGCCAGAAGCATCCTCGACAAAATAGACCTCGTAGCCATCGGCCATGGCTTCAAGCGCCGGGAAGTTCAGGCAGACTTCCGTCCACAGCGCGGCCAGCACCAGCTTCTTGCGGCCGAACTTCTTCAGCTCGGCCTTCACGCCGGCGTCATCCCAGGTGTTCATGCTGGTGCGCTCGAAGATGTGGTTGTCGGGCAGAACGGCCAACAGTTCGGGCCAGATGTTGCCCGAGAAGGACTCGGTTTCAACCGAGGTCAGCACGGTCGGCACCTTGAAAAGCCGGGCCGCCTTGGCCAGGCCGATGACGTTGTTCTTCAGCAGCTGGCGGTCGATGTTGGCCACGCCGAACGTCATTTGCGGCTGGTGGTCGATCAGCACCAGCGCGCAGTTTTCAGGGGTCAGCAGTTCGAGTTTTCCTGGGGTCATGGGACTTCCTTTTGCAGTGGTTGGGCAGTGGTTGAAAGCGAATCAGGTTGGCATCGTAAATGGTTTCCCTTAACATCACTAGATACGAATTTGCATCCAAACTGTATCCAGGAACGAGACAATGGACCGACTTGACGCCCTCAGGGCATTGGTGCTGTCAAAACAGTTTGGCAGCTTTGCCGGGGCCGCGCGGGCCTTGGGCGTGACGCGTTCGCAGATTAGCAAGCTGATCGCTTCGCTGGAGGCGGAATACGGCGGCGCGCTGTTTGCACGCTCCACACGCTCCGTCGCCCTGACCAGCGCCGGCGCCACCCTGCACAACTATGCGCTGGAACTGCTGGCCATTGATGCCGAGGCGCGCGAAGCCATGGCCGCCTTGCAGGGCATGGTGGCCGGGCCATTGCGTGTCAATGCGCCGATGTCCTTTGGTCAATTGGTGCTGGCGCCGCTGCTGCCGGGCTTTCTGGCGCTGCATCCGCAAATCGAGTTGCGCGTGGAGTTGAATGACCGGCTGCTCGATCCGTTCGAGCACGGCTTTGACCTGACGCTGCGCATTGCCGAGCTGGAGGACTCTTCACTCGCGGCGCGGCGCCTGTGCGGCGTGCCCCGGGCGATTTATGCCGCCCCCGGCTACCTGCGGGCGCAGGGCGTGCCGGACTCGCCGCAGGCACTCAAGGCGCACCGCTGCCTGAACTACGCGCACACCAACACCGGCCATGTGTGGCGCCTGGGCAAGGGCGGCGAAAAAGCGCATGTCGCCGTCGGCGGGCCGCTGTGCTCGAACAACGGCGAAGTGCTGCTGGCGGCCGCCATGGCGGGCTCCGGGCTGATACTGCAACCCGCGTTTCTGGCGGCCGGGCACCTTGCGTCGGGCCGGCTGGTGCCGGTGCTGCCGCAGTGGCAGGAGTCCCCGGAAATCGCCCTGTATGCGCTGTATCCGGCCACCCGGCGGGTGCCTGTCGCCGTGCGCGCCCTGATCGACTACCTGGTCGCCACGCTGCCGCAGGCCATGGCCGCGACCTGAGCGCGCCGGTGGTTTTTAATGCACGAGGGTGTTTTCAATCCGGCGGTCGGGAAGCAGCCACATGGAGGCCACCGCCACGTAAAGGGCGATGGCAATCCAGGCATTCACGAATGAAAGCGGAATGGCCACGGCGTAAACGAGGACGGACACCTTGCCTTTAAAGTCCCGGCCCAGTGCCAGGGCCAGTTCCGAGCCCTTGCCGTGCAATGCAATCAAGGCGCGGGCGAGAATGAAATAGGCGCAGGCCGCCATCAGCAAGACCGTCCCGTACAAGGCCACCGGCAAGGCCGCGAAATGGTTTTCACCCATCCAACTGGTCACGAACGGGATCAGCGACAGCCAGAACAGCAAGTGCAGATTGGCCCACAGGATGCCGCCATTCACCTGGCGCGTGGCGTGCAGCATGTGATGGTGGTTGTTCCAGTAGATGCCGACGAACACAAAGCTCAGCACATAGCTCAAAAACACCGGAATCAACGGATGCAGCGTTTCCCACTCGGTGCCATGCGGCACCTTCAATTCCAGCACCATGATTGTGATGATGATGGCGATCACGCCATCGCTGAAGGCTTCCAGGCGACCTTTACCCATGTGCGATTTCCCCTTGTTTGGGTGCATTGACTTGATTGGAAAAACGGCTTCCCCGGCGGGACGGATTTCCAGTCTGGCATTTTCGCTGGACGGCACCGGTGAAAAGACCTTATTTTCCGGTCAGGACCGAGCACACCCTTGAATGGAAAGTGCGAATCTTGTAGGCCAGGTGATGGCTGACGGTTCCCCGGTAGCCCCGGGAGATGGCGCGAACCGCGCACTTGGAAACCCACTCGGTCCAGTTGTTCGTTTCCAGCCGGTCAAAGCGCTCGCAATCGGTGCAAAACACCTCGAATTGCGCATATTCACGGGCGATTTTTGTGGCGGCTGCCTTCAGCAGGCTGACTTCGGTGAAAAACGCGTGGTCAAACCCGCGTGTTGATTCAAGAACCTGCGCAGCCCGGTCCAGGTAGGTTTGCGCCATCCTGGCGGACATCAAAAAACCGTAGTCATTCATCGAGATGGTGGCAAGCCGGTGCGCCCCTTCGGTGATGAAAAAGTTGATCTCGTCGGAATTTTCAAGCGGTTGCCGTGGCGTTTGCATGGCGGACATCCCATCCATGTTTCATGGTACATCCGTGGATAACCGTCGGCTAGTGCAGGCGGCTACAGATGACCCTCTTGTGAGCGCAAGCCTCGGGGTTTACCCAGGGGTCTAGCGAGCCCCCAGACGATAAGATAGTTTCCGGTGCTAAAAAGATTCCGAATTTTTCCGCCATCAGGCAGTCGGAATCCAGCACAGAAATTTCCGGTAATTCGCCGTCCCTTATGGGAGTCCGAAAGGTAGGCGTTTTGCTGAATGAGTCGGCGCAAGCCGATGCGGCCGGGCATGGCCGTCCTGCAGAGGGAATTCCTGCCATTGATGGCGGGGAGGATGTCAAGTAGGAAAAAGCATATTGATGCGATGAATTCAGTCAGGCCGCCAGAAACAGCGCCGGGTCCACCATCGTTCGGTTCAGCATCACGCCCCAGTGCAGGTGCGGCCCGGTCACGCGGCCGGTGGCGCCCACGGCACCGACGCGCTCGCCGGTCTTCAGTGCATCGCCCGGCTTCACGCCGATGTCGCTCAGGTGGCAGACCATGCTCAGCAGCCCGCCGCCGTGGTCCAGCCAGACCGTGTTGCCGTTGAAGAAATAGTCGCCCGTGTCAATCACCCGCGCCGGCAGCGGCGACACGATGGGCGTGCCCGTTCCCGCCGCGATGTCCATGCCGCTGTGCGGATTGCGCGACTGGCCGTTGAACACGCGCCGCAGCCCGAACGAGCTGGAGCGCCGCCCCGGCACCGGCACCTGCATGCGCAGCGATAGTGCATCGGGCAAGGGCGTGCTGAACGTGGCCATGACCGTGGCCTGGTGCGCGCGCTCGCGCTCGTAGCGCGCCTCGTTGTCGGGCGACAGATCGACCGTGCCCGGTGCCACCTTCAGCCGCTGCTCGCTGTAGCGCTTGCTGGCCACCGTGTAGGCAAGCTGCCGCTGGCCGCCGCCCTCAAGCTGCAGCGTGATGCTCGCCTTGCCCGGCATGGCCGACAAAGGAATGCCGACCAGCGCCGTCCATTCGATCACGTCGCCCAGCACCAGCAAGGGCACATCGCCCGCATGCGCCACCGGCCGCGCCGCCGCCGGACCCAGCGACAGCCGGGCGATGCCGCCGGGAACCTGCAAGGCGTTCGGCCAGACCTCGGAAGATGGCGGCGCGGCGGCTGCCGCAAGGCGTGAAGCGGGCAGCGCCAGCAGGCCGACGCTGCCCAGCAGGGCCGAGCGGCGGGACAGCAGCCGGTGGGGAAGGTCAGGGTGATGAATGGGCATGGTGTCTGAAGGAGGTCCGAGTAGGCTTTATCCGGCTAAATTTTGAAGAAATACATGCCAAACAAGGCTTTTGCGCTTGCTGCATCTGCATGAGTAGCTATGTAAATGATAGTACGCGAGACATGCCGGCATGGCCTTACTCGGTAAACAGCCGGACAAAGCCCTTGACGGTGAACATGCTGCCCGGATTGCTGGTTTCGTTCAGGACTCCGCTCAGGCGCTGCCGCAGGCGCGCGCTTTTGCGCGCCCGCCAGATCAGCAAATCTGCCAGCCACGGATACTTGTTGACCAGGTTGGCCCGCTCATACAGCGCAAAGCGCGGCCGCAGCGCTTCAATCCGGCTTTGGTAGTGGGCGCGTACCTGCGCCTCGCCCCCGCCCTGCAAGATTGCCTCTGCCGCCAGGATGCCGGTTTCCAGCGCCTTGCCGATGCCTTCGCCAGAAAACGAGTAGGTGCTGCCAGCGGCCTCGCCGGTCACCAGCAGGCCCGGCCGCGACAGCCGCGCCCCTTGCAGGCTGCAGCGCAGCGGCGCGCCCTTGAGCGGACTCAGGCGCGTGCCGCCCGCCATCAGTTCCCTGGCCGGCTCCGACAAGGTGCCGAGGGCTTCGAACATCTGGCGCAAATTGGCGGTGCCTGCCTTGCCCTGCGATGTATCGCGCTTGCCCGCCGGGTCATCGGGCGCGGCCAGGATGCCGACGCCCACATTGAAAACGCCATTGCCGCACGGGAAAATCCATCCGTAGCCGGGCGCCAGCGCCTTGTGCCAGATAACTTCCAGCTTGTCGATTCTGGACGCCATCGCTTCGTTCTTGATGTAGCAGCGCATCGCAATGGCGCTGGGCGTGTGCCGCTCCGCCATGCCGGCGGCCATCAGCGCCTGCGGGACTGCGCCCGTCGCCAGGATGACCCAGGTCGCCCGCAGTTCGCACTCATGGCCTGACTGCGCCAGGCGCGCGCCCACGACCTTGCCGTTTTCCTCGATCGGCGCCGTAAAACGGACGGGCGCGAACATGCGCGCGCCCGCCGCCACGGCCGCCTTGCAGACGATGTCGTCCAGCTGCTTGCGCGGCAGAACGGCCAGTGTTCCGGCCACATCGACACGCCCGCCACGCGGACTGATGCAGCTCAGAAAGCTGGATGAATGGGCTTGCCGCATGACCTCGTCCAGCACGCCGAGCCGCTCAAGGGCCTTGTGCGCGTCCGGGATCAAGCCGTCGCCGCAGATCTTGTCGCGGGGAAAGGCATGCTGGTCGATCATCACCACGTCCAGCCCGGCCTTGGCCAGGGTGAAGGCGGCCGCGCTGCCGGACGGGCCGGCGCCAATCACCAGGACATCGCACGTCTTGGGGAGTAATTCAATGCTGGAGTTCATAACTTGAGCTTACCGGACTATCTTGCGGTTTTTGACGCAAGCGTTGTTCCAGCGTGAAGCGAAAAGTGTGCTTTTACCCGGCCCAAGAATCTTCAAGCCGGGCGCATGGCCTGGCCCTGTCCGGCTCTGTTTTTTTGAAGCGCAGGTCTTTATTCCGGCGTCATCGTGATCTTGCCGTCCCGCACATAGTCATCAAACTGGGTCAGCGGGATGGCTGTCACGCCGGTAATGCCCTCGGCGGCTTCCCAGCTCAGCGTGGCGCTGTCGGGTGCCAGCGCGACTTCGACCCGCACGCGGGGGATTTCAATGGGCACACCGTCACCCGGCGTGTAGGTCACGTCACCGGTAATCATGGCGAACTGGGGCATGGCGATTTCCTTAAGAAGTTAGATAAAGGCTCAAGGCCTCAACAAACATTCTGCGTCAAGTGCAAGTAAAAGTATGTCGGCGAAGGACGGGTTCTGCACGGTGGCTGGTGCGGCCATTCATGGATTTTTTGAAGGCGGCTTGGGCTTGATGCCTGGCACGGTCATGCCAAAAGCGGCGGCCAGTTTGTGCGCCTGCTGTGCGGACTGGGCCAGAGCCTTTTGCAGTGCTTTGGGGGAAGGCGTCAAGCGGCTTTGCTGAGTTTTTGCAGTTTGTGCCATGTTGCGGGCTCCGTGGCGGTGAGTTGGTTGGCATAGCGTGCCGCTACCGGCAGCGCCTGGGTTGCCGATGAGTTGTCGAACAACGTCCATTCATCGGCCAATGGGACGTAGATCTGAAAGAAATTGTGCAGGCTGCGGCCAAATCGCCGCTTGACCACATCCGCCGGCACATCATGCCCACCAAGGGCCACGCGCAGCTTGACGCGGCGAACCGCCAACTGGACGTTGGCCAGCGAAAAATAATAGATGGCGACCGCGTAACCTTGGGCCTTCAGACCGTGCAGGAAGTGGGCAAACGAGCGGCTCGACAGCGTGGATTCAAAAGCAAAGTCGGCCCTGGCATCGCCCAGTTGCCGCAAGCGCCTGAGCATGATGCGGCCCGCCTCGAACGCGACGGCATCAGTATGGCGCCCGGACAAGCCGCGTGCGATGTAGTCGGCGTTGACAAAGGTTTCAATGCCCAGCGCGGCCAGAATCGCATCCGCATGCGTTGACTTGCCCGCGCCGTTGGGGCCGGCGAAGACCACGACACGGGGCGCGGATTGGGTCGTGTTGGTCATCAAATGGCGTGCAGGTTCTTGCAAAAGCTGGTGCGGATATACGTCAGGCCGCTCAGCCATTCGGTTTCCTGCGGCTGCAACTCGCTTTTGCCATAAACAATGCGAACGTCGATCTTCAGCCGGTTCTTGTCCGCCAGCAATTCCTTCATCCGGTCGTTGAGCTTAAGTAAGGGCTGATCAGCGTTAACCGCTCTGCAGCGCTCTTGATAATTTCTTCGAGGAAGTAAGTTGGTTGCGCTGGCGTTTAGGAACTTGACCATTTCAGCAGACCCATAATTAAGTCAGAATTTAAGCGGTTTTGATAGAGGATGGATTTCGAAGTTGTTTTAAAAATCGATTGAAAGCTACTCCTTGACTTTCAGATGCAACTTCAACCTGTTGAGTGAAATTTTGTATTCCTTCTTCAATAGAGGTTTTTGATAGACCTTCTGAAATAGACTTTGCAAGTAAGCGAGTAAATGGGGCGGTAGCAGAAATAATTGGTGTCCAATTTTTTATTGCATTTTTTGGTGCTGTTTGATTTCCAAACGAGAGTGTAAAGTAGTCACTAATTGGGCGACTTATAATGGTTTCAAGAGCACTTGCAATAGCATAAACATAAACAAATATAGAAGCTGGTAATCGAAAAAATTCAAGTCTCTGCTTTTCCAAATTAGTCAAATCTACATCGGATTTAGATTTTTCTATGAGATTTGATTTGTTACTTTCTATACTTTTTAATAAAGAAAATACGAAAACTAAGTGCGGGCCTGTAGTTTTTTCATTGAAAAATTCAGAATATAATGCATCATTATTCCATATATCGGATTTTTTGTTATATGCAATACTTGGTTGTCCATGAAATGCAGCAAGCGCTTGTCCAACCGTAAAAGATGGCATAAGCTTTGGCTTTCTTTTGATTGCACTTCCAAAGCCGCCTCTTCTGCCTCCTTCGTATTCAGCATCTTTTATCATAGATACTTGTTGTCGCAGCCTTTTTTGAATGGCATCGGTGCTTCTGAAATCTGCTGCAGTTACTTGATTTTGACTATTGTTGTAGCGAACAATGTCTCTTATTAAATCTCTATCACCGTTATTCACTGATACAAATCTAATTGGTACCATTGCATTTTCAGAAGGTATTTCATCCATGCTACCAATTGCGCCAGTGGTTTGAGCGCCATTAACTATTGCTATCCCTTTTGCCTTGATAGTTTTTTGCTCTTTATCAAATTCAATTCGATGCGTTAAAGCTGTCAGTCCATTGTTAAACACCCAAAAATTTTTGGGTGTTTCAGACATTGTTTGACGGATACCATTATTGATATTGGATTGACTTGAGCGCGCGCCTAGGTAATCTCTTATATTTGCTGAAAAAAGTTTAACAGAATAATTTTTGTAAGCAGCATAAAGATCTCTTGCGGAAATTGTTGTGATGAAGGCTGTCCAGTCTTCGGTCTTCACTTCAAATCCATCTGTGCAGTGAAACTTAATTTGCTCATTTACTGCAATGGGCGATTGAGTTTCGTTATACCATTCTGTGAGAGTAGAGTTCCCTATTTCTGAAACGAATTGATTGACAATTGTGTTCTTGTGATACTTTGCTAAAGCGGAACTCAGTGTTTGTTTGACTGCTTCAAGTTCATCAGCAACATTTTTTGATTCTGTACAATTGTGCACATACCATACGTAAAGTTTGTTGATTATTCCAGAATTAATTCCATCTCTAATACGTATTGCGTGAGATTTAATGCCTTGAGGTAATTTTTCAGCTGGCATCGTGAGCAGCCACGCTATTGCAGTATTTAAATCGCTTGCCTTATTTGCTGGTGCAATAGATTTTTTGGATTTTGAAACATAAGCTTGAATTATTACTGCTGTTCCAATTTCCTCATCAATAAAAATCAGATCATTTTTTTTGTCACTATGCCCATCTACTATTGATGAAACACCAACGCCTTCTAAATCTTCTAAATCAAATCTTAACGCTAATGCAAATAACCCGATGGCATTGACTCCAAATTTTTTTAGATCATCGTGTTCATCGAGTGCAGTTCTCCATGATGCTTCAAGTTCTTGAGATTGAATGCCTTCGATTATTTGTTGCATATAAATTGTTATGTGTTTGATTGCTGAATTTGTTAATACAAGTAATATAAATTTATTGTTTTATATTACTTTCCCCACGAATCCTTCAACCCCACAGCCAAATTAAACACCGGCCTCCCCGCCGCATGATCCACCCGGTCCGCCACAAAATACCCGTGCCGTTCAAACTGGAACTTGTCATCGGCCTTGGCTTCAATCGCGCCGCCGCTGGCCAGTGACGGTTCGACGTAGGCGGTCATCACCTTCAGGCTGTCGGCGTTCAGGTTGGTCAAAAAGTCCACGCCGCCGCCTTCGGGCTGCGCTTCCCTGAACAGGCGCTCGTACAGCCGCACTTCGGCCGGCACTGCATCGTTCACGCCGACCCAGGTGATCACGCCCTTGACCTTGACCGAATCCGCGCCCGGCGTGCCGCTTTTGGTGTCGGGCAGCAGCTTGGCCTGCACTTCAATAATCCTGCCTTCAGCGTCCTTGACCGCGCCTGTGCATTCGATGACGTGGCCGTATTTCAGGCGCACCTTGCTACCCGCAATGGCCTGCTTGCTGGCGTTCAGATGCGGCGGGAACAGGCGGAAAAAGCCCTTGGGTGGGGTTTCTTCGTAGTCGCTGCGGTCAATCCAGACTTCCTTGCCGATCTTGAATTCGCGCTTGCCCAGCTCGGGGTGATGCGGGTGAATCGGGGCGCTGCAATCATCGAGCATGCCGGCGCCCATCACTTCGTCCCAGTTGGTCAGCACGAGTTTCACTGGGTCGAGCACGGCCATGGCGCGCGGGGCGCTGCCGTCCAGCGTTTCGCGCAGGCAGCCTTCTAAAGTGCTGTAGTCGATCCAGCTGTCGCTCTTGGTCACGCCGATGCGTTCGGCGAACAGCTGAATCGCCTCGGGCGTGTAGCCGCGCCGGCGCAGGCCGACGATGGTGGGCATGCGCGGGTCGTCCCAGCCGTTGACGCGGTTTTCATTCACCAGTTGCGCCAGCTTGCGCTTGCTGGTCAGCACGTAGGTCAGGTTCAGGCGGGCAAATTCGTACTGGCGCGGGTGTGGCGTGGCAATCAAGCCGCCTTCGGCCAGCCGGTCGAGCAGCCAGTCGTAGAACGGGCGCTGGTCCTCGAATTCGAGCGTGCAGATGCTGTGGGTAATCTGTTCCAGCGCGTCTTCAATCGGGTGCGCATAGGTGTACATCGGGTAGATGCACCATTTGTCGCCGGTGTTGTGGTGGTGGGCGCGGCGGATGCGGTAGATGGCCGGGTCGCGCATGTTGATGTTGGGGCTGGCCATGTCGATTTTGGCGCGCAGCACGGCGGCGCCGTCTAGCAACTGGCCATCGCGCATTTCGCGGAAGCGGGCCAGGTTTTCTGCCGGAGTGCGGCTGCGGAACGGGCTGTCGGTGCCGGGCTTGCCGAAGTCGCCCCGGTTGATGCGCATCTCGTCGGCGCTTTGCTCATCGACGTAGGCGTGGCCGGCGTCAATCAGGTATTCGGCGGCGCGGTACATGAAGTCGAAATAGTCGCTGGCCTGGTAGAGGTTGGTTTCGACGGCGCCGCTTGTGTTGTTTTTCCAGTCAAAGCCCAGCCATTGCACGGCGTCCTTGATGCTGTCAACGTATTCGGTGTCTTCTTTTTCGGGGTTGGTGTCGTCAAAGCGCAGGTGGCACACGCCGCCGTAGTCGCGCGCCAGGCCGAAGTTCAGGCAGATGCTCTTGGCGTGGCCAACGTGCAGGTAGCCGTTGGGCTCGGGCGGAAAGCGCAGGCGCACTTTGGCCGGATCGGGCTGGCCGCTAGCATGGTGGGCGGCGTCGCCAGGGCTGCCGCCCCAGCGACGGGCGGCGTAAGTGCCTTCGGCCAGGTCTTTTTCGATGATCTGGCGCAGGAAGTTGCTGGGCTTGTGGGCTTCTTTGTCGGCGGCAACAGGGGCAGCGGCGGTGGCTTGGGAGGGGGCAGGGGAGGTCATCGCCTGATTCTATGGTCTAGAAGGCGCGCGTTACGTTTGGCAACTCTCTTAACTGTGCATGCGGTAGGCGGCTGCCGAGCTGGCGCGTTTAATAAACACATGGGCATTTCCCGCCCTTCCTTTAGGAGAATTTTATGAAGACAATCAACAAGGCAAACCGTTCCGTGGTCGTGGCAGGCGCCATTGCCACGCTGGCGGTGGCTGCCATGGGTTTTGCCGGCAGCGCCCAGGCACGGGACAATGTGTACTGGTCGGTCGGTGTGGGCGCACCCGGTGTCGGGGTGAACGTGGGCAACGTCGGCTCTGTCTATCCCCAGCCGGTTTTTGTGCAGCCGCAGCCTGTGTATGTGCAGCCCGAGCCGGTTTATGTTCAACCGCGTCCGGTGTATGTGAGGCCGCGTCCTGTGTTCGTGCAGCCGCAGCCGGTGTACCTGGCGCCGCAGCCGGTCTATTACGAACGCCGTCATGGGCACCATCGGCGCGATGGTGGCTACTATGAACGAGATGGGCGTAACGGCTACGGCCCCGGTTACGGGCAGGTGTACTACCAGCGCGATGGCCGCGACGGCTATGACGGCAACCGCCATGACGGACGCCGTTAATTCATAAGCTGACCGCCTGAAAAAGCCTGCTTCGTGCAGGCTTTTTTAATGAGTAAGGATCTGGCAAAGAATAACTTCCCGTCCGTCATTCCCGCGAAGGCGGGAATCCAGCAACACGGCTTGAACGCTCAAACGAGTCTGGATACCCGCCTTCGCGGGTATGACGCAGGGATCATCAATAGGATGAGATGTTCAGGCCGTCCGCGCCCGGACCGGCAGGCTGATCAGGCGGCTTTCCAGAAAATGTAGTCAGCCTGGTAAGGCAGCGTCAGTTTGTCACCCATGTCGGTTTGCGTGCAGGCCTTGCTCAAATCCTGTCCACCCTTGGTCTTGATGCGCTGGATGTAGGTGATGTTCTGCATCACGCCTGGCGCTGCGCCGGGCGTGCCCTTGGACAACTGATAGTCCAGGTTGGTGGCGCCGGGGCGCGGTGCCACGGCAACCTGCATGCCCACGACGCTGGAGCCGTCGATGTGGGTCCAGGTTGCGGGAGGGCCTGAATAAGCGGCCACTTTCTTGCCGGTGCGGTCCATCAGTTCAGCCTGCGGGCTGACCAGCACCCAGCCGATGTTGCCACCCTTGGCCGGATTGGCCTTGCATTCATAGTTCAGCAGGCCGACGGCCGTGGTCTCCAGCGCCACCACATTTCCGGGCGGCACCTGGATCTGCTCATCCATCCGGTCCTGCGTGTATTCCTTGGGCGGAGGCTTGACGCCGGCGCAACCGGCCAGCAAGGCGGCCGTGCCGGCCGCGAAAGCCAGCGTCAATGCGGCGCTTTTACTGTGCGTCCATAAGGTGCTAGGTGCGTTTTTCATCGAGTTTTTCTCAGGTTGTGTTGTGCTCCCCAGTACAACCGAGGGGAGCAAACTTGACCGTAGGACGCTGCGCTGACTGCGTGACGGAAGATTTCGAGCCCGCGTCTGACGGGTGATCTGGTGCATGTCCGGCAGGCACAGTGTTCTATTAATGATCAGTGATTGATCCGTGTGTGCAGATTCGTTTCATATGTTCATCGATGTGTTGCATTTGAGCGGCCTGGTGCAGCACGGTTTCCAGCAGGAAATCCAGACATTGCGCGCAGGGCTTCACAATGAAAGACCGGCGCCAGAAAACCATTAATCAAGGAAGTTTCTGGCAGGCACAGGTTTTGCATATCGCATACGTCCACAAATTCTTGATGGCTGTTTAAACTATATGGAGACCTACCTGATGAAAAAACGATTGATCGCTCTGGCTGCCCTGGCTCTGGTATCTGGCATGGCAAGTGCGCAAAGTTCCGTGACTGTGTACGGCAACATCGATATTGGCGTATTAACGCAAAATAATGCACCAGCCGGCGGTTCATCGACCAGCATCGCCAATGGTGGTATTTCGCCAAGCATCTGGGGTTTTCGCGGTTCGGAAGACCTGGGCGACGGCCTGAAGGCTACCTTTAATCTGGAAGGGCATTTTTACGCGGATACCGGTGCGTCTGATCCGCGACTGTTCCGTCGCCAGTCCAATGTCGGTCTTTCATCGCCCACCCTGGGCACGCTGACCCTGGGTAATCAATACAGCCCGGCCATTTTGGCATTTGCCGCAACCGACCCGCGCGGCCTGCGTGAAAACTTCTCGGGCCTGTATTCGTGGGCCTACAACTCGGGCGCATTGACTACCGGCAATAACGGCAACAACGATGTCGGCGTGTTCTTGCAAAATGCGGTTTCCTACAGCAACAAGTTTGGCCCCGTTGGCATTGCAGGTGCTTACAGCACTTCTGAAACCAAGGGTGCTGTCTATTCTCTGGGCGCTACCTACACGGGTCCGGTTTCATTGTCTGCTGCGTATCAGGCAACCAATTTGGCCAATACGTCGGAACGCGGCAGCACGATTTATACGGTGGGCGCTGGCTACACCATGGGCGCCTTCACCGGCAAGCTCAATTACCTGCGCGGCACGAACAAGAATGCAGCACTGGTTGAAACCAGCAAAGTTGGCGTGACGGGCGTGGGCGTTGACTGGAAAACCGCATCCAACAATACCGTGATGGCGGCGGCTTATTACGGCAAGGACAAGAAGAACACCGTAGATAAAACCACCACGTTTATCCTGAGCGATGAATATGCCCTGTCCAAGCGCACCACCATGTACGGCCAGCTCGTGTTTGCCAATGCAAAATCGGGAGCCACGCTGTTGACGACCATGGTTGCCGGTGGCACGGCGCCCGACAAGACCACGACTTTGTTTAATGTGGGCATTAAACACTCCTTCTGAGTTTCCAAGGTGAGGTAATTTAAAGCCGGTCCTGTTTTACAGCGGGGCCGGTTCTTTTTTATACTCTCCTGGAAAAATGCCAGAGCAGGCCAAGCAGGTATTCTGGCCGTATTTGCGCTGCAAGCTTATTCAATAATGTTTGGCATGCTTCAGTTTATTGCCCAAAGCGCGGGCCGCTGCGCAAAAATTCTGCTTCCCCGGGACTGTCGCTGCGCCCGAGTGCCGCGTTGCGGTAGGGGAAACGTCCAAACCGCTGGATGATGTCCTGGTGCTGGCGGGCAAAGTCGAGATTGCCCTGCAGTTTCGGCTTCAGGGCGTCCGGCGCGTCAGCCACCAGTTGCGAAAAGCAGGCCACGCATGTTTCCTGCAGGGCCGCATCTTCGGCATGCATCAGCGGCATGTACATGAACACGCGGCCCACCCACGGCAGTTGCCGGTCTTCCTGAAGCGCCAGCGTGCGCAGCACCAGTTGCTGGGCGCGCGCGTCGCCGTCAAAAGCCCGGGCAGAACCGCGAAACACGTTGCGGGTGAACTGGTCCAGCAATATCACCAGCGCCAGCCGGCTGTGCAGCGGCGCCTCCCAATCCTGCAGACCGCCTTGCACGGCAAGCTCCACGCTCGGGCCAAAGCGGGCCTTGATCTCCTGGTCAAGCGCTGCGCCGCCTAGAAACCAGCGCTCGTTGAGGTTGTGCGTGGGCCAGCCCAGCGCCAGGCCGTCACCCAGCCAGAAATCAAGAATATCGGCGGGAGTCTGGGCGGGAAGAGGGGGGTTCAGTGAGGGGATGGAGGCGGGTTGGGTCATGGCGTTTCAGGCTTGGCAGCGGTTGATTCCGGCTTTAAACCGGGCAAATTGATCTTCAGTCGGGCTTAAGCTCAACAGCGATAATCAGCACCATTTTGAAGGAGCCAGCGTGGATATTGCACTGTTGATCAAAGCCGCCATCATGGGCATTGTGGAGGGCTTGACCGAATTTCTTCCAATTTCATCGACCGGCCATTTGATTCTGGCCGGCGCGCTGCTGGGTTTTGACGACGACAAGGCCAAGGTGTTCGACATCGCCATCCAGACCGGCGCCATTTTTGCGGTGATCCTGGTGTACTGGCAAAAAATCCGCAGCACCCTGATTGCCCTGCCGAATGAAAAGCAGGCGCAGCAGTTCGCGCTCAATGTGCTGGTGGCCTTTGTTCCGGCCGTGGTGCTGGGGCTGCTGTTTGGCAAGGCCATCAAGGCGCACCTGTTCACGCCGGTGGTCGTGGCCAGCGCCTTCATCGTCGGCGGCTTCATCATTTTGTGGGCCGAAAAGCGCCAGCAGCGCAATCCGGCGACCATTCGTATTCATGATGTCGAGTCCATGAGCACGATGGATGCGCTCAAGGTCGGGCTGGTGCAGTGCCTGGCCATGATCCCGGGCACCAGCCGCAGCGGCTCCACCATCATTGGTGGCATGCTGCTGGGCCTGTCGCGCAAGGCGGCGACCGACTTTTCGTTTTACCTGGCGATTCCGACCCTGATTGGCGCCGGTGCCTACAGCTTGTTCAAGGACCGTGCGCTGCTGTCCATGGCCGATGCGCCGATGTTCGGTGTCGGGCTGCTGTTTTCATTTCTGAGTGCCTGGCTGTGCATTCGCTGGCTGCTGCGCTACATCGCCAGCCATGACTTCGTGCCGTTTGCCTGGTACCGCATTGCCTTTGGCATCGTGGTGCTGGCGACCGCCTGGAGCGGCGTGGTCACCTGGGCCGAATAAGGCCCGATCTAACGCCCGCCCAGGCTCGCCATGTTCAGCAGCGCCGCCTCGATGGCGGCGGCCGTGGCCAGCGGTTGCTCCATCGGGAACAGGTGGCTGCCGTCGAGCATCATGATGCGGCCATGGGTGACTTTTTCGGTCATGGCCATGCCGACCTGCTTCATTTCGACCGACTGCCGCCCGCCAATGAAGGCCGACGGGCATTTGAGCGGATGCGCCTTCAGCAGGCTTTCCAGGTTGTCGGGAAGGGTGTTGTAGATCGCGGTTTCCACGTCGCGGTCAAAGCTCAGCAGCCGCTGGCCCTGCGCGCTGCCGCCTTCGTCGTGCGTGCCGTGGTCGATGTAGTCGCGCAGCACCTGCTCGTCCCAGCGGGCAAAGGCCTTTTTGCTGCGAAAGTGCGCCAGCACCTCGTCCCGGCCCAGCCACTGCTGGCGGCGCTTGCGGCTGATGGCGCCGGGCGAGATCGAGCCGACCAGCCTGGCGCGCTTGGCCACGCTGAGCGCCTTGGCGCGCCAGCCGCCCAGGACCGGCGAGTCGAGCAGCAGCACGCCCCGCACCGCATGGCCGCCCAGCACGGGATTGCGCGCGGCGCACATCAGGCTTAAAAAGCCGCCCAGCGAGTGGCCAACCAAAAAGGCGGGCTGGCCGGATTTTTCGGCTTCCTGCCCGGCAAAGTCGGCCAGCTGCTGCACCAGGTGGGGCCAGTTGCTGGTGACCGGGTAGCGCGGGTCATGGCCGAATTTTTCAATCGCCTTGACCTGAAAACCCCGTGCCTTCAGGCTCTGGAACAGCACGCCGTAGGTGCTGGCCGGAAAGCTGTTGCCATGGGAAAAAATGATGAGGGGTTTGGAAGAGGTGGGCACGGAAATTTAAAGGCACCGCAGCGCGCTGGCCACGGCTATTGCCCGGGTTGACAGTCGATGGGCGGTGATAAAAAAACTCAGATCAGCTTTTCCTGTGGCGTGCCGATTTTTTTCAGGGTCGCATGGCGCCTGGCGGGCATCTTGAGCGGCGTCTCGGTGTGCGAATCGTCCCAGACCGGGTCTTCAATGCTGTCGAACACCTGGCGCAGCTTTTGTCCCCAGCTGTTGTGCAGCATCTGGTAATAAGGATTGTCCTGGTCGATGCAGACGACCTTGTCGCTTTTGAGGGAGTCGGCTTCATACACCACCAGGTCCAGCGGCAAACCGACCGACAGGTTGGACTTGATGGTCGAATCCATCGACACCAGCGCGCATTTGGCGGCTTCGTCCAGCGGTGTCTCGGGGGTGAGGACGCGGTCCAGCACCGGCTTGCCGTACTTGGATTCACCGATCTGGAAGTAGGGCGTCTCATCGGTGGCTTCAATAAAGTTGCCGGGCGAATACACCTGGAACAGGCGCATGCCCTCGCCCTTGATCTGGCCGCCAAACACCAGCGACACATTAAAGCCGACATCGTCGTTTCTCAGCGCCCGGGCGTCGTGCTCATAGACGCGCCGGATGGCCGAGCCGAGCACGCGGGCGGCGTCGAACATGCTTTTGGCGTTCCAGATGGTGATGCCCTCGCCGGTTTCGGGGTTCTTGAGTTCCTCGACCTGCAAGATCTCGCGCACCGACTGCGAGATCGACAGGTTGCCGGCGGTCAGCAGCACCATGAAGCGGTCGCCGGGCTTTTCATAAACAATCATCTTGCGAAAGGTGCTGATGTGGTCAAGGCCCGCGTTGGTGCGGGAATCGGACAGGAAGACAAGTCCGGCATTGAGCTTGATGGCGACGCAGTAAGTCATGGGCTGATGAGGAAGGTTGAGTACAGGGCGTGCCGCGGTTCAGGCGGCGCTGGCCAGTTTTTTTAGTTGGTAAAGCGCATCAAGCGCTTCTCGGGGGCTCAGGATATCAGGGTCTATGCTCGCCAGTGCCTTGTCAATAGCGGTTTGCCCGGATGCTGGCGCTTCGGGCGGCGCGGCAAACAGGTCCACCTGGGCGCTGGCCTGGCTTTGCTGGGCTTCCAGCGCGGCCAGCGCATGGCGCGCATGGTTGACGACGGCGGCGGGAACGCCGGCCAGCTTGGCCACGGCAATGCCGTAGCTCTTGCTGGCCGGGCCGGGCTCGATGTGGTGCAAAAACACAATGTCGCTGCCCGACTCGACCGCGCTGACATGCACATTCATGGCGCCATGGTGCTGGGCCGCAAACTCGGTCAGCTCGAAGTAATGCGTGGCGAACAGCGTGAAGGCCTGCGCCTTGTTGTGCAGGTAGGCGGCAATGCCGCCGGCCAGCGCCAGCCCGTCGAAGGTCGAGGTGCCGCGCCCGATCTCGTCCATCAGCACCAGCGAATGCGGCGTGGCGGCATGCAAAATCTGCGCGGCTTCGAGCATTTCGAGCATGAAGGTCGATTGCGCATTCGCTACGTCGTCGGCCGCGCCGATGCGGGTGTGGATGGCGTCAATCGGCCCGAGCCGGCAGCGGCTGGCGGGAACGTAGGAACCGACGCTGGCCAGCAGCACGATCAGCGCGACCTGCCGCATGTAGGTCGATTTGCCGCCCATGTTGGGGCCGGTGATCATCTGCATGCGGCTTTTGCCAGTCAGGCTGCAGTCGTTGGCGATGAAGGCGCCGCCGCCCGTCTCTGCCAGCCGCGCCTCCACCACCGGATGCCGGCCCTGGCCGATGGCTATGCACGGCTCCTTCACAAATACTGGCGCGCACCAGTCCAGCGTGAGCGAGCGCTCGGCCAGCGCGCACAGCGCATCGAGCGCGGCAATGGCGCGCGCCAGCCGGCTCAAGGCGGGGACGAACTCCTGCAGCTGGTCGAGCAGCTGCTCGTACAGCCACTTCTCGCGCGCCAGCGCGCGTTCCTGCGCCGACAGGGCCTTGTCCTCGAAGGTTTTCAGTTCGGGCGTGATGTAGCGCTCGGCATTTTTCAGCGTCTGGCGGCGGCGGTAGTCGGCCGGCACCTTGTCCAGCTGGCCCTGCGTGACCTCGATGTAAAAGCCGTGCACCTTGTTGAACTGCACGCGCAGGTTGGCAATGCCGGTGCGGGCTTTCTCGCGGATTTCCAGGTCGAGCAGGAAGCCGTCGCAGTTGGTCTGGATGGCGCGCAACTCGTCGAGTTCGGCATCAACGCTGTGGTTGATGACGCCGCCGTCGCGGATCAGCGCGGCCGGCTCGTCCAGGATGCACTGGCCCAGCAGTTCGGCGCAGCCAAGGGGCGGCTGCAAATCCTCGAAAATAGTGGTCAAAAGAGGTGTTTGCGCACTATCCACGGGCGTGAGCAGCTCTGCTTTTTGTAGCGTCAGCTGCAGCGCCACGAGTTCGCGCGGGCGCACCTGGCGCAGCGCGATGCGGGCGGTGATGCGCTCGACGTCGCTGCAGCCCTTGAGTTGGGTGCGCAATGTTTGCTGCGCGCCGCCGCGCAATTGCGTGATGGCCTCTAAGCGGCTTGCTGCCTGGGCGCGGTCGCGGCGCGGGCTGAGCAGCCAGCTTTTCAGCGCCCGGCTGCCCATGCCGGTGGTGCAGGTATCTAACAGTGAAAACAGCGTGGGCGAATCCTCGCCGCGCAGGGTCTGCGTCAGTTCGAGGTTGCGCCGCGTGGCCGGCGGCAGTTCGATCAGCTCGCCCGAACGCACCACCTGCAGGCCCTGCACATGGGGCAGGGCGCGGCCTTGCGTGTGCTCGGCGTAGCCCAGCAGCGCCGAGGCGGCGGCGTGCGCTTCATTCAGGCCTTCGGCGTTCCACGAGGCCAGCGAAGCGACCTTGAGCTGATCCAGCAGGCGCCGCACGCCCAGGGCCGCGTCAAACTGCCAGGCCGGGCGGGCGCTGGCGGCGCAGCGCTGGGTTTGCAGGCGCTGCTCGAACGCGGGCGTGGCATCGACGTTGTAGAGTAGCTCGCTGGGCGCAATCCGGGCCAGCCAGCTTTCCAGCTCGCCGCTGGCGCAATGGGCCAGGTGAATCTCGCCCTGCGTCACGCTGAGCCAGGCCAGGCCGCAGGTGTTGCGCGCGCCCTGGTGCACGGCCAGCAAAATCGATTCGGTCTTGTCGCTCAGCAGTTCGGTGTCGGTCAGCGTGCCGGGCGTGACCACGCGCACCACCTTGCGCTCGACCGGCCCCTTGGCCGTGGCCACGTCGCCGACCTGCTCGCAAATCGCCACCGACTCGCCCAGCTTGATCAGCTTGGCCAGGTAGCCTTCGAGCGCGTGAAACGGGATGCCCGCCATGACGACAGGCTCGCCCGCCGACTGGCCGCGTTTGGTCAGGGTGATGTCGAGCAGGCTGGAGGCTTTCTCGGCATCGGCGTAGAAAACCTCGTAGAAGTCGCCCATGCGGTAGAACACCAGCGTGTCGGGGTACTCGGCCTTGATGGCGTGGTACTGCGTCATCATGGGCGTGTGGGGGGCGGCCCGCACCGGCGCTTCGCCGGGTTTGAGTGTGTCTTTTTGCATTCAGTGTCTTGTCTTCATCTGGCTACGCTTTGGCTGATTTTTTGCCGGTCCTTGAGGATTGGGGGCTGAGGCTGCAAAGCCCCTGATTATCGTCATGCCCGGGTTTCAAACCCAGTGGCTTGCCGTAGCCGCCTCATATTCATATCTGAATTCCTTCCTTCTCCTGCCTGGGTCAACGCCTTAATCTTGCGAACCAACCCCCCTGCGGCAGGGGAATGATTCAAGAGATGAAGGAAGGAAGCATGGTTTTTCAGACAAGACACTCCCTGGGCATCGAGGGTGTGGCCGTCCATGTGGCCCGCCGTCGCCTCATTCAGGCCGGGGCGGCGGGTGTGGCGGCGCTGGCGCTGCCCTGGGCCGCCGCGCAGACCGCCGCAAGCGACCTGTCCCGGACCAGCCTGCGCGTGGCGTCCTACAAAGGCGGCTGGGTCACGCTGCTGAAAGCCGCCGGGCTGGGCGCCACGCCCTACAGGATCGACTGGAAGGAATTCAACTCGGGCGTGCAGCACATCGAAGCCATCAACGCCGATGCGCTCGATCTGGGCTCGGGCAGCGAGATTCCGGCGGTGTTTGCCGCGCGCTCGCCGGGGCGGGTGCGCGTGGTCGCCGTCGCCAAGGGCGACCTGAACAACCAGGCCGTGTTTGCGCAAAAAGACTCGCCCATCAAGACGATTGCCGATCTCAGGGGCAAGCGGGTCGGCTATGTGCGCGCCACCACCACGCATTACTTCTTGCAAAAGATGCTGGCCGAGGCGGGCCTGTCGTTCCAGGACATCCAGGCCATCAGCCTGAGCCCGTCGGATGGCCTGTCGGCCTTTGCCGGCGGCGACTTCGATGCCTGGGCGATCTACGGCTACAACGGCCAGCTGGCACGCAGCAAATACGGCGCGCGCGTCGTCAAGACCTCGCTGGGCTACCTGTCCGGCAATTTTCTGACCTATGCCAACGCCGACGCCGTGGCCGACCCGTTGCGCCGGGCCGCGCTGGCCGATCTGCTGCAGCGCCTGCAAAAAGCGACCGCCTGGGGCGTGGCGCATCCCGAGCAGTGGGCGCAGGCGCAAAGCACCGAAACCCGCGTTCCGGCGCAGGCCCTGCTGGAGCTGTTTCGCGGCCGCAGCCACGACGACCGCATCTTGGCCGTTGCCGATACCGACATCGCCAGCCACCAGGAAGTGGCCAACGTGTTCGCGCAGATCGGCGTGCTCGACGGCCCGGTCAAGGTGGCGCCGTTGTGGGACCGCACCTTCGACAAGGCGCTGCGCGGCTGAATTTTTGATTTCTTTTTTTAACGCTTCACAAGGCTCACCATGACTCAACAACAACCCGCCCGTCAACTCAAACTGGGCTTTGTCCTGCACGGCGTGGGCGCCGGCTGGGGCGACTGGCGCCACGAACACGCCGTCACCGACGCCAGCGTCAATTTCAATTTTTACAAGGAGCAGGCCCAGCTGGCCGAAAAAGGGCGCTTTGAATTCCTGTTTGTCGCCGACAGTGTGCACATCACCGAGCGCTCCAGCCCGCATTACCTGAACCGCTTCGAGCCGCTGACCATCCTGTCGGCGCTGGCGGCCGTGACCTCGAAAATCGGCCTGGTCGGCACGGTGACGGCCAGCTACAGCGAGCCCTTCACGGTGGCGCGGCAGTTTGCCTCGCTCGACCACATCAGCAGCGGCCGCGCGGGCTGGAACGTCGTCACCTCGTGGCTCGACGGCAGCGCGCGTAACTACAGCAAGAAGGAGCATTACGACCACGACGTGCGCTACCGCCTGGCCGCCGAGCATCTGGGCGTGGTGCAGGGCCTGTGGGATTCGTGGGAAGACGATGCACTGGTGCGCGACAAGGCCACCGGCCAGTTCCTGGACCCGAAGAAGCTGCACAAGCTGGACCATGAGGGCGAATTCTTCTCGGTCGAGGGGCCGCTGAACATCAGCCGCTCGCGCCAGGGCCAGCCGGTGATTTTCCAGGCCGGCGCGTCGGAGGACGGCAAGAACTTTGCCGCCCAAAACGCCGATGCGATCTTCTTCCATGCCGACACGCTGGACGAGGCGCAGGCTTACTACCGCGACGTGAAGGCGCGCGTGGCAGCCGCCGGACGCAAGCCCGACGAGGTGTTTTTGCTGCCCGGCATCCGTCCCATCGTCGGCCGCACGCTGGAGGAAGCCGAGCGCAAGTACGAGGAATCGGCCAGCCTGGTGCCGATTGAAAATGCCATTGCCGCGCTGGCCCGGCCTTTCAATGACCACGATTTTTCAAGCTACCCGCTCGACGCGCCTTTCCCCGACCTGGGCGACCTGGGCCGCAACAGCCAGCAGGCCGGCAGCGACAAGATCAAGCAGCACGCCAAGGCGCACGGCTTGAGCCTGCGCGAGGTGGCGCTGTGGCACGCCCGACCCAAGCGCACCTTTGTCGGCACGGCCGAACAGGTGGCCGACGAGATCGAGCGCTGGTTCACGCAGGGCGGCGCGGACGGCTTCAATTTCTTCGAGGCCCTGCCCAATTCCTCGCTGAAGGATTTTGTCGAACTGGTAGTGCCGCTGCTGCAGGCGCGCGGTATTTACCGCACCGAATACGGCGAAGACACGTTCCGGGGGAACCTGGGCTTGCCGTTCCCGCAGAACCGCTACGCGCAGCGCGCGGCGGCACAGGCTGGAGCGGGGCAGGAAGTTCAGGACGCGCTGGAAATCCAGGAAGCCCTGGCCTGAGCCGTGCAAGGCGGCGGTTGCCTGGGTGGATGAAACTTTGAATGAAATCGCCTGATTAGCTACCTGCCTCAGACAAGTATGAAAGCCGTCATTCCCGCGAAGGCGGGAATCCAGTAGCCAAGCGCCTTGAGAACCCTGGATTCCCGCCTTCGCGGGAATGACAAGCGGTTTTAGTCTGAGCTATGTATCTAATCAGGTGAAATCGAAGCTTTGCGCACGATGGGCGGGCGGTTGATGCTATCAAAAAAGCAGTAACCATCCGCCGCTGACAACTCAACCGCGCCGGGCTGTCGTCCACAGCGCCGCCACGACGATGAGCCCGCCGCCGAGCCAGCCCGTGATGCTCAGCCCTTCGCCCAGCCAGAGCACCGCGAACAGGGCGCCGAAGGCCGGCTCGCTGCTCGTCAGCAAGGCGACGCGGCTGGGCGATGTGCGCTGAAGCGCCCAGTTCTGCGCGAAAAAAGCGAACACGGTGCAGCCCAGCACCAGGTAGGCGCTGGCCAGCCAGAAGGCGCTGTCAATCGGCAGCGGCGGCAGTTGGCCGGGCATCAACAAGGCCAGCAGCAGGCTGCCAAAACCGATGACGCCGGCCTGCACCGCTGTCAGCGCCAGGGCTGGGGCGCTGCTGCGCCGGGTCAATTTGCTGGTCTGGCACACCGTGATGGCGCGCAGCACGGCGGCCGCCAGCATCAAGCCATCGCCCGGGCCGAACTGGCCGGCCAGCCCGCCGCTGAGCAGGGCCGCGCCCAGCAGCGAGATGCCGGCAAACACAAACATCGCCCTAGCCGGCCGGCTGCCCAGCAGCCACCATTCGACAAAAGGCGTGAACACCACGCACAGGCTGATCAAAAACGCGGCGTTGCTGGCCTGCGTGTACGCGACGCCAAAGGTTTCGCACAGGAAAATGCCCAGCATCAAGGCGCCCAGCGGCAGGCCGGCCCGCATGGCGTCAACGCGTTGCCGGCCCGTGGCGCGCAGCAGCGCCGGCAGCAGCAGGACAAACGTGAGGATGAAGCGAACGGCCAAAAAGCCCAGCACCGGGTAAAAGGCCAGCGCGCCCTTGGCCACGCCATAGCTGGTTCCCCAGACCACGGCCACCCCGAGCAGCGTCAGGTCGGACAGGCGAAGCAGGCTTCTGGGCTGCGGCAGGGTGAGGGTCGTCATGGCGAAGGCTCGTGATGGGGAACAGGCAGGAATTATTGATTCGACTGCGCAGCGTGATAATCCTGTCAAACAGAACAGCACTTGTGCGCCATGAGCATCAATAACCCACTCGATAATCTGCCCGACATGGCCGTATTTGTCCGCGTGGTGGACGCCGGCAGCTTCTCGGCCGCCGCCCGCCAGTTGGGCATCACCCCCTCGGCGGTCAGCCGGCAGGTGGCGCGCCTCGAAAGCGTGCTGCGGGTGCGCCTGCTGGAGCGCACCACCCGCAAGCTGCGCCTGACCGAGGCCGGAACAGCCGCCTACACCGGCTGCCAGGCCATGGTGGCCGCTGCGCGCGAGGTGCTGGCGCTGAGCGACACCCATGTCGCCACGCCGCGCGGGCTGGTGCGCATCAGCATGCCCAAGGCGTTCGGCCGCCTGGTGGTGCATCCGCTGATGGCGTCCTTCCTGCAGCAATACCCCGAGGTGGATGTGCAGCTTGTCATCACCGACCGCACGGTGGACCTGTTCGAGGAAAGCATCGACCTGGCCATCCGCATCACCGACGCGCCGCCGCCGGGGCTGGCCGGGCGGCCGCTGATGCGGATTCGCCACCTGGCCTGCGCCAGTCCGTCCTACCTGGCGGCGCACGGTACGCCCGGGCATCCGCGCGACCTGGCCCGGCACAGCTGCCTGTACCTGGGCGAAGACGAGCGCGACCGCCACTGGCGGTTCCGGCGCGCCGGGGACGAAGTCACGCTCAAGGTGAGCGGCCGCTACGTGGCCAACCACAGCGAAGTGCGGCTCGAAGGAGCCCTGGCGCACCTGGGCATTGCCAGCCTGCCCGAATTCACCGCCCGCGCAGCCCTGGCCAAAGGCGAGCTGGTCACGGTGCTGGACGACTGGGAGCACGCGACCGACTACGCCGGCATGGCCTGGCTGCTGTACCCGCCGAACCGCTTCCTGCCGGCCAAGCTGCGCGTGTGGATTGATCACCTGGTGGCGGGCCTGCTGCCCCCATGACGTCAACGCTGGCGCAAGGACAGATTGCGGCCCGTTTGTCTTTGTTGGCTACACCCTTTACTTCCTGCAAGCCACTGCCGGTCTATTTCATCGTCCCGGATCAATGGGGGAGTGCTATAAATAAATGCCATCCCAATGGCTGGAAATAAGGGGTTCACTCGGCATTCAACCCAATGAAAGGGGAGTCGCAATGCGCAGTTCTTTTATTTATCCCATCCTCGGCGCCGCGCTGCTGGTCTGCTCGCAGGCAGGCTTTGCGCAGGAAGCATCGGTCAAGATCACGTCCCCGGTGGAGGGCGCCAAGCTCGATACCATGGCCAAGACCAGCGTTGCCTACGAAGTCATGCCCGGCCCCAAGGGCGACCATGTGCATCTCTACGTGGACAGCAAGGAAGTGGCCATCCTGCGCCAGCTCAAGGGCAGCTACGCGCTGACCAGCCTGGCGTCCGGCCCGCACGACATCTGCGTCAAGGTCGTGGACAAGGGCCACACGCCCATCGGCGTGGAGCAGTGCGTCAAGGTGAGCGTCAACTAGCCTTCATGCGGTCGCCCTCATGGAACTGCAAAACCTGAGCTATGCGGCCATCCAGGTGGTGCACAACTTCGGCGCCGTCGCCGTGGTCGGCAGCGCTGCCTGCGCGCTATGGCTGGGGCCGCAGTTCACCGGGATGCGCAAACCGCTGGCTTGGATCATGCTGGCCGGATGGGCCGCGCAGGCGGCCAGCGGCGGGGCTTTTGGCTTTGTCAGCTGGCTTTATTACGGACGCTTCCCGGACATCCACGGCATCGCGGTTGCCGCGCTGCTGGTCAAGATGGCCTGCGCCGCTGCGGGCTTCGGGTTGGCCGCGACGTATATTTACCGTGGCACCGGCTGGAGCCAGCGGGCAGGGCAAGCGACCTGGCGCGCGCTCGCCGCGCTGGCTGCGACGGCGCTGACTGCTGCTGCGGTTTTGCGCTGGTTTTCTTGAGGCGCCACAAATCAAGCAGCGGATTTCGCCAAGCCTCAAGCCTTGCGTCAGCCCGAAGCATGATCTGAGCCGATATTTAATGCCTTAAAAGGCCATCTGCGCACGACAGCTAAGTATTTGTTGCTATCAAATATGAAGTCATACCAATAACACATGGTGCGCCGAGTCGCCGTGGAACAGCATCCGGGCCATACCCTGCGCCCTCACTCCGGCTGGATGCCCGCCTCCTTGACGACCTTGCCCCACTTGGCGAGGTCGGACTTGATCAGCGCGGCGTACTCCTGCGGCGTTCCGCCCTGGATCTCGATACCGGCAGCCTCCAGCTTGGCCCGCACGTCAGGCAGCTTCAGCGCCGCGTTGATCTCGGCATTGAGCTTGGCGACAATCACCTTGGGCGTGCCGGCCGGCGCCAAAAAACCGCCATTCGTGTTGGCGTCGTAGCCCTTGAGCCCCTGTTCGTTCGCGGTCGGCACGTCCGGCAGAGACTTTGAGCGCTTCTGGGTCGATACCGCAACGGCTCGCACATTGCCGGCTTTCACCTGCGACTGGATGGCGCTGATCGTGTCGATGTAGAGCGCGGTGCGCCCGGCCAGCAGGTCTGGGTGGGCGGCGGAAGAGCCCTTGTATGGGACCAGCAGCATTGGCGCGCCGCTCGCCATGCGGAACATCTCGGCCGCCATTTCCTGCGCACTGCCGCGGCCAGAGGTGGCCACCTTGGCCTCGCCCGGATTGGCCTTCATCCAGGCCACGAACTCGGGCAGTGTCCTGGCGGGAATCTGCGGGTAGATGGCGAACACCAGAGGAACTTCGTGGGTGTAGACGATGGGCTCGAAGCTTTTTTCCGGGTCCCAGCCCAGGTTCTTGAACAGAAACTTGTTGGTGTTGTGGCTGCCGCCCACGATGCCGATCGTGTAGCCATCGGGCGCTGATTTGGCCAGGGCATCCGTGCCGAGGTTGTTGGATGCGCCGGGCCTGTTGTCGACGATCACCGGCTGGCCCATCGAGGCCCCGATCTTGTCTCCGACGACGCGGGCAATGGTGTCGATCGCGCCGCCCGGCGGGGCGGGCACGATGATCCTGATGGCGCGGCTCGGGTAGGCCTGGGCCGATGCCAGGGTCGGCGCCACGGCCAGGCACGCCGAGACGGCAAGGGTCTTGAACAGGGATGTGAGTTGCATGAAAGTCTCCTTTTGTGGTTGGGTCAATCGTCATCAAGCGCCGGCGGGCTTATCGATGCCCGTGGCGCTATACGCTTTGCACCTGGCTCTCAGCCGCGCCCGACGTAGGGCATGGCGCTGGCCATGATGGTCATGTTCAGCACGTTGGCCTCCAGCGGCATCGCGGCGATGTGACGCACCGCGTTGGCCACGTGGTTGGCGTCCATCATGGGTTCAGGCGCGACCGTGCCGTTGGCTTGCAAGACGCCGCGCGTCATGCGCTCGGACAGCTCGGTCAGCGCATTGCCGATGTCGATCTGGCTGGCCACGATGTTGAATGCACGCCCGTCCAGTGCCAGCGCCTTGGTCAGGCCCGACACGGCATGCTTGCTAATGGTGTAGGGCGCGGTGAAGGGGCGCGGCGTGTGCGCCGAGATCGAGCCATTGTTGATGATGCGCCCGCCCTGCGGCGACTGGCGGCGCATCAGGCCGAAGGCGGCGCGTGCGCACAGGAACACGCCGGTGACGTTGGTGTTGATCACGCTGAACCATTTGTCCAGCGGCAATTCGTCCATCGGCACCGCCGGGGCGTTCACGCCGGCATTGTTGAACAGCACATCGAGTCGGCCGAAGCGGTGCTCGATGGTGGCGAACAGCGCCTCCACGCTGACCGGGTCGCTCACATCGGTGGGCACGGCCATCGCCGTCTGGCCACGCGGTTCGGCCTCGGCCACCAGCGCCTGCAAGGGCTCGGCACGACGGCCGGCCAGCACGACGCTCCAGCCGTCGTTTAGCAGGCCAAGGGCCACGGCTCGACCGATGCCGCTGCCCGCGCCGGTGACCAGCGCGATCTTCTTGGGGGTGGTTGTGTTCAAAGGGAGTCTCCTGTCATGGGTGTTGAATCTCCGTGGCTGATGCTGCCCACGGTCATGGAAAACTGGCCGACGCCTGCCACGCCGCCCTGGACGACATCGCCGGGTTGCAGTGGGCCGACGCCTGCGGGTGTGCCGGTGTAGATCAGGTCGCCGGGCATGAGCGTCACTGACCTCGACAGCATGGCCACCAGTTCGGGCACCGGCCACAAGAGGTCGGACACATCGGCGCGCTGCCGTTCGATGCCGTTGACCGTCAGCCACACGGCACCCTGTCTGGGGTGGCCGCAAGCCGCAGCCGGCACCAGGGGCGTGCAGGGGGCCGAGTGGTCGAAGGCTTTGGCGGCCTCCCAGGGGCCACCGGCACGCTTGGCTTGCTGCTGCAGGTCGCGCCGCGTGAGATCGAGTCCTGCGGCATAGCCCCAGATGTGATGCGGCTCCACCTGCGCCGGGTCGATGTCCCGGCCGCCACGACCGATGGCCACGACCAGTTCGATCTCATGGCAAAAGTCGCCCGTAGCCGGAGGATAGGGCAGGACGCCATGGGCGCGCACCACCGCGCTGGCGGGCTTCATGAACCAGGCGGGCATTTCTTGAGGCATCGCCTCGTCCTGGCTCCAGCGGTAGTTGCGGCCGATGCAAAACACGCGGCCCACAGGAAAAACCGCCGTGCTACCGGCCACTGCAACGGTGGTCGGCGCAGGCGCCGGGAAAACGAAGTCCGTCATGGCAGTCATTCGGTGGAAATTTTTCGGTCGCGGATGATCTGGGCGTAGCGCCGCCTGTCCCCTGCGATCAGTTGGGTAAATTCCTGCGGTGTTGTCGCGCGCGGCACGCCCCCCAGTGACACGAAGCGTGCCTTGACTGATTCTTCTGCCAGGATGCTGCGCACATCAGCGGCGATCTTCTCCACGATGACTTGTGGCGTGCCGGCAGGGGCCAGCAACCCAAGCCAGGAGATGGCGTTGAACCCGGGGAGCACGTTTTCCGACAGCGTGGGCACGTCGGGCAGTGCCGGCACGCGCTTGCTACCGGTCACGGCCAGGGCGCGCAGTTTTTTGGCCTTGATGTGTCCGGAGGCTTCCAGCACCGTCATGAAGGACAACTGCACGTGACCGGCAAGAAGATCGGCGATGGCCGGACCGCCACCCCGGTAGGGCACGTGAAGGATAAAGCTGCCGGTTTGTTCCTTGAACATTTCTGCCACCAGGTGCGGCGCACCGCCAGCACCCGCACTGCTGTAGCTGAGTTGCCCCGGTCGGGACTTGGCCAGGGCGATGAATTCGGCGGCCGTGTTCGCTGATACGGCCGGATTGACCATCATGGCCAGCGGCAGTTCGGCCAGCAGGGAGATGGGCGCAAACGCCGTGTCCGGGTTGTACGGCATTCTGGGATACAGCGATGGATTGATCGCTTGCGTGCCAATGTTGCCCAGCAGCAAGGTGTAGCCGTCCGGCTTGGACTTGGCGACCAGGTCTGCGCCGATCTGCCCGGCTGCGCCGCCCTTGTTATCGATGACGACTGTTTGCCCCCAGCGCCTGCTCAGTTGCTCGGCAATGATCCGCGCGCCAGTATCGGTTCCGCCTCCGGGCGGGAAGGGCACCACCAGGGTCACCATTCGGGAAGGGTAGGTCTGGGCGAAGGCGGGCGGGACCGCCATCAAGCCGAGGGCGATGGCCATGGTGAGCGGGAAGTATCGGGTGAACATGGACTTTTCTCCGTGGTGTTCCGGGGTGTCTGTCAGATCAGGTCAATAGGCGGATCGCAGGGGGCCTGTCCTGAGGCTCAGGTGGTCAGGCTCATCGTCGGGCGCTCGCCCGCCAGGGCCTGAGCGATGCTTTCCAACACCATCTCGCCCATGGCGGTCCGGGTCTCCCAGGTGGCACTGGCGCGGTGGGCCTGCAGGGTCACGCTGTCGGACTGGCGCAGCGCCAGGGGAACGCGGGGTTCGTCAACGAACACGTCCAGGCCCGCACCGGCAATGCGGCCGGCCGCCAGCGCCTCTGTCAGGTCGGCCTCATTGACCAGGCGGCCACGGGCGACGTTGACCAGGAAGCCGCGCGGGCCGAGCGCTTCGAGCACGGCCGCGTTGACGATGCCTTCGGCCGTGTCCGCCGCCGCGCACAGTACCAGCGCGTCGGAGTCATGCGCGAGGTCCACCAGGTTAGTCACAAACCGGTGCGCAACGTCGTCCATGGGGCGCAGGTCGGTGTAGCTGATCGGGCAGCCAAAAGCCGTCGCCCGAGCCGCGACGGCGCGGCCCACCCGCCCCATGCCGACGATGCCCACGCGCATGCCGCTGAACCGGCGGGCCAGCGGGATGGCGCTGGGCTGGGGGTGAAGTTCCCACTGGCCATCGCGCACGAAGCGGTCGCCGGCACACAGGTTTCGGCAAGCAGCGATCAGCAAGCCAATGGCCAGATCGGCCACGTCTTCGGTCAACGCGCCCAGGGTGGCGGTGACGGGCAGGCCACGGCCTCGGCAGTACGCCAGGTCCACCGCATCGGTGCCGACGCCGTTGACGGCCACCACCTTGAGGCCAGGCAACTGCTCCAGCATCGCTTGCGAAATGCCGGTGTGCCCGCCGGTGATCACGGCGGCGATGGATGCGCCATGTTCACGCAGCCAGGCCTCCTGGTGCGTCACCTCGAAGAATTTGTGGACAGAGTAGAGCGATGCGAGCTTGTCGTTGATCGCGGGGATCAGGATGGGATTGAGTTGCAGGAGCCGAGGTTTCATGTCAATTCATTCAAGTGGGGGCCGAGGTGGCCCATGTGTTCAAGGTGGTTTTTTTCGAAGATGTAGGCATGTTAGTAAATGATTGATCTATTGGTCAATATTGATGTATAAAATCAACATATATAAATATCTAAAGTTTGATCATGGCTTCCTGGATTTCGATGAACGAGGCATGTGACCTCCTTGGGGTGCGGCCTCAGACGGTTTATGCCTACGTGAGCCGTGGCAAGCTGGAGGTCATGCCCGACCCGGCCGATACGCGCCGCAGCCTGTACCGCGCCGAGGACGTTGCCGGCCTGGCCAAACGCAAACAGGCCGGTCGCAAACACGAGACCCTGGCTGCCAACACGCTCTTCGGCTCGGAGCCCAGCATCCCGACGGCCCTGTGCGCGTTCTTTCGCGGACGGCCTTATTACCGGGGCCAGGATGCCGTGAGCCTGGCCCGGTCGGCCAACCTGGAAGACGTGGCGCAACTGTTGTGGGGTGCCGGGCAGCCCGTCGACTTTTCGTCCTCTACGTCATCTGCGCCGATGCACTCGGGCCAGCCTGGGCGCGTCGCGGCTTTCACGGCCTTGGCCGCTCTGGCGGCAGCCGGGCATTCCACCCGTGGACGCTTGATCCGGGTGCTGCACAACGAGGGCCAGAGTCTGGTGGGTCAACTGGCCAATGCGTTTGGTGCCCAGCACGGGCGCGAGCCGCTGCATCTGCGCTTTGCGCAAGGGTGGAAACAATCGACCCAGGTGGCCGATTTGCTGCGAACGGCCATGGTGCTGCTGGTTGACCACGAGTTGACCAGTTCAGCGTTTGTCGCACGCATTGCGGCTTCGACAGGCGCCTCGTTGCCGGCTTGCCTTCTGGCCGGATTGAGCACACTCTCGGGGCCCTTGCATGGCGATGCCTCCGGCCGCGTCCAGGCGCTGTTCAGCGAAGTGGAACGGCTGGGCGAGGACCAGGTGGTGGCCCACTACCTGTCGACCGGCCTGCCCTTGGCAGGATTTGGCCACCACCTTTATCCCGATGGCGATCCGCGCGCGGCCGCCCTTCTGGCGTTGTTCGAGCCCCCGGAGGTGATCGCGCGCTTCATCCAGAAGGTAACGATGCTGACCGGTTTGCAGCCCAACATCGACGTGGCCCTGGCCGCCCTGGTGGCGCACCATCGGCTGCCTCTCGACGCGGCCTTTGGCCTGTTCGCAACGGCGCGCAGCGTCGGACTGTTGGCGCACAGCCTGGAACAATTGGGCGTGGCGCAAGTGATCCGTCCGCGCGGGCGCTATGTGGGCCCGATGCCTGACATGACGCAGGCCGCCCGAACTTAGCTTGACTTTGTCCATTCGCCAACAGCTGCCCACCGGGCGCTTGTGCTTGCGGAATACTTTCTCAAGCAGGGCAGAAACCGGATCGCCCAGCGATCCCGACACCGAGCGCATCACGCTGGTCCTGGACAACCTGAACATGCATACGCCGGACTCTCTGTATGAGGCGTTTTCTCCCGAGCAGGCCAAAGTTAACTGGCAATTTTCAATTACATGCCGCTGTAGTTGGGCCCGCCGCCGCCCTCGGGGGTGACCCAGACGATGTTCTGCGTCGGGTCCTTGATGTCGCACGTCTTGCAGTGAACGCAGTTCTGCGCGTTGATCTGCAGGCGGTCCGTGTTGTCCGGGTTCTTCACGAACTCGTAGACGCCAGCCGGGCAGTAGCGGCTCTCGGGACCGGCGTAGAGGGCCAGGTTGACAGCGACCGGAACGCTCGCGTCCTTCAAGGTCAGGTGTGCGGGCTGGTGCTCCTCGTGGTTGGTGTTGCTGATGAACACCGAGGTCAGGCGGTCAAACGTGATCTTGTTGTCGGGCTTGGGATAAAGGATGGGCTGGCACTCGGATGCCAGCTTGAGCATCGCGTGATCAGGCTTGTCGCGGTGAATCGTCCACGGCGGGCTCTTGATGCCGAGCCGGGGCAAGAGCCATTGCTCGATGCCGGTCATCAGCGAGCCCACGTACACGCCCTTCTTGAACCAGGCCTTGAAGTTGCGCGCCTGGTTGAGTTCCGCAGCCAGCCAGCTTTTTTCGTACGCCTCGGGGTAGCTGCTCAGCTCGTCATGCTGGCGTCCTGAAGTCACTGCGGCATACGCCGCTTCGGCCGCGAGCATGCCGGTCTTGATCGCCGCGTGGCTGCCCTTGATGCGGCTGGCGTTCAGGTAGCCGGCCTCGCAGCCGATCAGCGCGCCGCCGGGAAACACGGTCTTGGGCAGGCTCAGCGCGCCGCCGGCCGTGATGGCCCGCGCGCCGTAGCCGATGCGCTTGCCGCCCTCCAGATACTTGCGGATCGCCGGATGCGTCTTCCAGCGCTGCATTTCCTCGAACGGGCTGAGATAAGGATTGCTGTAGTCCAGCCCGGTGACAAAGCCCAGCGTGACCTGGTTGCCCTCCAGGTGGTAGAGAAAGCCGCCGCCGTAGGTAGCGCTGTCCATCGGCCAGCCGGCGGTGTGAACGACCAGGCCGCTCTGGTGTTTGGCCGGGTCGATCTCCCAGAGTTCCTTCACGCCCAGCGCGTAGGCCTGCGGGTCTTTGCCCTCGTCGAGCTTGAAGCGGCTGATCAGCTGGCGGCCCAGGTGGCCGCGCGCGCCTTCGGCAAACACCGTGTACTTGCCGTGCAGCTCCATGCCGAGCTGGAAGTTGCCCGTGGGCTCGCCGTCCTTGCCGACACCGAGGTTGCCCGTGGCCACGCCCTTGACGGAGCCATCGTCGTTGTACAGCACCTCGGCGGCGGCAAAGCCGGGAAAGATTTCAACGCCCAGGCTTTCGGCTTGACCAGCCAGCCAGCGCGTCACGTTGCCCAGGCTGATGACGTAGTTGCCTTCGTTGTGAAAGCAGTCGGGCACGAGGAAATCAGGGGTCCGGGTGGCGCCGGTTTCGCTCAGGAACAAGACCTCGTCGCCAGTCACGGGCTGCGTCAAGGGCGCGCCGAGTGCCTTCCAGTCGGGGATCAGCTCGGTGAGCGCCCTGGGGTCCATCACCGCGCCCGAGAGGATGTGCGCGCCGGGTTCGGAGCCTTTTTCGAGCACGACGACGGACAGCTCCGTGCCTTGCTCGCTGGCCAGCTGCTTGAGGCGAATGGCCGCCGACAGCCCGCCCGGGCCGCCGCCGACCACGACCACGACCACGTCGTACTCAATCGCTTCTCGGGGGCCGTACTGGGCCAGGATTTCTGCTGGGGTCATGATTTTTAAGTAAAAAAGGCCTTTTGCGCACGCCAGTCATGCGTTAGCAGCTATGAATTCAGGAGTGGCTGCAGGTGCTGTCTCCTTGAAGGATGCGGTTTTCACACCCGTTCCAGGATCACGGCAATGCCCTGTCCCACGCCGATGCACATGGTGCACAGCGCGTAGCGCCCGCCGGTCTGGTGCAGCCGGTTGACCGCCGTGGTGGCCAGGCGCGCGCCGCTGGCGCCCAGCGGATGGCCCAGCGCAATCGCGCCGCCCCAGGCGTTGACGCGCGGGTCGTCGTCGGGCACGCCAAGCATGCGCAGAACGGCCAGGCCCTGCGCGGCAAACGCCTCGTTGAGTTCGATCACGTCCATCTTCTCGATGCCGAGGCCCGTCAGCGCCAGCACCTTTTGCGTTGCCGGCGCCGGGCCGATGCCCATGACGCGCGGCGCCACGCCAGCGGTCGCCATGCCGACGATGCGGGCTCTAGGCGTCAAGCCGTTCCTGGCGGCGCTGGCTTCATCAGCCAGCAGCAGCGCGCAGGCGCCATCGTTCACGCCGCTGGCGTTGCCCGCCGTGATGGTGCCGTCGGGGCGCACGATGGGCTTGAGCCTGGCGAGCACTTCCATCGAGGTTTCGCGCGGATGCTCGTCCTTGCTGACGAGGACAGGCTCGCCCTTTTTCTGGGCAATGCTGACCGGCGTGATTTCGGCATCGAAGTAGCCCGCCTGTTGCGCCGAAACGGCCCTGAGCTGGCTGCTGAGAGCCATCTGGTCCTGGTCCTGGCGGCTGATCTGGTAGTCGGTGGCGACGTTCTCGGCGGTTTCGGGCATCGAATCGACGCCGTAGCGTTCCTTCATCAGCTGGTTGATGAAGCGCCAGCCAATGGTGGTGTCCTGGATGCTGTTGGCGCGTGAGAAAGCGCTCTCTGCCTTGGGCATGACAAACGGCGCGCGGCTCATGCTCTCGACGCCGCCGGCGATCATCAGGCCGGCCTCGCCCGACTTGATGGCGCGCGCTGCCGTGCCCAAGGCATCCAAACCCGAGCCGCACAGGCGGTTGACCGTGCCACCCGGCACTTCCAGCGGCAGCCCGGCCAGCAATGCGCTCATGCGCGCCACATTGCGGTTGTCTTCGCCGGCCTGGTTGGCGCAGCCGTAGATCACGTCGGCAACCATCTGCCAGTCCACGTCCGGGTTGCGCGCCATCAAGGCCCGGATGGGAATCGCGCCCAGGTCGTCGGCGCGAACGCTGCTCAGGGCGCCGCCGTAGCGGCCGAAGGGGGTGCGGATGGCGTCGCAGATAAAGGCTTGGGTCATCATGGTCGTATTGAGGTGAGGGGAGTGGGGAGGTTAGGGATTCAACAAAACAGACAGGTCGGCCACTACAAAGCCATGGCCCGATTCACCGGCAAGGCGCTGCAGGTCCTGCGCCAGTTGCGCCCGATCCTGCTGGCGCGCCCAGAACACCGGGCCGCCTTCCCAGCGCGGGAAGCCGTAGCCCTGCACCAGCACCACGTCGATGTCGCTGGGACGAGCAGCCACGCCTTCGGCCAGCAGCAGCGCAGCTTCGTTGACCATGGCCAGCAGGGCGCGGCGCTGAATTTCCGTGGCGTCCAGCGTGCGGCGCGTGATGCCGCGCTGGCCGGAGGCCTGCTCGATGATGGCGCGCACGATGGCATCGGTGGCCTTGACCTGCTTGCCGTCGGGATAACGGTAGTAGCCGGCTCCGGTCTTGCGGCCCAGCCGCCCCTGCTCGCACAACTGGTCGAGGATGGCGACGTAGCGCTCGCGCGGATCGCGCGAGGCGGCCTGCGCCTTGCGCATCCGCCAGGCGATGTCCAGGCCGGACAGGTCGGCCACGGCGAACGGACCCATGGCCAAGCCAAAGTCGGTCAGCGCCTTGTCCACATCCTCCGGCCAGGCGCCGTCTTCCAGCATGAATTCGCACTGCTTGCGGTAAGCGTTGTAGATGCGGTTGCCAATGAAGCCGAAGGTATTGCCGCACAGCACCGGCAGCTTCCCGAGCTTTTTGCCCAGGGCCATGCCGGTGGCGAGCACATCGGCCGCCGTCTGCTGGCCGCGCACCACTTCCAGCAGCTTCATGACGTTGGCCGGACTGAAGAAGTGCAGGCCCAGCACGTCCTGCGGCCGGGCCGTCAACCCGGCAATCGCATCCACGTCCAGGTAGGATGTGTTGGTGGCCAGCACCGCGCCTGGCCGCGCATGGGCATCGATTTTCCTGAAGACCTCCTGTTTGACGGCCATGTCCTCGAACACCGCCTCGATGACCAGGTCGGCCCGGCCCAGCTGTGCCCAGTCGGTCGTGGGGCTCAGGCGTCCTTCGCTGGCGGCGGCCACGTTGGCCTTCATCTTGCCTGCTGTCACGCGGCTTTGGTAATGCTCGGCCACGCGCTGCTGGCCGCGCTGCAGGGCCACATCGTCCTGCTCCAGCAGGATCACGTTCAGCCCGGCGTCCAGCGCGCAAATGGCAATGCCCGCGCCCATGGTGCCGGCGCCAATCACGGCCACGGTCTGCACCGGGCGGGGGGCTGCCTGCAGCGCAGCCGGCAGCTTGGCCGCCTCGCGCTCGGCAAAGAACTGGTGGCGCAGCGCATACGCCTCGGTGGACACGCGCAGTTGCTGGAACACCGCGCGTTCATGCGCCAGGCCTTCGTCGATGGGCAGCAGGGCGGCATTCTTGACGGCCGCGATGGCCGCCAGCACGGCCGGCCGGCGTTTGCCGGCGCGCAGCGCAGTCTGCTCTGCCTGCTCGATGGCTGCGGCGTCTTCCGTGGGAACCTGTTCATCGCGAATACGGCACTTGCTGCCCGCCAGCCGCCGCGCCAGCGCCATCGCATGGGCCTGCAAGTCGCCGGCAACGACTTCATCGACCAGCCGCAAATCAAGCGCTTTGTCCGCCGTGATGCGTTCGCCGCTGCAGACCATCTGGATGGCGCGGGCAACACCGACCCGGCGCGGCAGGCGCTGGGTGCCGCCCGCGCCGGGAATGATGCCCAGCGTGACTTCGGGCAGGCCCAGCAGCGTGCCGTTCAGCGCAATGCGTGCGTCACAAGCCAACGCCAATTCCAGGCCACCGCCCAGCGCCGCGCCGTGCAGCGCGGCCACCACCGGTTTGCCGCAAGCTTCGATCAGCGCGATGACGGCAGGCATCTGCGGGTCTTGCAGCGGCTGGCCGAATTCGCGCAGGTCGGAACCAGCCACGAAGGTGGTGCCGCCGCCGATGATGACGCCTGCAACCAGCTCAGGCTGGGTCTGCAGCTGCTCTATCGCCGCGCTCAGGCCCTGGCGCACCGTGAGCGATCCGGCATTGATGGGCGGGTTGTTAATTTCAATCAGCAAGACATCACCGATCTGTTCGGTGCGTACTGTGGACATGGTTTCTTCTTTCATGGGGTATCAGGCTTCGCCAATGCGGATGGCGATCTTGCCGAACTGCTGGCCAGATTCCAGGCGGCTCAGGGCCGCGTGGGCCTGCTCCAGCGGGAATTCGCTGTCGATCACGGGCCGCAGGCCGGTGCGCTCGGTCAGCCGCAGCAAATCGCGGAACTCGTCGAAGTTGCCCAGCGTCGAGCCGAATATCTGGAGTTGGCGGATGAAGATGCGCCTGATGTCCGCCGGCGGCTGGTCGCCGCTGGTGGCGCCGCAGGTGACCAGCCGGCCGCCGCGCACCAGCGACTTCATGGCCGACGACCACACGGCCGCGCCGACGTTTTCAATCACCACGTCCACGCCGCGCCCCTGGGTGCGGGCCATCACTTCCTTGACCACGTCCTGCGTGCTGCTGTTGATCAGATGGTCGGCGCCAGCCAAGCGGGCGCGCTGCAGCTTGGAATCGTCGCGCGAGGTGACGATGGCTTGAGCGCCCGCCAGCTTGGCGAGCTGCAGGGCCGCCAGCGACACACCGCCGCCTATGCCAAAGATCAGCACCGTCTCCCACGGCTTGAGCTGCGCCTTGGTGAACAGCATGCGCCAGGCGGTCAGGTGGTTGACGCCCAGTGCGGCCGCCTCTGCGAATGACAGGCCGGCAGGCATGGGGAAGACATTCTGTGCCGGCACACTCACGTATTCGGCCAGCGTGCCGTCCCGGTGCTCGCCCAGATACTGGATGCCGGTGCACAAGACCACTTCGCCGCGCTGGCAGAACTCGCAGCGCCCGCAGCCAATCGCCGGATGCAGCACCACGGACTGACCGGGCGCGAGCACGCGCTCATGCTCATCGACTTCTTCCACGATGCCCGCGCCGTCAAGTCCCATGATCTGCGGCAGCTGGTGCGTGATGCCCGCGCCGCTGTTGCGCATGTAGAGATCCACCTGGTTGAGGGTGGCCGCCTGCATGCGAATCAGTACCTGACCGGGCTGGCGTACCGGTTTGGGCCGCATCGCTATGCTGACGACTTCGTTGCCGCCATGCCCTGTCATAAATACGGCTTTCACGTCGAAAGCTCCTTCACCTTGAGGGCCTTCGCATACTGCACAAAAAAATCCAGGCTGCCCGGGTTCTGCATTGAATCCGGGCTGGCCGCCTTGTCAGGCGAGCTACCCAACAGCAGTTTCCGGACGGGAACTTCCATCTTTTTTCCGCTCAGCGTGCGAGGAATTTCAGTCACCTGCACAACCTCATTGGGAACGTGGCGCGCAGAGGCCTTGGAGCTTATCTGGTGCTTGATGCGCTCCTGCAGTGCCTCGTCCAGTACCGCGCCAGGCCGTAGCACCACAAACAGCGGCATGAACGAGGGGCGCCCCAAAAACTCCAGGTCGATGACCAGGCTGTCGCGCACCTCGGGCATTTCTTCTACCACCCGGTAGATTTCAGCCGTTCCCATCCGGATGCCAAAGCGGTTGATCGTGCTGTCTGATCGCCCATAGATGACTGCGCTGCCGTGCTCTGTGAAGCGTATCCAGTCACCCTGGCGCCACACGCCAGGGTAGGTTTCAAAATAGCTCTCGAGGTAGCGCTTGTTGTCCGGGTCGTTCCAGAAATAAATGGGCATCGACGGCATGGGTTTGGTGATGACCAACTCGCCCACCTCGTTGACCACCGACTCGCCAGCATCGTTGTAGGCGTAGGCGGCCACGCCAAGTTCCCGGCATTGAATCTCGCCGGCATGCACGGGCAGCGTGGGTGCGCAGGCCACGAAGCACGCGGCAATATCGGTCCCGCCACTGATGGAGGCCAGCCATACATCAGGTTTGACCGCGTCGTAAACCCAGTGGTAGGCGTCCATCGACAGCGGCGAACCGGTGGAGAGGATGGTGCGGAGTTTGGCTAACCTGGCGAAGTCTCGGGGGCGCACACCATCTTTCATGCAATTGATGAGGTAGGCCGCTCCGCAGCCCAACTGCGTCACATCCTGTTCATCCATGAAGCGCCACAGCGCATCGCCCGTTGGCCAGGCCGGGTTGCCATCGTAGAGAACAATGGATGCGCCTGACAGCAGGGCGCCCACCTGAAGGTTCCACACAGCCCACCCGGTGCTACCCAGAAACATCAACCGATCACCCGGTCGCAGATCGTTTTGCAGCGCCATCGATTTCAGGTGCGTCAGCACAATGCCGCCGTGGCTGTGCACGATGGCCTTGGGCAGCCCGGTGGTTCCGGAGGAATACAGAATCCACAAGGGGTGGCTGAAAGGCAGCCGTTCGTAGCGCGGTGCCGCGCTTTGCGATACACAGCCTTGCCAGTCGTGCCGATCGCGCCACGGCAAAGGACGACTTCCGTCCAGCGGCCCCGAAACCTGCACCACCCGCTGCACGCTGGGCAGCCCTGACAGCAGCTCGTTCACCACAACAGAGCGATCGTGGTTCTTGCCGTTGTAGCTGTAGCTGTCGGTCGCGAAAAGCACCTTGGGCTTAATCTGGCGCAGGCGGTCCAACACCACGGTGGCCCCCATGTCGGGTGCGCAGCTGGACCAGATGGCGCCGACACTGGCGCAGGCCAGGAAGGCGATCACGGTTTCCGGGAGATTGGGCATGTAGCTGGCCACGCGGTCACCGGGTTGCACGCCCCAACTGCGCAGCTGTGCCGCCAGCGCTGCGGTCGTACGCTCCAGCTCTTCCCAGGATATTTCCCGAAGCGGGGCGCCTTCCCTGCGTGCGAGCATCACCGGATGCCCGGATGTGGCATTACGGAAAACGTGCTCCGCAAAGTTCAGACGCGCATTCGGGAACCACTGGATACCGGGCATCTGCTCGCCAACCATCGCAGGCTCTCGCTCTCCATCGGCTTGAACTTCAAAGAAGTCCCATATGGACTGCCAAAAGCCTGGCACGTCCTCGATCGACCAGCGCCAAAGTTCATCGTAATCCTGGGTGTGCACGCCCTTTTTGGTGGAGAGCCATTGCTGGTATTTCACCAGTCGGCTGGACTGCAGCTGTTCCGGACCGGGCGTCCACAAAACCTGGCCATGGCCTTCGGGCGGGGTGTTTTCTTGCATGGGTGGGCTCTTTCAGTGGGTCTAAAGAATGGGTTTTTGCTCGTGAAAGATCGGTTGACGAACTTATCGGCGATCGTTGCACGGCAAGAAACCTTGTCCCCGATAGACGTGATGGCCAGGAATCGATCGCTACAACTGCGAATGGCCGACTGATAGCGGGACCAGGGTTTTCGTAGCCTGTTCCTGTACGAAGTTTTTACAGCGCGGCAATCAATTCCGGCACGGCGGTGAACAGATCAGCCTCCAGCCCGTAATCCGCCACGCTGAAGATCGGCGCTTCGCCGTCCTTGTTGATGGCGACGATGACCTTGGAGTCCTTCATGCCGGCCAGATGCTGGATGGCGCCCGAGATGCCCACGGCCACGTACAGCTGCGGCGCGACGATCTTGCCGGTCTGCCCGACCTGCCAGTCGTTCGGGGCGTAGCCCGCATCGACGGCCGCGCGACTCGCACCGAGTGCTGCGCCGAGCTTGTCGGCCAGCGGCTCGAGCACTTGATGGAACTTCTCGGACGAACCCAGCGCCCGGCCACCGGAAACGATGATCTTGGCGGCGGTCAGTTCGGGCCGGTCGCTCTTGGCGATTTCGCTGCCCACAAAGCTGGACTTGCCGCTGTCGGCCACGCCGCTGACGACATCAATGGCGGCGCTGCCGCCCGTGCTGGCCGCCGCATCAAAGCCGGTCGTGCGCACGGTGATGACCTTGATAGCATCCAGGCTCTGCACGATGGCAATCGCGTTGCCCGCGTAGATCGGGCGCTCGAACGTATCGACGGCATCGACCTTGGTGATGTCGGAGATCTGCGCCACGTCGAGCAGGGCCGCGACGCGCGGGGCGATGTTCTTGCCCGACGCCGTGGCCGGGAACAGGATGTGGCTGTAGGCGCTGGCAATGGCGATCACCTGCGCGGCCATGTTCTCGGCCAGACCGTGGGCGAAGTGCTCGCCATCGACATGGATGACCCTGGACACGCCGGCGATTTGGGAGGCGGCCTGGGCGGCTGCGGCGGCATCCTTGCCGGCCACCAGCACATGCACCTCGCCGCCGCACTGCGCTGCAGCGGTCACGGTGTTCAGGGTGGCGGGGCGGATGCTGGCGTTGTCGTGTTCTGCGATGACTAAAGAGGTCATAGTTTTAGGCTCCGTTGTTCTGGTTCTGAGTTAGATGACTTTGGCTTCGTTGCGCAGCTTGTCCACCAGCGCGGCCACATCAAGCACCTTGATGCCGGCGCTGCGCTTGGGCGGCTCGCTGACTTTGAGCGTCTTGATGCGCGGCTTGACATCGACGCCGAGCGTCTCGGGCTTGAGATTTTCCAGCGGCTTTTTCTTGGCCTTCATGATGTTGGGCAGCGTGACGTAGCGCGGCTCATTGAGGCGCAGGTCGGTCGTGATGATCGCCGGCAGCGTGAGCGAGAGCGTTTCCAGGCCGCCATCGACCTCGCGCGTGACCTTGGCGACGCCGTCAGCCACTTCGACCTTGGAGGCAAACGTCGCCTGACCCCAGCCCAGCAGCGCGGCGAGCATCTGGCCGGTCTGGTTGCAGTCGTCATCAATCGCCTGCTTGCCCAGGATGACGAGTTGCGGCTGTTCTTTATCGACCAGGGCTTTCAAGAGCTTGGCCACGGCCAGCGGCTGCAATTCTTCTGAAGTCTCGACCAGGATGGCGCGGTCCGCGCCGATGGCCATGGCGGTGCGCAGGGTTTCCTGGCACTGCAGCACGCCGCACGAGACGGCGATGACTTCAGTCACCACGCCCTTTTCCTTCAGCCGCACGGCTTCCTCGATGGCGATCTCGTCGAACGGATTCATGCTCATCTTGACATTGGCGATATCGACGCCGCTGCCGTCGGATTTGACGCGGACCTTGACGTTGTAATCGACGACGCGCTTGACGGGAACCAGGATTTTCATGGCTGTGACTCCAAAATAATCAGAAGGCGGGGATGCCGGTGATGGCGCGGCCCAGAATCAGGGCATGCACGTCATGCGTTCCCTCGTAGGTGTTGACCACTTCCAGGTTGACCAGGTGGCGGGCGACGCCGAACTCGTCGCTGATGCCGTTGCCGCCCAGCATGTCGCGCGCCAGGCGGGCAATGTCCAGCGCCTTGCCGCAGCTATTGCGTTTCATGATGGAGGTGACTTCCACGGCAGCCATGCCCTCATCCTTCATGCGGCCCAGCCGCAGGCAGCCCTGCAGGCCGAGCGAGATGTCGGTCATCATGTCGGCCAGTTTTTTCTGGATCAGCTGGTTGGCCGCCAGCGGCTTGCCGAACTGCTTGCGGTCCAGCACATACTGGCGCGCGCGCTCAAAGCAGTCCTCGGCTGCGCCCAGCGCGCCCCAGGCAATGCCGTAGCGCGCCGAGTTCAGGCAGGTGAACGGACCCTTGAGGCCGCGCACCTCGGGAAAGGCGTTTTCCTCGGGGCAGAACACCGCGTCCATCACGATTTCGCCTGTGATGCTGGCGCGCAGCCCGACCTTGCCGTGAACCGCCGGGGCCGACAGGCCTTTCCAGCCCTTTTCCAGAACGAAGCCACGGATGGCGCCTTCATCGTCCTTGGCCCAGACCACGAACACATCGGCAATCGGGCTGTTGGTGATCCACATCTTGTTGCCGCTCAGGCTGTAGCCGCCCGGCGCCTTGCGGGCGCGGGTGATCATGCTGCCGGGGTCCGAGCCGTGGTCCGGTTCGGTCAGGCCAAAGCAGCCGATCCATTCACCGGTTGCCAGCCTGGGCAGGTATTTCTGCTTTGTCGCCTCGGTGCCGAAGGCATTGATGGGCACCATGACCAGCGAGGACTGCACGCTCAGCATCGAGCGGTAGCCCGAGTCGATGCGCTCGACCTCCCGCGCCACCAGGCCGTAGCAGACATAGTTCAGGCCCGCGCCGCCATAGGCTTCGGGAATGGTGGCGCCCAGCAGGCCGAGATCGCCCATTTCGCGAAAGATGGCTGCATCGGTTTTCTCGTTGCGAAACGCCTCCAGCACGCGCGGCGCGAGACGGTCCTGGGAATAGGCTCTAGCCGCGTCAGCCACCTGGCGTTCGTCGTCGGTGAGCTGGCTGGCTAGCAGCATCGGGTCATTCCATTGAAAGCGGGAGTGGATGGCTTGGTTCATGATGATTGGGTGTGAGGGTGAATAAAAAAACAGGCGGGCAGGCGCGGATCAGCTATGGCGCATCAGTTCGCGCCCGATGATGATTTGCTGGATTTGCGTCGTGCCTTCATACAGGCGCAGCAGGCGAGAGTCGCGGTAAAAGCGCTCGACCGGGTACTCGTTGATGTAGCCGGCGCCGCCGTGGACCTGCACGCCCCGGTCCGCCACGCGGCCCACCATCTCGGTGCAGAACAGCTTGGCGCAGGACACGCGCATGGAAATGTCCGGATCCGACACATGGGCCGGCTTGCCGTCGAAACGCCGGGCGACGTCCTGGACCAGCGACCAGCCGGCCAGCAGTTCGGCCTGGCTGTCAGCCAGCATGGCCTGGATCAGCTGGAATTCGCCAATCGCCTTGCCGAACTGCTTGCGGTCTCTAGCGTAGCCCACCGATTCCTCCAGGATGCGCTGCGCCATGCCGCAGGCCACGGCCGAAATGTTCAGCCGGCCACGGTCGAGCACCTTCATCGCGGTCTTGAAGCCCTGGCCGGGAACGCCGCCGATGATGTTGACTCTTGGCACGCGCACGTTCTCGAGGATCACGTCGCAGGTCTTGGTGCCGCGCTGGCCCATTTTCTTGTCCGTCTTGCCCAGCTTGATGCCCGGCAGGTCGGCCGGCACGATGAAGGACGAGACGCCGCCGGCGCCCGGCCCGCCGGTGCGCGCCATCAGCGTGAAGGCGCCGGCGCGCGGCGCGTTGGTGATGAAGCGCTTGGTGCCGCTCAGCACGTAGTGGTCGCCGTCGAGTTCGGCGCGCGTCTTGAGCGACGCGGCATCCGAGCCGGCATCGGGCTCGGTCAGCGCGAACGACATGATCAGTTCGCCGCTGGCGACCTTGGGCAGGTAGTCGCTCTTTTGCTCTGGCGTGCCGTCCATCAGGATGCCCTGCGAGCCGATGCCGATGTTGGTGCCGAACACCGAGCGGAACGCCGCCGCGGTGCGGCCAAGCTCGTAGTTGACCTGGACTTCCTGGCTGACGGAAAGGCCGATGCCGCCGAATTCCTCGGGGACGGTCAGGCCGAACAGGCCCATGGCCTTCATGTCTTCAATGATGTCGGCGGGCACATCGTCGGTTTCTTCCAGGATGTTTTCGGCGGGAACCAGACGGTCCCTGACGAAACGCTGGACGGCGGCGAGCAAAAGCTCAAAGGATTCGGTATCGAGGGCCATGGTTTGATCTGTGTAAGAAGTGATGGATCAACGGTGTTCGAACACCGGAGTGCGTTTGGACAAAAAGGCGTGCATGCCTTCGTGGGCGTCTTCGCTGGCAAAGCGCGCATGCAGCTCGCGGCGTTCATACAGGATGCCTTCGGTCAGCGAGGACTCCCAGCTGCGGTTCACCGACTCCTTGATCGCCATCAGCGCGGGCAGGGAATAACTGGCGATCTTCGCGGCCAGGGCTAAAGTCTGTTCCAGCAGCTGCTCATCGGGCACGACGCGCGAGACCAGGCCGTAGCGGTCGGCCTCACTCGCGTCGAGCATGCGCGCCGACAGGCACATGTCCATGGCCTTGGCCTTGCCGATGGCGCGTGGCAGGCGCTGGGTGCCGCCGGCGCCGGGCAGCATCGCCAGCTTGATCTCGGGCAGCGCGAACCTGGCCGATTCGCCAGCGATGATCAGGTCGCAGGACAGCGCCAGTTCGCAGCCGCCGCCCATGGCAAAACCGGCCACGGCGGCAATCACCGGCTTGCGCACCCGGCGGATGGTTTCCCAGTTGCGGGTGATGAAGTCGCCCTGGTACACGTCCATGTAGGTCCAGTCGACCATGGCGGCGATGTCCGCGCCGGCCGCAAAGGCCTTGGGACTGCCGGTGATGACGATGGCGCCAATCGCGTCGTCGCGGTCGAACGCCAGCAGGGCGTCGCCCAGCGCATCCATCAGTGCATCGTTCAGGGCATTGAGCTGCTCGGGCCGGTTCAGCGTGATCACGCCGACCCGGCCACGGACTTCCGTCAGGATGGGGTGTAGTTCTTTCATGGGTTCCCGTCGAGTGAAAATGCTATTAAATCAATAGCTGTTTGCACATATGCAGCATGCGCAAACGGCCTGTTTGATGCCTGAAATCGTGTTGGTGGGTCAATCCACGCTGATCTTGCTGTCCTTGATGAGGGCGGACAGCATTTTGGTTTCGCTGGTCAGCAGGCTCTTGAACTCGGCGTTGCCCAGTCCAATCGGCTCGGCGCCCAGTGATTCATAACGGGTCTTGGTCGCTGGCAGGCTCAAGGCTTTGGCCACTTCGCGCACCATGCGGGCGGTGATGTCGGGCGGCGTGCCGTTGGGCGCCCACATGCCGAACCAGATGTCGAGTTCGGCCCCCTTGAAGCCGAGTTCGGCCAGCGTCGGCACGTCAGGAAAGAAGGACGAGCGATTGGCGCCAGCCACCGCCAGCATGCGGACCTTGCCCGAACGCACATGCGGAAAGGCGATGCCCGGATCCATCACATAGTCCACCTGGCCGGCCATCACGTCCTGCAGGGCCGGTGCGGCGCCCCGGTAGGGAATGTGGGTGGCAAAAATGCCGGTCACCCGCTTGAACATCTCGGCGGCCAGATGCGGCGGCGTGCCGGGGCCGGCCGAGGCGTAAGACAGCTTGCCCGGGTTGGCCTTGGCATAGGCGATGAATTCCCGGGCGTCCTTGAACGGGGACTGTGGCTTGACCACCAGGTACATCTGGCTGCGTCCGACGCCGGCCACCGGCGTCAGGTCTTTGGCCGGGCTGATGGTTTGCTTGAACAGGAAAGGATTGGCTGTCTCGACCGATGTCGGCGCAATCAGGAAGGTGTAGCCGTCGGCCGGCGCGCGGATGACTTCGGTGGCCGCCACATTGCCGCCTGCGCCGGGCTTGTTGTCCACCAGCACGGTTTGCCCGAGTGCCTCGCCGAGGGACTGGGCCATGACCCGGGCCATGACATCGGTCGTGCCACCGGGGGCAAAGCCGACCACGAGCCGGATGGGTTTGGCGGGCCAGGCCGGCGTCTGGGCCAGGACTGTGCCGGCCAGGCCGAACGTGCAGACGGCGGCGGTGGCCGCCTGGATCAGGCGGCGGCGCAGCAGGTGCTTGGGGGAAGTGAACATGGGCTTGTTTCCTGGGTTTCGTTATAGGGGAGGGATGCTTTAAACCGTGCCGTCGCGAAGCATGTCGCGCAGCTTGAACTTCTGGATTTTTCCGGTGGGCGTGGACGGCATGGCATCGCGCACGATCAGCCGCTCGGGCATGTACTGCACGGCGACTTTCTGGGATTTCAGGAATTCAACGATGGAGGGCAGGTCGATGCTCTGGCCCGGCTTGGGCACCACCACGGCGCAGGCGCGCTCGCCCAGCCGTTCGTCCGGATAGGCCACGATGGCCGCCATGGCGATGGCCGGATGCCGGTACAGCAGATACTCGATCTCGACCACCGGAATGTTCTCGCCGCCGCGAATGATCACGTCCTTGCTGCGGCCGGTGATGCGGACGTAGCCCTGCGCGTCCAGCTGGGCCAGGTCGCCGGTGTCGAACCAGCCGTCGGCATCGGTGGCGTTCAGCTGCGGGCGCTTGAGGTAGCCGCCAAAGTTGGAGCAGGCGCGCACCAGCAGCTTGCCGGGCTGACCCGCAGGAAGCGCATTACCGTCCTCATCGACCACCTTGAGTTCCACGCCCGGCAGCGGGCAGCCATCGGTGTTGAAGGCGCGTTCGTCGTCATCGTCGAGTTTGATCAGGGTGACGGCGCCGTTTTCGGTCATGCCCCAGGCCGAAACGATCTTGGTGCCCAGCACCCGGCGCGCCTGTTCCACCAGCGCGCCCGGAATCGGGGCGCCAGCGCAGAGGAAGGTGCGCAGCGTCGGCACGGCCTTGCCGGACTCGGCCACATTGCGGGCCAGATCGGTCAGGAAGGGCGTCGAGGCCATGGTGAAGGTCGCCCCTTGGTCGCGAATCAGGTCGATGCCCTTAAGCGGCTCCCAGATGTCGAGCAGCACGGCGCTGGCGCGCAGCATGATGGGCATCATCAGGCCATACATGAAGCCGGTCTGGTGCGCCATCGGCGAAGCCATCAGCACCACGTCGTCCGCGCCCAGCCGCAGGCGCTGCGCGTAGGGAATGATGTTGGCCATGGTGGTGTTGGCCGTGTGCATCACGCCCTTGGGCTCGCCGGTGGTGCCCGAGGTGTAGATGAGCTGCGTCACGTCGTCGGGGCCGGGCCGGTGGCGCGTCAGGATGTCCTGCGCATCGGCGGCGTCTTCCCGGGCCGGGCCGCTCAGCAGCGCGTCGAAGCTGTTGGCGCCGCTGCCATCGACCACGACGATATGCTTCAGCTCGGGCAGGCTGGGCTGCAGCGCGGTCACCATCTGTTCGAAGTCGAAGCCGCGAAACGCCTTGGGCACGATCAGCACCTTGGCCTCGCCGTGCTTGAGCATGAAGGACAGCTCGCGCTCCCGGAAGATGTGCATCAGCGGGTTCATCACCGCGCCGATGCGCGAGCAGGCCAGGTAGGTGATGGTGAACTGCCACCAGTTGGGCAGCTGGCAGGCCACCACGTCGTTGCGGCCCACGCCCAGGCGGGCCAGACCGACGGCCACGCGGTCCGCCATGGCTGCGAGTTCGCGGTAGGTGAAGCGCGTGGTGGCGCCGCTTTCAGCCCGCATGGCGGTCAGCGCCAGCTTGTCGGGGCAACTGGCCACGCAGGCGTCCAGCTCATCATTGATGGTGCGGTCGTGCCAGAAGCCCTGGGCCACGCTTTGTGCCCGGCGGGGCGCGATCAGGACGGGGTCGAATTCCATGGTCTTGTCTCCTTGTGTTTTTTAGTGCTGGGCTCAGGCCGGCACGAACTTGCGTCCGGCGCGCACGCGCGCAATGACGGTCTTCATGATCTGGGCCGTGCCGTCGCCGATCTGGAAGCCCAGCACGTCGCGCAGGCGCTGCTCCATCAGGCCCCGGTCGTAGCCGCCGTGGCCGAAGCACAGCAGGCACTGGTGGATCACGTCGTAGGCCAGCTTGGGTCCCCACCACTTGGCCATGCCGGCTTCCGCCGTGTGCGGCAAACCCTTGTCCTTGAGCCACAGGCCCTGCAGGCACAGCAGGCGGGCGCCTTCGACTTCGGTGTCGAACTGGGCCAGCGGATGCGTCACGCCCTGGAAAGCCGACAGCGGCTGGCCGAAGGCCTGGCGCTGGGTGATGTATTCCCAGGTTTCATCGAGGGCCACGCGGGCCACGGCCAGGACTTGCAGGCCGATCAGCGAGCGCGAGAAATCAAAGCCGTGCATCACCTGCACGAAGCCCTTGTTCTCGTCGCCCAGGCGGTGGCTGACGGGCACGCGCACGTTCTCGAAGAAGATCGAGCCGCGCCCGATGGCGCGCTGGCCATGGCAGTCGAAGCGGTTGGTGCTCAAGCCGGGCAAGTCCATCGGCACCAGCAGGGCGGTCACGCCATGGGCGCCATCCTCGGGCTTGCCGGTGCGGCCAAACACCACCGTGATGTCGGCCTGGTCGGCCGCCGAGATCGAGGTCTTCTCGCCGTTGATGACGTAGAAGTCGCTACCACCTTCACTGATGCGCTCGATGCGCAGGCGCAGGTTGGCCGCGTCGGAGCCGCCGCGCGGCTCGGTCAGGGCGATGGCGCAAATCGCCTCGCCCTGGGTGAGCTTTTGCAGCCAGGGCTTGACCACCTCGGGGTTGCCGTACTTGGACAGGATCTGGCCGTTCAGCGACGCCAGCAGGTTCAGGTAGGAAAAGCTCAGGTCGGCGCGGGCGATTTCCTCGTGGATCACGCCAGCAGCGAGGCAGCCCATGCCTTGGCCGCCGAACTCTTCGGGCAGCTCGGGACAGATGAACCCGAGTTCACCCATCTCGCGCAGCAGCGCTCGGTCCAGAACGCGCGTCTGGTCGCGCTCCAAGAAGCCGGGTGCGACACGGTTGGTGGCAAAGCGGCGCGCGTGCTCAGCCAGCGCCTGCAGGTCTTCGTCGATATAGGGGTTCGGGTTCATCACGGATCTCCAGTGGCTTACTTGGCGAACTTGCGGAAGTCGGGCTTGCGCTTTTCCTTCAGCGCATTGACGCCTTCACGCGATTCCTCGGTGTCGTAATACAGCTTGAGCGCGTACATGCCCAGTCCGGCGATGCCGCTCTGGTGGGCGGTGTCGGCGTTGAAGCTGCGCTTGGCAATGGCCAGGGCCGTCGGGCTGCGCTCGCAGATTTCCTCACCCCACTTTTGGACGGTGGCGTCGAGTTCTTCGTGCGGCACGCAGATATTGGCCAGGCCCATGGCGACGGCCTCGGCGCCCGAGTAGCGGCGGTTCAGGTACCAGATCTCGCGCGCCTTCTTCTCGCCGACCACGCGGGCCAGGAACGCCGTGCCGTAGCCGGGATCGACCGAACCCATCTTCGGGCCGACCTGGCCGAACTGGGCCTTGTCGGAGCAGATCGTCAGGTCGCAGATCGTGCACAGCACATTGCCGCCACCGATGGCAAAACCCTGCACGCGGGCAATCACCGGCTTGGGCACGTCGCGCAGGGCGGTGTGCAACTCTTCCATCGGCAGGCCGATGGTGCCCCGTCCGTCGTAGTTGCCGCTGTGGGCCGACTGGTCGCCGCCGGTGCAAAACGCCCGGTCGCCGGCGCCGGCCAGCACGATGGCGCCCACGTCCTTGTCATAGCCGGCCTTGTTCAGCGCCTTGATGATTTCGTCGCAGGTCTGGCCCCGGAACGAGTTCATTTTGTCCGGGCGGTTGATCGTGATCCATGCCACGCCGTTGCGTACTTCGTAAAGGATGTCTTCGAAAGTCATGGTGATTTCCTGTGGGTTGGGGAAGTTAAAAATTAGCGATGTAAAAGCCGCTGCGTCGGGCAGCTCACCAGGCGTGGGATGGGGCAATCCCTAGCCAGCAGGGGCCGCGGAACCGGCTTCGCCGGGCCGCAGGCGCAGCGGCCCCCTCGGGGGGCAGCGAACCACACGAAGTGGGGAGCGTGGGGGCTCATCCATGCATCGTCAGGCCGCCGGACACGCTGATGACCTGGCCGGTGATGAATGCCGCGTCGTCGCTGCCGAAGAAAACGATGGCGCTGGCCAGGTCGTCGGGCTGGCCCAGGCGGCCCAGCGGGATGGCGCTCTTGAACGCTTCGATCAGCTTGGCCGGGTCGCGGGCGCCTTCGGCCACGCCAGCGAGCAGGGCGGTGTCGGTCGGGCCGGGGCACACCACATTGACGGTGATGCCCTGGCGGGCGTGTTCACGCGCCAGGGTCTTGGACAGGGCCACCAGGCCGCCCTTGCAGGCGGCGTAAACGGCCTCGCCGGAAGAGCCGCCGCGCGCGGCGTCGGACGCCACGTTCACGATGTGGCCGTATTTGCGCTCGGCCATGCCCGGCAGCACCGCGTGGTGCATGTGCAGCGCGCCGGTCAGGTTGATGGCGATCAGCTTGTCCCACTCGGCAGGCACGGTCTTGACGAAGGGCTTGAAGACGTCCCAGCCGGCGTTGTTCACCAAGACAGCGATGGGGCCAAGAGCCGCTTCGGCGGCCGCGACGGCGGCATCGACTTCGGCGCGGTCGGTGATGTTGCACTTGAAGGCCTGGGCGATGCCGCCAGCGGCCTTGATCTCGTCCGCCACGCGCTGGGCCGCTTCGACGTTCATGTCGAACACGGCGACCTTGGCGCCTTCAGCGGCAAAACGACGGCAGGTCGCGCCGCCAATGCCGCCGCCGCCGCCAGTCACGATGACCGTCTTGTTTTCCAGTTTCTTCATGCTTCTCTCCATCTGTCGTTGAGGTTGGTATGCTTGCTGCATTGGCCTGGGTATTTAGGACAATACATTGTCATATCTTAGGTCGAAGAATTTTTTAGTGCAAGCGTATTTTTGTATGGAATTTATATGGTTTACCCTAATGAAAATGCTGTTTCTGTTCGGACTGAACTGGCCAACAGGTTGTTCTTTCGTTTGTATCAATGTACCAATATGTTGCATAAAACCGGGACGCGCGCAGTAGAGGCCGAAGGCCTGACCACGCAGCAGTGGGCGGTGCTGGGCGCCTTGTCGCGGCCGGAAGCCGAGGGCGGCATGAGCGTCGGGGATCTGGCCCGCTACCTGATGGTGAGCCGCCAGAACCTGGCGGGGCTGATCAGCCGGATGGAACGCGACGGGCATATTGGCTCTGCCCCCGATGGGCGCGACCGCCGTTCGCGCCTGGTGACGATGACGGCGTCAGGCCGGGAGGTCTGGGCCGTGAAGGCGCTGCCCAAGATTCATGACTATTACGAGCAGGCGCTCGACGGTTTTTCCACCAGCGACCTCACCCATACGCTGCACTACCTGCTCAAGCTGCTGGAGAACATGAAGCGTCTTGATGACGACAAAGAACCCACCCAGACGAATGAACCCTGATCAGGGTGACCTGCCTTCCCAAGCCAGAAATGCCTTGGACGCCTTGTACGTCTGGCGGGTACATTCAAAATGGTTGTATCGGGCGAGGCACCCACGACAGGGGCTTATCCTGCAAGAGTCCACGCTGGTTCAATTGGCGGACAAACAGGCACAATACCGACCTTTTTAAACCAGCAGGAACACACGTATGCCGCAACTTCATTTTGTGAAACAAGGCCAAGGCCCTCTGGTGGTATTGAGCCACGCCCTGGGTTGCGACCTGACCATGTGGGACGGCGTGGCCGCCGCGCTGCAGGATCGTTACACGGTGCTGCGCTATGACCACCGTGGCCATGGCCGCTCCGCCGCCGCCGCTGGTGCTTACACCATTGACGACCTGGCCGACGACGCAGCCGAACTGATTCGGGCGCAAGCCACCGATCCGGTGCATTTCGTCGGCCTGTCCCTGGGCGGCATGACCGCCCAGGCATTGGGTGCGCGCCACCCGCAATGGGTACGCAGCCTGGTCATCGCCAATTCGGCCAGCCATTACGACGATGCTGCCCGGGCCATGTGGCAAGCGCGCATCGACACCGTGCTGGCCCAGGGCGTGTCGCCGATTGCCGAAGGCGCCATGCAGCGCTGGTTCACGCCGGAGTTTCGCGCTGATGCGAACGGCGGCAGCGCCCGCGTGGCCGCCCTGCGCGCGGTGCTGGAAGCCACCGCGCCCGGGCCCTACGCCGCTGCCTGCGCTGCCGTGGCGCATATCGACCTGGATGCCGGCAACGCCCGCATCACCTGTCCGACGCTGGTGATCGCCGGTAGCCGTGACGAAGCCACGCCGCCAGCCATGTCGCAGGCGATTGCCAAGGGCATTGCGGGCGCGCAGCTGCAAAGCCTGGACGCTGCGCACCTGAGCGCGGTGGAGCAGCCCGAGGCCTTTGCCCGGCTGCTGCTTGATTTCTGGCAGGCGCTGTAAAACCCGTCCGCAGCCTCAGCGCAGCGGCGTCGTGAGCAGCAGGGCCGCAAATGCCCGCGCTGCCGCGCTGCGCGACGCACCGCGCCGCCACAAAATGCCAGCGTGGCGCACCATCTGCGGCTCGGTCAGCGCGATGGCGTGCAGATCCGGCGCCTGCCGCGCGGCGCGTTCGGGCACGATGCTCGCCAGATCGCCGAACCGGCACACGCCCAGCAAGGCTTCCACCGAATCCATTTCCACCCTGACCGTCGGCGCCACGTCGGCCTGACGCAGGCTGGCGTCAATGAGCCGGCGCGTGGCAAAGCTGCGCGGCAACAGCGCCAGCGGCATGCCCGCCAGCGCTTTCATGGCCAGGCTGCGTCGCCCTGCCAACGGATGCAAAGGTCCGACCACCAGCAGCATGCGCTCGTCAAACAGCGGCTCGGTCTCGATCTCCTCGTGTTCGGTCGGGTGAAAGGCAATGCCCAGGTCTAGTTCGCCGCGCAGCAGCAAAGCCTCGATCGAGCCGGCGCGCAAGTCGCGTACCTCCACCATCACCCCGGGATGCGCCTGGCTGAAGGCGGCCACCGTGGCCGGCACCACCGTGTTCAGGAACGTGGGAAAGGCGCCCACCGTCAGCTTGCCGGACTGCAGCCCGCTCAGGTCGGCCAGCGCCATGCGGCCGGCCTCGATTTCCTTCAAGGCCCGGGTGGCATAGACGCGAAATTCGGCCCCGGCTTGCGACAGCTTCAGGCCCCGCCCCAGCCGGTCGAACAGGGTCACGTTCAGCTCCTGCTCCAGCTGACGCAGGCCGTGCGACAGCGTGGACTGGGTCACGAACAGGTTTTGTGCCGATTGCGTCAGGTGCTCGGTCTGGGCAATGTCGAGAAAGTAGCGGAGCTGGCGGATTTCCATCCGCTCATCGTACTTCAATCGTTCGAATGTATCGAACGATTTGTTCCAAATAAATCATTGGAAGCGGGTCTTGTTTGCCCTTAATCTTCAGCTGTTTTTCACTTCCGAAGCAAGGGTCACATCCATGACGAGTCGTTTTCCGATTGAGCGCATCGAGGCGCGGATTTTGGACATTCCCACCATCCGTCCGCACAAGCTGTCGTTTGGCTCGATCAGCCGCCAAAGCCCTGTCATTGTCCAGCTCTGGCTGGCCAATGGCGCTTGCGGTTTTGGCGAGGCCGCCACCATTGGCGGGCCGTCGTGGAACGAAGAATCGCCCGAAGGCATCCAGCACGCCATCAACGCCTACCTTGCGCCCGCGCTGCTGGGTCAGGACGGCGCCTGCTTTGAAACCGCGCTGACCCGCATGGACCTGGCCTGCAAGGGCAACGCCTTTGCCAAGAGCGCCGTGGAAATGGCGCTGATCGACGCCGTGGCGCGCTCATTGAGTCTGCCGGCCTGGCAACTGCTGGGCGGCAAGCGCCACCAGAGCCTGCCCCTGGCCTGGACGCTGGCCAGCGGCGACGTGGCCCGTGACCTCGAAGAAGCCCAGCTGCGCCTGGAGCAAAAGCGCCACCGCATCTTCAAGATGAAGATCGGCGCCCGCAGCCCGGAACAAGATGTCGCCCATGTGTCGCAAATCGCGCGCGGCCTCGACGGCCGGGCCACGCTGACGGTCGATGTCAACCAGGCCTGGGACGGCAACACCGCGCGCCGCTATCTGCCGCAACTGATTGATGCCGGCGTCACCCTGATCGAGCAACCCGTGGCCAAGTGGAACGTGGAAGCGCTCAAAACCCTGACGGCCACGCTGGGCGACCGTGCCAGCATCATGGCCGATGAGACCGTCTGCACGCCGCAGGACGCCATGCTGCTGGCGCGCGCCCAGGCCTGCCATGTGTTCTCGCTCAAGGTGGCCAAGCACGGCGGCCTGCTGCGCACGCGCCAGGTGGCGGCCGTGGCCGACGCGGCCGACATCGGCTGGTACGGCGGCACCATGCTGGAAACTTCCATCGGCAGCGCGGCCTCCGCGCACCTGTTCTCCACGCTGGGCACGCAGCACCACGGCTGCGAGCTGTTTGGCCCGCAGCTGCTGGTGGACGACCTCGTCACCGAACGCATGGCGATTCGCGACTTTGAGTTGCAACTGCCTGACGGCCCCGGCTTTGGCGTCGAGGTGGACATGGCCCTGCTCAATCGTTTTGACCGCGCCCGTACCGGACTGACATCAGTCCATATCGACCTCGGCCAACGTGCCGCCACTGTTTAAGGAGCTACCGCATGCTGTTTTTGGTTCGTATGGATGTGAACATCCCGCGTGATCTGCCCGCCGACGAGGCCAACGAGATCAAGGCCCGCGAAAAGGCCTATTCGCAAGACCTGCAGCGCGACGGCCGCTGGAAGAGCATCTGGCGTGTGGTGGGCGAATATGCCAACTACAGCATTTTTGATGTGTCGTCGAATGACGAGATGCACCAGCTGCTGCAAGGCCTGCCACTGTTCCCGTTCATGAAGATCGACGTGACGCCGCTGGCAGCCCACCCCTCGGCCATTGCCTGAGCTTGATACCGCATTGCAAAAGAAAATCACGGAGACAACACTTTGAAAACTCAACTGCTCACCCTGCTGGCCGCAGGCATCACCCTGGCCGCCGCGCCTGCTGCCTACGCGCAGGCTGCCGGCGGCGACTGGCCCGGCAAGCCGATTCGCTGGATCGTTCCCTTTCCCCCGGGCGGCGCCATGGACGCGATTGCCCGCACGCTCGGCGAGAAAGCCGGCAAAACGCTGGGCCAGCCCTTCGTCATCGAGAACAAGCCCGGCGCGGGCGGCAACATCGGTGCCGATTTTGTCGCCAAGGCGCCCGCCGACGGCTACACCATGATGATCACCTCCATCGGCATGGCGACCAACAAGCCGCTGTACGGCAAGCTCAGCTACGACCCGGTCAAGGACTTTGCCCCGGTCAGCCTGCTGGCCGTGGTGCCTAACGTGCTGGTGACCAATTCGACCCAGCCCAATGTTAAAACCGTGGCCGACCTGATTGCCGCAGCCAAAAAGGAGCCCGGCAAGCTGAGCTATGCCTCGGCCGGCAACGGCACCTCGATCCATCTGGCGGGGGAAGTGTTCACTTCGCTGGCAAAAATTGACATGCTGCACGTCCCCTACAAGGGCAGCGGACCGGCCGTGGCGGACTTGCTGGGCGGCCAGGTCAACTACATGTTTGACAGCATCTCTTCGGCCCGGCCCCATATCGAGTCCGGAAAGCTGCGCGCGCTGGGCGTGACCACCGCCAAGCGCTCCAGCGCCCTGCCCAATGTGCCCACGCTGGCCGAAGCCGGGCTGCCTGGCTACGAAGTGTCGCCCTGGTTTGCCGTGTTCATGCCGGCCGCAACGCCCAAACCGGTGATCGCCAGGCTCAACGCCGCCTTGCTTGATGCCATGAAGCAGCCCGATGTGCGCGCCCGCTTTGCATCCATTGGCGCCGAACCCGTCGGCTCGACGCCCGACGAGCTGGCCGCGCACCTGGCGCGCGAATCAGCCCGCTGGAGCAAGCTGATCGCCGAGCGCGGCATCAAGCTGGACTGAGCAACTTTTCCCTTTCCCACCATAAAACCACCCCCAGGAGATACCACCATGAATGAACTCAACCAAACCCAATTACTGGAACTGGTCAACACCAAGCAGATTGCTGAAGGCAATCCGCGCGCCCGCGCCTTGACCCAGCGCATCGTCACCGATCTGTTCAAGACGATTGACGAAATGGACGTCACGCCCGATGAATTCTGGAAGGCCGTGGACTGGCTCACCCGCTTGGGCCAGACTGGCCAATTCGGCCTGATCACCGCTGGCCTGGGCTTTGACCGCCTGCTTGACATCCGTCTGGACGAAGCCGATGAAAAAGCCGGTCGCGCCGCTGGCACGCCGCGCGCCATCGAAGGCCCGCTGTTCGTCGCTGGTGCGCCCACCACCCAGCTGGAAACCCGCCTGGACGAGGGCGAGCCCAAGGGTGAAATCTTCGTGATGCAAGGCCAGGTGCTGGACACCGACGGCCAGCCTGTCGCCAACGCGATGGTGGATGTGTGGCATGCCAACGAAGTGGGCGGCTACTCGCACTTCTTCCCCGGCATGAAGCCCTACGAACTGCGCCGCCGCATCGAAACCGATGCGCAAGGCCACTACCGTTTCCGCTCCTTCCTGCCACCGGGCTACGGGATTCCGCCCAACAGCCCCACCGCCGAGCTATTCGAAGCGCTGGGCCGGCACGGCAAGCGGCCCGCCCACATCCACTTCCTGGTGGCGGCGCCTGGCCTGCGTACGCTCACGACGCAAGTCAACATTCCGGGCGACACTTACATCGACGACGACTTTGCCTTTGCCACCCGCGATGGGCTGATCATTGAACTGGAAAAGGATGTCGCTCCGGCTGGCTACGAGTCCCTGGGCATCACGGCGCCGTTCACCCGTTCGCGCTTCAACTTCGTGATGCAAAAGGCCCTGAACGAAGACGAAACCTCGCCTGCCGCCCGCATGGCGCGCGTTACCGCCTGATCGCCTGTGCAGCCATCAGGCGCGAGGCGGCCTGAATGAATAAAAAGCCGCCTTCGAAAGAGAGCGGCTTTTTTCGTCGAAACTCAGCGCAAACTTCGAGGCATTGACCATGACCCCCACTGAACCCCTTGACGCTTCCGAATCCCTGCAATGGAGCGACCAATTCCTGCTGGGCTACACGCCGATTGACGAGGTGCACCAGGAATTCGTTGACCTGATTGGCCAGATGCAGCGCGCTGAAGATGCCGCGCTGCCGGCCTTGCTGGCGCAGTTTTCCGTTCATCTGCAACATCATTTCGAGATGGAAAACGAATGGATGGTGACCACCGAATTTCCGCCCCGGGAGTGCCACATGGACGAGCATGCGGCGGTGATGCAGTCGGTCGAGGAAGTTCAAACCCTCTTGGTGCAAGGCAACGTGGCGATCTGCCGCGATCTGGTGGAGCATCTGGCCCAGTGGTTCCCCCAGCACGCGGACCAGCTCGATTCGGCCCTGGCGCACTGGATGTTCAGCAAGACCATGGGCGGCAAGCCGGTGGTGCTCAGGCGCGGCTTGTCCCTGCGCTAGTCAAGCCTCGGCGCCGGCAGGCGGCGGCGCGCTATCGGCCAGCAGTTTTTCAGCCGCCTGCGCGCGGTACACCTCGTCAATCAGCGAGCGCAGCAGCACGATGTCCTCCGACTGGTCGTTCAGCCGCGTACACATGATGATGGGCGAGACCGCGCTGGGCTCCAGCAGCGGGCGATAGACCACTTCGTCGCGCCGCAGCCTTTGCGCGCTGGCAGGCACCACGCACAAGCCCATGCCGGAGGCGACCAGGCCCAGCGCGGTCTGCATTTCCTGCACCTCATGGACCGTCATCGGCTCGACGCCCTTGTCGCGGAACAGCGACAGCACCTGGTCGGCGTAGCTAGGGCGGGGTGAACGGGGGTAAATCAACAGGGTGTAGGGCACGGCCGCCAGCAGGCTCAAGGGCGTGGTGGCGCCGGCCAGCGGATGCTCGGCCGGTATGGCGAGCACCAGCGGTTCTTCGCGCAGCACCTCGCGCTTGACGCGCGGGTCGTCCAGCCGCAGGCGGCCAAAGCCCACGTCGATCCGTCCGGCGTTGAGCGCCTCGTTTTGTTCGACCGAGAGTTTTTCCACCAGCACCAGTTCGGTTTGCGGCTTGACGGCGCGAAACAGCCGGGCAATGCGCGGCAGCGCGCCATACATGGTCGAGGGCACAAAGCCGATCACCAGCCGCCGCTCAACCTGGGCAATGCGCCGCGTCATGGTGACGGTTTCGTTGACCTGCTCTAACAGGCGCACGGCACGGGCATAAAAAAAGCGTCCGGCTTCGGTCAGGCGCAGCGGCCGGGCATCGCGTTCCAGCAGCTTCATGCCGATCTCGTCTTCGAGCTGCTGGATCTGCCGGCTCAGCGGCGGCTGCGAGATGTGCAGCCGCTCCGCTGCCCGGGTGAAGCTGCGCTCTTCTGCCACGGCCACGAAATACTTGAAGTGTCGAAAATCCATAGCATGCCTTTTAGGTATGGAGTGAGTCCAAAACGGTCTTTGATGTCCGCGCCACTTTATTCCAAAATCGCCCCAAGAATAAAAAAAACAGACCTTGCTGAGGTGCAGCCTATCGGTTGTCTTCAGGGTACTGCTGGCCCGCCACCCCTGGGTTGAAGCAGCTGCCAAAGGTTCTTTCCCCCAAGGAAAGAGAGACAAATAAAAAGGAAATAGATCCATGCGGCGGTGAGTCGCTGCATCCAGTGCGTCTGTGTGGGCAATGCGAGGGTTGGTCGGAAACCGGGGCTTGATCGCCTTGTGACAAGGTTTCCGGGCCGCATCGCCTTGCATGCCAAAAACGCATAATTTTTTCCTGTGGCGATGCCGCGTCAATGCATCGTTGCAGGGGTTCCATGCAAACGAGAAAAGAACGGAGACTATTTATGAGCACCCCTACGCACACTTCCAGCGTCCAGGATCGACTCGATGGCATGCTGGTCGAAGACAAAGAGCAGCACATCTATCGCCTCAACCGCGCCGCTTTCACCGATCCCGAGTTCTTCGAACTGGAGGTCAAGCACCTGTTTGAAGGCAACTGGATTTACCTGGCCCACGAAAGCCAGATTCCGGACAACAACGATTACTTCACGACCTATATCGGCCGCCAGCCCATCGTGATCACGCGCAACAAGCAGGGCCAGCTCAACGCCCTCATCAACGCCTGTTCGCACCGTGGCGCCACGCTGGCCCGCCGCAAAAAGGGCAACAAGGCCAACTTCACCTGCACCTTCCACGGCTGGACGTTCAACAACAGCGGCAAGCTGCTCAAGGTGAAAGACGGCAACGACGCGGGCTACCCCGAGTCCTTCAACAAGGAGGGCAGCCATGACCTGAAGAAGATCGCGCGCTTTGAAAGCTACCGTGGTTTCCTGTTCGGCAGCCTGAACGACGATGTCAAGCCGCTGTCCGAATTCCTCGGCGAAGCCACCAAGATCATCGACATGATCGTGGACCAGTCGCCCGAGGGCCTGGAAGTGCTGCGCGGCGCATCGACCTACACCTACGACGGCAACTGGAAGCTGCAGACCGAAAACGGCGCTGACGGCTACCACGTCAGCTCGGTGCACTGGAACTATGCGGCCACGACCAACCACCGCAAGCAAAGCGAAGCGGGCGACAACGTCAAGGCGATGGACGCGGGCAGCTGGGCCAAGCAGGGCGGCGGCTTCTACTCCTTCGAGCACGGCCACATGCTGCTGTGGACCAAGTGGTTCAACCCGGAAGACCGTCCGGCCCACGCCATTCGCGACGAACTGGTTGAAAAATTCGGCCAGGCCCGCGCCGACTGGATGATCAACCACTCGCGCAACCTGTGCCTGTACCCCAACGTGTACCTGATGGACCAGTTCGGCTCGCAGATCCGTGTGCTGCGCCCGATCTCTGTGGACAAGACCGAAGTCACCATCTACTGCATCGCGCCCAAGGGCGAATCCGCCGAGGCGCGCACCCGCCGCGTGCGCCAGTACGAAGACTTCTTCAACGCCACCGGCATGGCCACGCCCGACGACCTGGAAGAGTTCCGCGCCTGCCAGCAAGGCTACGCCGGCATTGCGCTGCCCTGGAACGACATGTGCCGTGGTTCGACCCACTGGGTCGAAGGCGCCGATGCCGCCGCCCAGGAAATCGATTTGCACCCCACGCTCAGCGGTGTGAAGACCGAGGACGAAGGTCTGTACACCGAACAACACCGCTACTGGCTCGAAGCCATGCAGCGCGCCGTTGCCGTTGATTCTGAACAAATCTGAGAGCCCGCCATGACCATGACGATTGACCAAGTTCAAGCCTTCCTCTACCGCGAAGCCCGTTTGCTCGATGACAAGCAGTGGGACGAGTGGCTGACCTGCTATGCCCCCGAGGCCGAATTCTGGATGCCCGCCTGGGACGATGACGGCGAAATGACGCGAGACCCGCAGTCTGAAATCTCGCTGATCTACTACGCCAACCGAGGGGGTCTGGAAGACCGTGTGTTCCGCATCAAGACCGAGCGTTCGGCGGCCAGCATGCCCGAGCCACGCACCGGCCACCACCTCTCGAATGTCGAGATCGTGTCGCAGGACGGCAGCGAGGTGTGCGTGCGCTTTAACTGGAACACGCTGAGCTACCGCTACAGCATGACGGACAGCTACTTCGGCACCTCGCATTACACGCTCGATGTATCGGGCGCGCAGCCGGTCATCAAGCGCAAGCGCGTCGTGCTGAAAAACGACTACATCCACCACGTCATCGACGTCTATCACATCTGAGTGGAAAGGAAAACCCACCATGAGCCACCATATCGCCTTGCAATTTGAAGACGGCGTCACCCGCTTCATTGACGCTTCCCCCACTGAAACCGTCGCCGATGCAGCCTACCGCCAGGGCGTGAACCTCCCGCTGGACTGCCGCGACGGCGCTTGCGGCACCTGCAAGTGCTTTGCCGAGTCCGGCCAGTTCACGATGGGCGAGTACATCGAAGACGCGTTGAGCGAAGACGAGGCCGAACAAGGCTTCGTGCTGACCTGCCAGATGCGCGCCCAAAGCGATTGCGTCGTCCGCGTGCCATCTTCGTCCAGCGTCTGCCGCGCCGAGAAGGCCAGCTACGAAGCGGCGATCAGCGAGGTGCGCCAGCTCTCGCCCAGCACGATTTCCCTGTCGATCCAGAGCGACGCCCTGAACAAGCTGGCTTTCCTGCCCGGCCAGTACGTCAACCTGCAGGTGCCCGGCAGCGCCCAGACCCGCGCTTATTCGTTCAGTTCGCTGATCAAGGGCGGCCAGGTGTCCTTTTTGATCCGCAATGTGCCCGGCGGCCTGATGAGCAGCTACCTGACGGCCCTGGCCAAGCCCGGCGAGCGCATGACGCTGGCCGGCCCGCTGGGCAGCTTTTACCTGCGCGACATCAAGCGGCCGCTGCTGATGCTGGCCGGTGGCACGGGCCTGGCGCCGTTCACCGCCATGCTCGAAAAAATCGCCGAGCAGGGCAGCGCCCACCCGCTGCACCTGATCTATGGCGTGACCCACGACGCCGACCTGGTGGACATGGACAAGCTCGAAGCCTTTGCGGCCCGCATCCCGAACTTCACTTTCGCCGCCTGCGTGGCCAGCGCCGAGAGCAGCCAGCCGAAAAAAGGCTATGTGACGCAGCATATCGAGCCCGGTCATCTGCACGACGGCAACGTGGACATCTACCTGTGCGGCCCGCCGCCCATGGTCGAAGCGGTCAATCACTTCATTCGTGAACAAGGCATTCAGCCGGCGAGTTTTCACTACGAAAAATTCGCAGCCAGCGCCTGATCGCGTTGTTCATCCTTCCATTCGGCCCATGCGTTGCGGGCCTTTTTAAGTAGTCATCATGAATCCACGTTTTCACAACAAGGTCGCGGTGGTCACCGGCGCGGCCCAGGGCATTGGCCGCAGCGTTGCCTTGCGCATGGCCGCCGAAGGCGCGCGCCTGGTGCTGGTCGATCGCTCCGATCTGGTCTATGAGCTGCGCGATGAACTGGCAGCCACGTCCGCCGAAGTGCTCGCGCTGACGGCCGACATGGAAAAAAGCGCCGATTGCCAGCAGGTCATGAAATCCGCCGTCGAGCGCTTTGGCCGGCTGGACATCCTCATCAACAACGTCGGCGGCACCATCTGGGCCAAGCCTTTCGAGCATTACAAGGAGGACGAGATCGAGGCCGAAGTGCGCCGCTCGCTGTTCCCGACCCTGTGGTGCTGCCATGCGGCGCTGCCGCACATGCTGGCGCAGGCCAGCGGCGCGATTGTCAACGTGTCGTCGATTGCCACGCGCGGCGTCAACCGCGTGCCTTACGGTGCGGCCAAGGGCGGCGTCAATGCTTTGACGGCCTGCCTGGCGATTGAAACGGCCGAGCGTGGCGTGCGTGTCAATGCGGTCGCCACGGGCGGCACCGAGGCGCCGCCGCGCCGCATTCCGCGTAACACCGCCGAGCAGACCGAGCAGGAAAAAGTCTGGTACCAGCAAATCGTCGATCAGACCATTGCTTCGAGCCTGATGAAGCGCTACGGCACGATTGACGAACAGGTCAGCGCCATCTTGTTCCTCGCCTCCGACGAGGCGTCCTACATCACCGGCGTCACGATGCCGGTGGGCGGCGGCGACCTCGGCTGAGGCCATTTTCCGCAACCTTTTTCGTCACCTCTCGTCACCTCAAGCAGGACGCTACGAATCCTGTCCTATCCCTATCCATAAAAGCGAGACAAATACCATGCGACAAATTGACGTTCACAAGCTGTCCGACGAGGCCAGATTCAATGGCTTTCACGGCAAGGTGCTGTTGTGGTGCGCCCTGATCATCATCTTTGACGGCTACGACCTGGCGGTGGCAGGCATCGCGCTGCCGTCGATCATGAAGGAAATGGGCGTCACCGCCCAGAACGCCGGCTTCATGGTCAGCTCGGCCCTGTTCGGCATGATGTTCGGCGCCATCTTTCTGGGCACCATCGCCGACAAGATTGGCCGGCGCAAGGCCATCGCGATCTGCATCTTCCTCTTCAGCGTGTTTACCGCAGCAGCGGGATTTACCCACGACCCGTATGCGTTCAGCGCGATGCGCTTCCTGGCGGGCTTGGGCATAGGCGGCGTCATGCCCAACGTCGTGGCGCAGATGACCGAGTATTCACCCAAGAAGATTCGCGCCACCATGGTCACGCTGATGTTCAGCGGCTATGCCGTCGGCGGCATGCTGGCCGCCTTGCTGGGCAAGGGGCTGATCGAAGCCTACGGCTGGTCGTCCGTCTTCCTGGCCGCCGGTTTGCCGGTGATCCTGATCCCGTTCATCCTGAAGTCGATGCCCGAGTCGATGCCCTTCCTGATCAAGGAAAACCGGCTGAGCGAGCTGAAGAAAATCGTCTCGCAGATGTCGCCTGGCTACCGGCCTGATGACAATGACCGCTTCGCGCTGCCCTCGGAAGACAAGGCCGAAGGCGCGCCTATCGGCAAGCTGTTCCAGGATGGCCGGGGCTTCAGCACCGTGATGTTCTGGGTCACCTTCTTCATGTGCCTGTTCATGGTCTATGCCCTCAGTTCGTGGCTGACCAAGCTGATGGCGAGCGCCGGCTACAGCCTGGGTTCTGCGCTGACCTTTGTGCTGGTGCTCAACTTCGGCGCCATGATCGGCGCGGTCGGCGGCGGCTGGCTGGCCGACCGCTTCCATATCAAGTATGTGCTGGTGGGCATGTACGCGCTGGCGGCCGTGTCGATCACGCTGCTGGGCTACAAGGTGCCCACCGAAGTGCTGTTCCTGCTGGTCGGGCTGGCCGGCGCCTCGACGATTGGCACGCAGATCGTCACCTATGCCTATGCCGGCCAGTTCTATCCGATGGCGATCCGTTCGACTGGGATCGGCTGGGCGTCCGGTGTGGGTCGCAGTGGCGCCATCCTGGCGCCCATCGTGATCGGCACGCTGGTGGGCATGTCGCTGCCGCTGGAGCAGAACTTCATGGCCATTGCCATTCCCGCAGTGATCGCGATGATTGCCGCGTCGATGATCAACCATCGCCGGTCCGCCTCGGCCAGCCATGACAGCGTGAGCGTGCTGACGCCTGCGGCTTCAGCGATGGCTGGCAAGTAAGAAGCAGGAAGCAAGCGCTCCGGTTCTTGTGAACCAGAGCGCATTCGTTTCAACCCGCAAACAGCTTTTTAGCATCAAACAGGCCTCTTGCGCACGCCTGCTATGCGCAAGAAGCTATGAATTTGGTAGCAAAAAACTGTGGGGCGCCTTGAGCGCTGTGATGACACATCAGGGTGATTTCGCTCCAAGGAATGCTTGTTCATGAAAAAAGACTTTTCCCTGTCAGCCGTCACGGCTGGATTCCTGGCCGTGCTGATTTCCTATGCCGGTCCGCTGGTGATATTTTTCCAGGCCGCCCAAAGTGCCCATGTCTCCGCAGAAATGATGTCCTCCTGGGTCTGGGCCATTTCAATCGGGGCAGGGGTATCAGGCATCTTGCTGAGCTGGTGGCTCAAGGTGCCGGTCGTGACGGCCTGGTCCGCACCGGGCACGGCCTTGCTGGTGACCTTGTTCCCCGCCATCACGCTCGGGCAGGCCGTCGGGGCTTACCTGGTGTCGGCGGTCATTATTTTCATCATTGGCGTGTCCGGTTATTTTGACAAGCTGGTGCAGGCCATCCCCAAAGGCATTGCCAGCGCCATGATGGCGGGCATTTTGTTCCAGTTTGGCGTCGGCGCGTTTCAAGCGGTCACATCGATGCCGCTCATCACCTTTTGCATGATGGGCATTTATTTGCTGTTCAGGCGCTTGTTGCCACGCTATTGCCTGGTGATTTTGCTGGTGATCAGTCTGGTGCTGGCGGTGGCCCTGGAGGGCGTGAGCCTGGCCGGCGTGACATTCACTCTGGCCAGCCCGGTGTTCATCACACCCGAGTGGACCTGGGGCGCTACCCTGAGCCTGGCGCTGCCGCTGGTGCTGGTCAGCGTGACGGGGCAGTTCTTGCCGGGCATGGCCATCTTGCGCAGTTCGGGCTACAGCACGCCGGCCCGTCCCATCATCATCACGACCAGCCTGGCCTCGCTGGGCGTGGCATTTTTCGGCGGCATCACGATTGTGATTGCGGCCATCACGGCAGCGCTTTGCACCGGCAAGGATGCCCATGAAGACGCCAAAAAGCGCTATGTGGCGGGCATTGCCAACGGCGTGTTTTACCTGGTGGGCGGCTGCTTTTCCGGCACCATCATCTTGTTTTTTGCGGCCTTGCCCAAAGAGCTGATCGCGGTGCTGGCCGGACTGGCCCTGCTGGGCGCGATTGGAGGCAGTCTGGCCGGTGCAATGAACGAAGCCGATCACCGGGAGGCCTCGATCATCACCTTTTTGGCCACGGCGTCGGGCATGACGTTCTGGGGCCTGGGGTCGGCGTTCTGGGGAGTGGTCATTGGCGCGGTAGCCTATTTGCTACTGCATAAGCCATGGTTTCTTCCCGCGAAGGCGAGGCGAACAAATAGTACTACTGTGTCATAAAGTTAATTCGCAGCTGACAGCTCACCCGCGCCGGGCTGTCGTCCACAGCGCCGCCACGACGATGAGCCCGCCGCCGAGCCAGCCCGTGATGCTCAGCCCTTCGCCCAGCCACAGCACCGCGAACAGGGCGCCGAAGGCCGGCTCGCTGCTCGTCAGCAAGGCGACGCGGCTGGGCGATGTGCGCTGAAGCGCCCAGTTCTGCGCGAAAAAAGCGAACACGGTGCAGCCCAGCACTAGGTAGGCGCTGGCCAGCCAGAAGGCGCTGTCAATCGGCAGCGGCGGCAGTTGGCCGGGCATCAACAAGGCCAGCAGCAGGCTGCCAAACCCGATGACGCCGGCCTGCACCGCTGTCAGCGCCAGGGCTGGCGCGCTGCTGCGCCGGGTCAGCTTGCTGGTCTGGCACACCGTGATGGCGCGCAGCACGGCGGCCGCCAGCATCAATCCATCGCCCAGGCCGAACTGCCCGGCCAGCCCGCCGCTGAGCAGGGCCGCGCCCAGCAGCGAGATGCCGGCAAACACAAACATCGCCCTGGCCGGTCGGCTGCCCAGCAGCCACCATTCCACAAAAGGCGTGAACACCACGCACAGGCTGATCAAAAACGCGGCGTTGCTGGCCTGCGTGTGCGCGACGCCAAAGGTTTCGCACAGGAAAATGCCCAGCATCAAGGCGCCCAGCGGCAGGCCGGCCCGCATGGCGTCAACGCGTTGCCGGCCCGTGGCGCGCAGCAGCGCCGGCAGCAGCAGGACAAACGTGAGGATGAAGCGAACGGCCAAAAAGCCCAGCACCGGGTAAAAGGCCAGCGCGCCCTTGGCCACGCCATAGCTGGTTCCCCAGACCACGGCCACCCCGAGCAGCGTCAGGTCGGACAGGCGAAGCAGGCTTCTGGGCTGCGGCAGGGTGAGGGTCGTCATGGCGAAGGCTCGTGATGGGGAACAGGCAGGAATTATTGATTCGACTGCGCAGCGTGATAATCCTGTCAAACAGAACAGCACTTGTGCGCCATGAGCATCAATAACCCACTCGATAATCTGCCCGACATGGCCGTATTTGTCCGCGTGGTGGACGCCGGCAGCTTCTCGGCCGCCGCCCGCCAGTTGGGCATCACCCCCTCGGCGGTCAGCCGGCAGGTGGCGCGCCTCGAAAGCGTGCTGCGGGTGCGCCTGCTGGAGCGCACCACCCGCAAGCTGCGCCTGACCGAGGCCGGAACAGCCGCCTACACCGGCTGCCAGGCCATGGTGGCCGCTGCGCGCGAGGTGCTGGCGCTGAGCGACACCCATGTCGCCACGCCGCGCGGGCTGGTGCGCATCAGCATGCCCAAGGCGTTCGGCCGCCTGGTGGTGCATCCGCTGATGGCGTCCTTCCTGCAGCAATACCCCGAGGTGGATGTGCAGCTTGTCATCACCGACCGCACGGTGGACCTGTTCGAGGAAAGCATCGACCTGGCCATCCGCATCACCGACGCGCCGCCGCCGGGGCTGGCCGGGCGGCCGCTGATGCGGATTCGCCACCTGGCCTGCGCCAGTCCGTCCTACCTGGCGGCGCACGGTACGCCCGGGCATCCGCGCGACCTGGCCCGGCACAGCTGCCTGTACCTGGGCGAAGACGAGCGCGACCGCCACTGGCGGTTCCGGCGCGCCGGGGACGAAGTCACGCTCAAGGTGAGCGGCCGCTACGTGGCCAACCACAGCGAAGTGCGGCTCGAAGGAGCCCTGGCGCACCTGGGCATTGCCAGCCTGCCCGAATTCACCGCCCGCGCAGCCCTGGCCAAAGGCGAGCTGGTCACGGTGCTGGACGACTGGGAGCACGCGACCGACTACGCCGGCATGGCCTGGCTGCTGTACCCGCCGAACCGCTTCCTGCCGGCCAAGCTGCGCGTGTGGATTGATCACCTGGTGGCGGGCCTGCTGCCCCCATGACGTCAACGCTGGCTCAAGGACAGATTGCGGCCCGTTTGTCTTTGTTGGCTACACCCTTTACTTCCTGCAAGCCACTGCCGGTCTATTTCATCGTCCCGGATCAATGGGGGAGTGCTATAAATAAATGCCATCCCAATGGCTGGAAATAAGGGGTTCACTCGGCATTCAACCCAATGAAAGGGGAGTCGCAATGCGCAGTTCTTTTATTTATCCCATCCTCGGCGCCGCGCTGCTGGTCTGCTCGCAGGCAGGCTTTGCGCAGGAAGCATCGGTCAAGATCACGTCCCCGGTGGAGGGCGCCAAGCTCGATACCATGGCCAAGACCAGCGTTGCCTACGAAGTCATGCCCGGCCCCAAGGGCGACCATGTGCATCTCTACGTGGACAGCAAGGAAGTGGCCATCCTGCGCCAGCTCAAGGGCAGCTACGCGCTGACCAGCCTGGCGTCCGGCCCGCACGACATCTGCGTCAAGGTCGTGGACAAGGGCCACACGCCCATCGGCGTGGAGCAGTGCGTCAAGGTGAGCGTCAACTAGCCTTCATGCGGTCGCCCTCATGGAACTGCAAAACCTGAGCTATGCGGCCATCCAGGTGGTGCACAACTTCGGCGCCGTCGCCGTGGTCGGCAGCGCTGCCTGCGCGCTATGGCTGGGGCCGCAGTTCACCGGGATGCGCAAGCCGCTGGCTTGGATCATGCTGGCCGGATGGACCGCGCAGGCGGCCAGCGGCGGGGCTTTTGGCTTTGTCAGCTGGCTTTATTACGGACGCTTCCAGGACATCCACGGCATCGCGGTTGCCGCGCTGCTGGTCAAGATGGCCTGCGCTGCTGCGGGCTTCGGGCTGGCCGCGACGTATATTTACCGTGGCTCCGGCTGGAGCCAGCGGGCACGGCAAGCGACCTGGCGCGCGCTCGCCGCGCTGGCCGCGACGGCGCTGACTGCTGCTGCGGTGCTGCGCTGGTTTTCTTGAGGCGCCGGTTGGGAAACAACCCTACCAACAGCCGAATACGCAAAGCGCGCCATGCGCACAGTGAGTCGGCCGCCGGGCCGAAACCCCGGCCAGCCCAACCACGCAAAGCCAGCCCGGCAAGCAAATCGCAGCGCGTGACCAGCGGCAAACCACGCAAGACCAGAACTGCGCGCCCACATGGGCCGGGCGTCAGCAGGCGCCGTGCAGTTGTTTCCCAGCCAACAGTTGTTCAGCATTTTGTGGTTTCGCAAGGCACTGAAAATCTTGAATTTTTAAGTTAAGTTATTGATTTTAAATGATTTTTATACGTGGCATGGTTGCTGCTATTGAAGAGGTGAAGCGCACGCACTGTGCAATCCAACCACTCTTTAGAAGGAATTCATGCCATGAGCCAGGAACAGATCAAATTCGCCTACTGGGTGCCCAACGTCAGCGGCGGCCTGGTCGTCAGCAAGATCGAGCAGCGCACCAGCTGGAACATTGACTACAACCGCAGACTGGCGCAGATCGCCGAGAAGGCCGGTTTCGAATACGCGCTGTCGCAGATTCGCTTTACCGCCGGCTACGGCGCCGAATTCCAGCACGAGTCGGTGGCCATCAGCCACGCGCTGCTCGCGGCCACCGACAAACTGCGCGTCATCGCCGCTATCCTGCCCGGCCCGTGGAATCCGGTGGTGTTGGCCAAGCAGATCGCCACCATCGACCACCTGACGAATGGGCGCGTCGCCGTCAACATCGTCTCGGGCTGGTTCCGGGGCGAGTTCCAGGCGATTGGCGAACCCTGGCTGGAGCATGACGAACGCTATCGCCGCTCCGAGGAGTTCATCGAGGTGCTCAAGGGCATCTGGACCACCGACAACTTCAGCTACCAGGGCGATTTTTACCGGATTCACAACTACAGCCTCAAGCCCAAGCCGCTGCAGCAAGCGCCGCATCCGGAAATTTTCCAGGGCGGCAGCTCGCGCGCGGCACGCGACATGGCCTCGCGTGTCTCCGACTGGTACTTCACCAACGGCAACACGGTCGAAGGCATCAAGGCCCAGGTGGACGATATTCGCGCCAAGGCCGCCGCCAATGGCCACAGCGTCAAGGTGGGCGTGAACGCCTTCATCATCGCCCGCGACACAGAGGAAGAAGCGCGTGCCGTGCTGGCCGAGATCATTGAAAAAGCCGATCCGGAAGCGGTCAACGCCTTTGGCCACGAGGTCAAACAGGCCGGCAAGGCCAGCCCGGAAGGCGAGGGCAACTGGGCCAAGTCCACGTTTGAAGACCTGGTGCAGTACAACGACGGCTTCAAGACCAACCTGATCGGCACGCCGCAGCAGATCGCCGAGCGCATCGTCGCGCTCAAGGCCGTCGGCGTGGATCTGATCCTCAGCGGTTTTCTGCACTTTCAGGAAGAGGTCGCCTACTTCGGCGAGAAAGTGCTGCCGCTGGTGCGCGAGCTGGAAGCCGAACCGGTTCCCCTGAAGCTGGCAGCCTGAACGGCGCAGACGGGCCATGACTCAGACCGTCAACGCCGCATCAGCAGCGCCTGCCACGCTCCCGCACTGGCTGCAGCGCCAGTCATATCAGCAGGCCGGGCGCATTGCCCTGCGCCACAAGCGCCTGGGCGTGTGGCAGCAGCGTTCCTGGGCGCAAGTGGCCGATGAGGTCGGGCGTCTGGCCACGGCGTTGCGGGCCAGCGGCTTTGCCGAAGGGGCAACGCTGGCGATACTGAGCCGGCCGCGTCCCGAAGCCCTGCTGGCGGCGCTGGCGGCGCAATGGCTGGGCGGCGTGGCCGCGCTGCTGGACCCGCTGGATGCGGCGGCCGGGCAGATTGCGCTGCTGCGCGGGCTGCAGCCGGAGGCTGTTTTTGCCGAAGGGCTGCAGGAACTCGAACGCCTGCGCGCCAGCGCCCAGTCGCCGGGACTGGTGCTGTACGCCGATGGGCGCGGCGTGGCTGGCCAGAACCTTGCCGGCTCTGCATGGGTGGACTGTGCGCAGCTGGCGGCGCCGCGCGCGGGCGATGGCGTGTTGCCAGTGCAGGCGCGGGCCGAACGCACGGCGTTTGTCTTTTATCGATATGCCGCCAGCGGTTGCGTCGAGCAGCAGCGCATTACCCATGCCGAGCTGCTGCAGCAAGGACAGCGCCTGGTGCTGGCCGAGCAGCTTGGCGCGGGCGAAGAGGCACTGGCCGCACGCGCTTTTGCCGCCAGCGGCCAGGCGCGCTACCTGCTGGCGCCGTGGCTGATTGCTGGCTTTTGCCTGAATTTTCCCGAGAACCTGACCACCCGCGACAACGACCGGCGCGAACTGGGGCCGACGCTGGTGGCCGGCACCCTTGAAACCTATACGCGCCTGCATGAACTGGTGCAGTCCCGCCTGCCGCAGCCGGGCAGCGTGCAGCGGCGCCTGGTGGACTGGGCGCTGGCTGCGCAGCCCGGCGCGGTGCGCAGGGTGCTGGGCGAATGGCTGGTGCGCCGCCCACTGCGCGATGTGATCGGTTTCACCCGAACCCGTGCGCCGTTGCTGGTGGGCGAGCCCTTGTCCAACAATGCGCAGGCTTTCTTTGCCGCGCTGGGCATAGCGGTGCGCGCCTGGCCAGATCCGGCGCAGTGGCACAGCCCGGCCGTCGCGCCAGCCGTACCAGTCCCGCCCACTGCGCCAGCCACGCCATCCTTGACAACACGGCAGCCCGGCGGCTGGAACCCTCACGGCGCACAGGCCGCCTGAAAGCAGAGCCACCCATGTCCGAAGTGATTTCCCCGCCCGCGTCCGCCTTGCCCCTGCTCACGCTGAACAACATTTCCCTCTCGTTCAAAGGCGTGAAGGCCGTCACCGACATCAGCTTTGCCGTTGCGCGCGGCGAAATCTGCGCCCTGATCGGCCCCAATGGCGCGGGTAAAAGTTCATTGCTCAACGTGATCAACGGCGTCTACCAGGCGCAGGAAGGCCGCATCAGTTTCGAGGGCGAAACCTGCCGGCGCATGCGCCCGCACGACGCGGCCGTGCGCGGCATTGCCCGCACCTTCCAGAACCTGGCGCTGTTCAAGGGCATGAGCGTGCTCGACAACGTACTGACCGGGCGCAACCTCAAGCGCCGCAGCAGCTGGCTGGAGCAAGCCCTGCGCCTCGGCCGCGCCGCGCCCGAAGACGACCGCCAGCGCGAAGCCGCCGAGCGGGTGATCGAGTTTTTGCACATTCAGCCCTGGCGCAATGCCCTGGTCGGCAAGCTGCCCTACGGCCTGCAAAAACGCGTCGAGCTGGCTAGAGCCCTGGCGTCCGAGCCGAAATTGCTGCTGCTCGACGAGCCGATGGCTGGCATGAATGCCGAGGAAAAGCAGGAGATGAGCCGCTTCATCCTCGACATCAACCGCGAGTTCGGAACCACCGTGGTGCTGATCGAGCACGACATCGGCGTGGTCATGGGCCTGTCCCACCATGTGGTGGTGCTGGACTACGGCCGAAAAATCGGCGACGGCACGCCGCAGGAGGTGCGCTCCAACCCCGAGGTGATTGCCGCCTACCTCGGCACCCGCCATTGACCCCGCAAGGAACGAAAGACCATGGAATTTTTCTTTGAAGTGCTGATTGGCGGCTTGCTGGCGGGGGTGATGTACTCGCTCGTGGCCATCGGCTTTGTGCTGATTTACAAGGCTTCGGGCGTGTTCAATTTCGCTCAAGGGGCTATGGTGCTGTTTGCGGCGCTGACCTTTGTCAGTCTGCACGAGCGCGGCATGCCGTTCTGGCTGGCGTTCGCGGTCACGCTGGCGGCGATGGTGGCGATAGCCCTGCTGGTCGAGCGCCTGGTGTTGCGCCCGCTGGTCAACCGCTCGCCCATCACCCTGTTCATGGCGACGCTGGGCCTGTCCTACATGATCGAGGGCGCGGCCCAAGCCTTGTGGGGCGCGCAGGTCCACGGGCTGGAGCTGGGCATCAGCGACGAGCCGCTGGCGCTGGGCGGCGTGCTGCTGTCGCAGTTTGACTTGTTCGCGGCGGGCACGGCGGCGGTGCTGGTCACGGCGCTGTCGCTGCTGTTCAGCAAGACGCGCATCGGCCTGTCGCTGCGCGCCGTGGCCGACGACCCGCTGGCCGCGCTGGCGGTCGGCATTCGCCTGCAGCGCATCTGGGCGGTCGTGTGGGCGGTGGCCGGTTTTGTCGGGCTGGTGGCCGGGCTGCTCTGGGGCGCGCGGCTGGGCGTGCAGTTTTCGCTCTCGCTGGTGGTGCTCAAGGCACTGCCGGTGCTCATCATCGGCGGCTTCTCGTCCATCGGCGGGGCCATCGTCGGCGGCCTGATCATCGGCGCGTCGGAAAAGCTGGCCGAAATCTACCTTGGCCCGGTCATCGGTGGCGGCCTGGAGAACTGGTTTCCCTATGTGCTGGCGCTGCTGTTTTTGCTGGTGCGCCCGGCGGGCCTCTTTGGCGAACGCGCCATCGAGCGGGTCTGAGGAGGCATCGCCATGCTCTACAACGAAGCCGGCCAGTTCAGCATTTCCTACGCGGGCGAGAGGCGCCTGTTCCGCCTGCGCCAGGACCGCTGCGCGCTGGCGCTGCTGCTGGCTTTTGCCTTTGTCGTCGTGCCTTTCGTGGGCAACGACTACTGGTTCAGCGCCATCCTGATTCCCTTTCTGGTGCTGTCGCTGGCCGGACTCGGCCTGAACCTGCTGACGGGTTACGCGGGGCAACTCTCGCTGGGCTCGGCGGCCTTCATGGCGGTGGGTGCGTTTGCCGCCTACAACTTCGGTCTGCGCCTGCCCGGCCTGCCGCTGCTCGCCAGCCTGTTTCTGGGCGGCGTGACGGCGGCGCTGGTGGCCGTGGTGTTTGGCCTGCCCAGCCTGCGCATCAAGGGCTTTTATTTGATCGTCTCCACGCTGGCGGCGCAGTTCTTCGTGTCGTGGGCGCTGACGAAATTCGGCTGGTTTTCCAACGACAACGCTTCGGGCGTCATCAGCGCGCCGCCGCTGACCATTTTCGGCGCCGATTTCAGCTCGCCAGTCGGGCGCTACCTGCTGACCTTGGGCGTCGTGGCGGCGCTGTTCTGGCTGGGCAAGAACCTGGTGCGCAGCGAGCTGGGCCGCAACTGGATGGCGGTGCGTGACATGGACACGGCCGCCGCGGTCATCGGCATCCCGCTGCTCAAGACCAAGCTGCTGGCGTTTGCGCTGAGCGGCTTTTTTCTGGGCATTGCCGGTTCGCTTTGGGCCTTCACCTACCTGGGCACGGTGGAGCCGCACGGGTTCGATTTGAACCGCTCTTTCCAGGTGCTGTTCATCATCATTCTCGGCGGGCTGGGAAGCATCCTGGGTAACTTTCTGGGCGCCGCCTTCATGGTGCTGTTTCCGCTGCTGCTGTCGAACCTGGCCGGTGCGCTGCCCGTGGGCCTCATCGATCCGGGCCAGCTGGAGAACTTGCAGAAGTTCATTTTTGGCGCGCTGATCATCGCCTTCCTCATCAAGGAGCCCGAAGGGCTGGCGCGCCTGTGGCAGCGTTGTCGGGAGCGCGCCCGCCTGTGGCCGCTGCGCTACTGATTTTTTAGCTCTGTTTTTCATCATTTCATCATCCAACAAGGAAACCCTCCCCATGTTCAAACCCACTTTCGCCCGCAGTCTCGTCCTGGCGCTGAGCCTGGCCGCCGCCGCTGTCACTGCCCAAGCCGAGCCCGAGCAGTATTTCCCGCTGCAAAGCTACCGTGTTGGCCCCTATGCGGCGGGCGGCACCGGATTTTTCGGCGGCTTCATCGACTACATGCAATACGTCAATGCCAACGGTGGCGTCAACGGCGTCAAGCTGACCTGGAGCGAATGCGAAACCGAGTACGTGGTCGAAAAAGGCGTGGAATGCTACGAACGCCTGAAAAAAGGCCTGAACGGCGCTCCGGCGGCGGCCACCAACCCGCTGTCCGTCGGCATTGCCTACGCCACGCTGGACCGCTCGACCGCCGACAAGCTGCCGCTGATCACCATCAACCACGGCCGCACCGATTCGACCGACGGCAGCGTGTTTCCGTATGCCTTCCCGCTGCAACTCAATCCGTATTCCGAGGTGTCGGCCATCGTCAACTACATCGGCAAGCAGGCCGGGGGGCTGGACAAGCTCAAGGGCCAGAAGATCGTCACGCTCTACCACGGCTCGCCCTACGGCAAGGAAACCATTCCCGTGCTCGATCTGCTGGCCAAAAAATACGGCTTCACGGTCGAGCATGTCGAAGTGCCGCACCCCGGCAACGAGCAGCAGTCGCAGTGGCTCAACATCCGCCGCGCCAAGCCGGACTGGGTGATTTTGCGCGGCTGGGGCGTGATGAACCCGGTGGCGTTGAAAACCGCGCAGAAAGTGGGTTTTCCGGCCAACCGCATCATCGGTAACATCTGGAGCAACTCCGAGGACGACGCCGCTCCTGCCGGTGCCGCCGCCAAGGGCTTCATCTCCATCACCACGCACCCGTCGGGCACGCAATTTCCGGTCCTTCAGGGCATCAAGAAAACCGTCGTCGATGCCGGCAAGGGCAACCTGGCCGACCCGAAACGCTTCGGCTCGGTCTATTACAACCTGGGCGTGGTCAACGGCATCTTGAACGTCGAGGCGCTGCGCATCGCCCAGGACAAGTTCGGCAAGAAACCCTTGACTGGCGAGCAGGTGCGCTGGGGTTTTGAAAACCTCAAGCTCGACGACGCCCGCCTCAAGAGCCTGGGCGCGCTCGGGCTGGTGCAGCCGCTCAAGCTGTCCTGCGCCGACCACGAAGGCGGCGGCGCGGTGCGCTTTCAGCAGTGGGACGGCCAGAAGTGGAGCGTGATCAGCGACTGGGTGCAGGCCGACCGCGCCCTGCTGCGCCCGATCATCGAGGAATCGGCCCGCAAGTACGCCAAGGAAAAAGGCATCACGCCGCGCGACTGCGGCAAGGAAGGCTGAATCCTGCGCCCTGTCTGAAATATCTCCTGATTGATCCACCCCGGCGGCGGGCGCAAGAGCCCGCCGCCAGCAACCCCCGACACCACCATGAGCCACAACTCGATCCTCTTCAACCTGTCCATCGGCACCGACTACGAACGGCTGGCCAGCCGCTTTCGCCCCATTTTTTCGCGCATCGCTGAAGGCGCGGTCGAGCGCGAGCGTTCGCGAAGCCTGCCTTACGAGCCCATCAAGTGGCTCAAGGAAGCCGGCTTTGGCGCGGTGCGCGTTCCGGTCGCCCACGGCGGCGCGGGCGCTTCGGTGCCGCAGCTGTTTCGCCTGCTGATCGAACTGGCCGAAGCCGATTCCAATGTGCCGCAGTCGCTGCGCGGCCATTTCGCCTTTGTCGAGGACCGCCTGAACGCCCCGCCCAGCCCCGAGCGCGACATCTGGTTCCAGCGCTTTGTCGCCGGTGAGCTGGTGGGCAATGCCTGGACCGAAATCGGCAGCGTCAAGATGGGTGACGCCATCACCCAGGTCACTCCGGCAGAGGAGGGCGGCTGGCGGCTCAACGGCACCAAGTTCTACAGCACCGGCAGCATTTTTGCCGACTGGATCGACGTGTACGCCAAGCGCACCGACACCGGCGGCGATGTGATTGCCGTGGTCAGCACGCGCCAGGACGGCGTGACGCTGAGCGACGACTGGGACGGCTTTGGCCAGCGCACCACCGGCAGCGGCACCTCGGTCTTTGTCAATGCCCAGGTCGAGGCGGTGAACGTCATCGACTTCGCCACCCGCTTCAAATACCAGACGGCGTTTTACCAGCTGGTGCTGAACGCCGTGCTGGCTGGCACCGCCAGGGCGGTGGAGCGCGATGCGGCGCGCGAAGTGCGCGAGCGCACCCGTATCTTCAGCCACGGCAACGCCTCCAGCGTGGCCCAGGATGTGCAGATTCAGCAGGTGATCGGTCGGATTTCGGCGCAGGCCTACGCGGCCGAGGCCGTCGCCATCCGGGCCGCCGAACCGGCGCAGCGCGCCTACGAGACCCGGTTTGGCGGCAACGACGAGGCCGAGCACCAGGCCAACATCGACGCTGAAATCGAGTCCGCCAAGGCGCAGGTGGTGCTGGCCGACCTGGTGCTGCGCGCCGCCTCCGACCTGTTCAACGCGCTGGGCGCCTCGGCCGCCCGCGAAGCCAAGGCGCTGGACCGCCACTGGCGCAATGCGCGCACCGTGGCCACCCACAACCCGCTGATCTACAAGGAAAAAATCATCGGCGACTGGGTGATCAACGGCACCGAACCGCCTTATGTCTGGCAGATCGGCGCGGGCACGCCGGGCAAGTAATCACTTTTCATCCGTCATTCCCGCGCAGGCGGGAATCCAGTACGGCGCTCGAACAAAGCTCAGCCCTTCGTAATGCGACTGGATTCCCGCCTGCGCGGGAATGACGGTGTTGATCCCTTTTCCTTTGATTTCAAGGAGTTCACCATGACTGCCACCGCCACCCTGGAACGCCCACGCGTCAACTCTCTCGCGCCTTTCGCGCCGCGCCCCCGCCCTGTGCAGGCGGCCCATATCATCCGCAGCGACGCCGAGGCGATTGAGATTGCCCACCGCCTGGCCGCCCGCTTTGCCCCCGAATCGGCGCTGCGCGACCGCGAAGGCTTCTTGCCGATTGACGAGATCGACGCCTACTCGCAAAGCGGCCTGTGGGGCCTGAACGTGCCCAAGGCTTATGGCGGCCCCGGCGTGTCCTACGCCACGCTGGCCGAAGTCGTCGCCATCATTTCGGCAGCCGATTCGAGCATTGCCCAGATCAGCCAGAACCATTTCGTGCTTGTCGCCCATGTCGGCCTGGACGCCAGCGAGGCGCAAAAGCGCGAGCTGTTCGGCTTGGTGCTCCAGGGGCACCGCTTCGGCAACGCCTTTTCCGAACTGAACAGCCGCAACGTGGCCGCTTTTGAAACGAAAGTGGTGGTGCACGGCGACGAGGTGGAAGTCAGCGGCCAGAAGTTCTACACCACCGGGGCGCTGCTCTCGCACATCGTTCCCATCGTCGCCGTGAATGAAGCTGGCAAGGGCTACATCGTCTTTGCCGACCGCGACACGCCCGGCCTCACCGTGATCAACGACTGGTCGGGCTTTGGCCAGCGCACCACCGCCTCGGGCTCGGTGAAGATCGAGCGGGTGCGCGTGCCCCAAAGCCGCGTCGTGCCGATTGACGCCTTCGACCACCCGACGGCCGCCGGGCCGATTTCGCAGATCATCCAGGCCGCGATTGACGCCGGCATCGCACGCGGCGCGCTGGCCGACTCGATTGACTTCATCCGCACCAAGAGCCGCCCGTGGATCGACAGCGGCAAGGAAACCGCTGGCGAAGACCCGTTCACCATCGCCGCCATCGGCGACCTGCAGATCAGGCTGCACGCCGCCGAGGCGCTGCTGGAGCGCGCCGGCCGCCTCGTCGATGCGGCGCTGGCGAATGCGACTGAAGCCGGGGTAGCCGCCGCCACGGTCGGCACGGCCGAAGCAAAGGTGCTGACCACGCAGGTAGCGATTGAAGTGACCAACCGCCTGTTCGAGCTGGCCGGCACGCGTTCCGCGCTGACGGTTCACAACCTCGACCGCCACTGGCGCAACGCCCGCATCCACACCCTGCACGACCCGGTGCGCTGGAAGTTTTTCCACATCGGCAACTATTACCTGAACGGCGTGAACCCGCCGCGCCATCCGTGGAACTGAAGCGGCTTGCTGCTTGCGCCGGACTGCGCTGGTATTTTGCTATTTAATCAATAGCTGCTGATGCCCGTGCAGCATGCGCCAGAGGCTTAAATGACTGAATATTGCAGTCATTCGGGCTGTCTGCGGTTGCCGTCGCAATGCCTCTGGCCTGTTTCAAGCCGTGTTTCAGCGTTATTTCTTGATGGAATTCGCCTTTTGCGCAGGACTGGCAAGCGCATACAGCTATCAATTAAAGAGCAATGACTCCCTCACCACAACCCTCCATGCCCAGCACTCCCATTTTGCAGATCGACGACATCGAGGTCGTCTATGAGCAGGTCATTCTGGCCTTGCGCGGTGTTTCGCTCACGGTCCGGGCCGGCCAGATCGTCGCGCTGCTGGGCGCCAACGGCGCGGGCAAAAGCACCACCCTCAAAGCCGTTTCACACCTGATCCGCGCCGAACGCGGCGACCTGACACGCGGGCGGATTCTGTACCGGGGCGAGGACATCGGCCAGCATGACCCGGACGCGCTGGTGGCCGGCGGGCTGGTGCAGGTGCTCGAAGGGCGGCACTGCTTTGCCCACCTGACGGTGGAAGAAAACCTGCTGATCGGCGCGTTCGTGCGCAAGGTCTCGCGGCGTGCGATGCAGGCGGACCTGGAGCGCATCTACGGCTATTTTCCGCGCCTCAAGCTCAGGCGCAAAAGCCTGGCCGGCTACACCTCGGGCGGCGAACAGCAGATGGTGGCCATCGGCCGGGCGCTGATGGCCAAGCCGCGCCTGGTGCTGCTCGATGAACCGTCGATGGGCCTGGCGCCGCAGATCGTCGAGGAAATCTTCGACATCATCGCCCGGCTCAACCGCGACGAGGGCGTGAGTTTTCTACTGGCCGAGCAGAACATCAGCATTGCGCTGCGCTACGCGCAGTACGCCTATGTGCTGGAAAGCGGGCGCGTCGTCAGCCAAGGCCCGGCGCAGGTGTTGGCGCAGCGGGGGGACATGCATGACTTTTACCTGGGTGGGCAGCGCGCCGTTGCCACGGCTTGAGTGGTTTGTTGCAAGCCCTTTTCAAACTTGGCGAAATCCAATCAGCGATCAGCGATCAGCGTTTAGCTACTGGCCGCTTCAGACTGACAGCGGCTGTACGGATTTCCGAACTGGTCGCTCCAAACCGGTCACCGAACTCTGCAAGTCGAATGTCGGCTATGTGGCGATGATTTCAACGATTGCAGCACCCGCACCCGACCAATAGTAGGCGTTCGCTGTCAATGAATCTGTCTGCACGCGCAGCACTCAGCCCCGGAGACAGACTGGATACAAGTCGTGTCGACTCTCTATTCTGTCGTTTTGCCGTCGAAGTGTTCGTTGTCGGCCTCCGCGTCGGCGCGGGTATGGTGGACGACGCCGTCCCGATGATTCGGCGGCGCATAGAGCGTATAGAGCTTCAGCGGAACACTGCCGGTATTGATGATGTTGTGATTCGTTCCCGCCGGGACGACTACCGCGAAGCCGGCTTGGATCGCCGTCCGAACGCCATCGAGAACTGCCTCACCGCTCCCTTCCTCCACGCGAAAGAACTGGTCGAGGTGGTGGACTTCCGCCCCGATTTCGTCCTTGGGCTTTAACGCCATCACGACGAGCTGACAGTGTTTTGCCGTGTAAAGCACACGACGAAACTCGTCATTCTTGACGGCGAGACTCTCGATATCCTGCACAAAACCTTTCATATCGACTCCTTCTTCGTAAGTTTTTCTCACGGGGCCGTTGATGCCATTACCCGCCGAGTGTCTGGTCCTGGTTTTTAAACCAGGCGAGTGCGTTCTCAAAATGCTGCGGATCAAAATCTGGCCAATATTCATCCCTGACATAGAAATCCGCATAAACCGATTGCACCGGGAGAAAACCGCTCAATCGGCATCCCCCTCCCCAGCGTACGATTAAATCCAGACGTGAAACTTCATCTGAACGCAGGCCGCTGTTTTTAAGACCGGCCAGATCCCATTCCCAACCATAGTTGACGAGTAGATTTACCTTCATTCCAACACCTTGGCGCTGCCGGAATTCTTTTAATTCCTCGGGGAATTGTGTCGAGGTCTCATCGCCGACAACAAGCAGCGCCGCTCCACGGCGTGCGATCTCTAAAGCGAATGCAACGGTGGCCTCGCTGAACGCCTGTTTCTGAATGGAAGGCCGCTTGGTGTTGTCCTGGGTAAAGCAGTAGATTGAGGCTTCCTTGATCCCGCATTCTTTACATTTCTCATACAGCAGCAACCCCGGGTCGATACCATGAACATATCCGGCTTCTTTGGGCAGGCCATGATCGAGAGCCCAGCGGCGGTTTCCATCGGGAATGAAACCGACGTGACGCGGGACATTATTTTTCGCCATTGCAAACATTCTTTCAATACCCCGCGAACTGTCAACTAGAGATTCACCTCAATAGCGGCGGTGCAAAGAGGTCAGCTTAAACGTGTGCCAGCGAAAACCTAAAGTTTGACCGCTACGATGGTAGTTTATATACACGAACTCGGTCTGTGAGCCAATGAATGACTCGCAGTTCAATAATAGAAAATTGGCAGGAATTCTTCTGCGTTCAGGCGTAGGCAGTGCTTGGCCGTGTACAGCACACCCGTCAAAACTCGTCATTCTTGACGGCGAGACCCTCGATATCCTGCACAAAGGCTTTCATAAACAATGACCTAACAGGCTGCTGAAATACTGACTGCGCAGGCGCAGCAACTGGCTCGAAGTGGTTTGTTTTTGCGATTATTTTTCATATTTGAAAATCACAGTGCCTTTTGACGTTGCGGCTGGCGACCTGAATCGCTCCTGTCGCCTTTTTTATCCACTTATTGCCCCTGCAGACGGATTTGTCCCAAGGTGCGCATACGCGTGAGGTTGTAAGCAGCCATCGTCAGCACGAACATCTGGTCCACGCGCTCAAGCCCGCGCACCATCACCTGGCGAATCCCTCCTACCGTTTTGGCCCAGCCAAAGCCTTGCTCGATGAGCTTTCTTTTTTGCTGCGAGACGGCATAACCGTCTGTCCGGGCAATCGCATCGGGCACGGCCGAGCGCCGTCCTGAAGTGTTTTGCGCCACATGCGGCGTGACGCCCATCGCCAGGCACGCCTCGATGAACTCCTGCGCGTCGTAACCCTTGTCGGCTCCCAGCGTGAGGGCGGTTTGCGCGTCCGGCAGGGCTTGCCGGGCATCGCGCGCCATGACCTTGGCCGCTTCGCGCTCGGCGTAGCCGTCTGCCCGAGTGACCACGGCGCTGGCAATCAACCCGTGGCGGTTGTCGCTCAGCGTGTGGCCCATGAAGCGCAGCTCGCTGGCCGTCTTGCCCTTGCGGTACAGCCTGGCGTCAACGTCAGTGCTCGATTCGTGCGTCTCGTTCGAGCGCGTCTGCCCCTTGAAGCTGCCGTCTCCCTGGTCGCCGTCGCTGCCGTCCTTGCGCACAAAGCTCTTGTGACTCGCCCAGGCCTGAATAAGGGTGCCGTCCACGCTGAAGTGCTCGCCCGAGAGCCAGCCTTGCTTGTCGGCGCTTTGCAGCACATGGTTGAACAGTTCAATCACTGCGTCATGCTCAAGCAAGCGCTCACGGTTTTTCGTGAACACCGTGGGCACCCACACCGCATCCTCCATCGCCAGCCCGATAAACCAGCGGTAGAGCAGGTTGTACTGCACCTGTTCCATGAGCTGGCGTTCCGAACGGATGCTGTAGAAAACCTGCAAAAGCATGGCGCGCAGCAGCTTTTCAGGCGCAATGCTGGGCCGCCCGCCTTTGCTGTGCGCCTCATACATTGCGGCAAACAAATCGTCCATCTTCCCCAGCGCCGCGTTGACCATCTGGCGTATCGGGCGCAACGGATGGTCGGCCGGCACAAAGTCTTCCAGGCGATGCAGCGTGAACGGGCTTTCGGTGAAGGTGTCGGCTCCGCGCATGGATGGACTGGGTTGGTATCGGGTCAGAAAAGGGACTGCTTCAGATTATCGGGTGGGGTTGAAAACCGGCGAACTTCGATTTGAGGTATTTCAGCGGCCTGCTAAACGCGCACGTCGTCCGCGTACGGTTTTGTCCCATAGTAATCATGGATGCTCTTCGCCCACGACGGGTCGGCCATATTGGGCCAACTGTCCTGGTCGAATCCTGGGGCGCTTTCCAAGCGGTCCTTCTCGACGTTGAGTGTGAAACGTTTGTTCTGTGTATCAAGCGTCAACGCGTTCCACGGTACGGCGAACAGCTTCTCGCCCATTCCAAGGAAACCGCCAAAAGATAACACCGCATAACTAACCCGACCCGTGCGCATATCGAGCATGATTTCTTTGATGTCGCCAAGGTCTTCATTCTTCAGGTTATAGACATCGTTGCCAATGAGCGTGTTAGCGCCCATCAGTTCGGGACCGGGTCCTTGGCGCACGCCGGACCCCGACGCACTGATGGGGTTGACTTTGTACATGCCATAGGTGTCGCGCTCTTCATAGTTCATGTGATCCTCCGTTTGATAGCTTCAGTTGCTAAGTATTCAGAAGTTGAATTGGGAAATCATCAGGCGTTGCGGCCGCGAACCATGCCGGACTTTCAACTGAATTGATGTAGGAGAAGACCTTTGCGAGTTTCAGGCGTTGTCAATGAATCGGTCTGCACGCGCAGCGTTCAGCAACGCGGATGGCTCGGGTATATGTCATGTTCATTCTCTATTCCGTCGTTTTGCCGTCGAAGTGTTCGTTGTTGGCCTGCGCGTCGACGCGGGTACCCCAAAACCGTTTTGGCGCCTTCAAATCGAGCCGCGTAGCACTTGTTGTCGAGCCTTGAGCCGCCTTGATCGGTTTCTTTGTTCCCTGCTTGATCAATGTCTACTTAGGCTCGCAAAGGATGCGCAGAATTGGTGCTGTGTTAGGGAAGGAGTTGGCCATGACTTTAGAATTTCTGCATAAGATTTCAAAACAAACGTTGCCATTTACCGTCTCTGATCTTGATGAGATCGACAAGTTAAGAGTGCTGCGCGCCGCAGGTCATCTTGCTGTGCTCTTGCCGTCTTGCAATGCGAAAACCCCGTTCGCTCGAGTTTTGGCTATAACCAAGAAAGGGCGGGAAGCACTCCGCGGCCGTGACGACACAGCCGGTTGAACTATTCGGCTGCTTTGGGCACGTTGCCGGAGGTGACCAAGGTCCGCATTCCTGCCGCAAAAACTGTGCTTGCGCTACCCTGCGATCAGCCCAAAGTCGGACTCCCTCTATCAACAAAGAGTCCATCATGGAAAACACCACAGACCACGAACAACACACCCCCTGGAACAAGGGCGTGATCGTCGGGCAAAAATCTCCGTTCAAATTGAAGGAGATTTGGGTCATTCGGGTCCGCCTTCAACTTCAACACCGAGTGCGTGAACTCGCCATGTTCGACCTGGGATCGGACAGCAAACTGCGGGCCTGTGACCTGGTAAAGATGCGAGTGCGCGACATCTGCCATGGCGAACACGTATCGCCCCGAGCAACCGTGATGCAGCAAAAGACCTCGCGACCCGTTCAGTTCGAAATTACCCAACCGACCCGTGACGCAGTCAGTGATTGGATCAAAGAGGCCAAACTCGGGCAGGACGATTATTTGTTCCCCTGCCGTCTCCATGAGTCACCTCACATCGGAACCCGCCAATACGCACGAATTGTGGATTCTTGGGTCACAGAGATCGGGCTAAATCCGTCCGAATACGGAACACATTCGATGCGGCGAACCAAGGCATCCTTGATCTATCGACGGACGAAAAATCTGCGGGCGGTGCAACTGCTTCTTGGCCACACCAAGCTGGAGAGCACCGTGCGTTACCTTGGCATTGAGGTGGATGATGCTTTGGAGATGGCTGAGCAAACAGAAATTTGATCGGTAGTAGATGTCCGGCAAAAAAAGCGCTTGTTTGCTGGGCATCCAGAAAGCGGGTACTGGCGGCCGTCGGGTTACGCTGCATTCGAGTCCTTCAAAGAGCAAGTCAGCCCTCACCATTCAGCACGATACCGGCTTTCAGAGAAAGGGTTGGTTTGCGTGTTTGCGCACCAATACGTTCGAGTGCGTCAACTGGTGGCGTGGGGCGGAATCGAACTACCCAAACAAGGATTTCAACTCTCAAACCGAAACCTGCCCCACCCGGACCCCCTGCGCCCCAGGCGCGGGCCGGCGCTTGTTCACCACCAGCTCCCCCGTCTTGATCAGCTGGGCACGGATGATGTTGCGGCTCAGGCCGAGCAGCTGGGCGGTGTGGACCTGGTTGTAGTGGCAAAAGCGGTAGGCCGTGGCGAGCAGCACCTCCTGCACTTTTTCATGCAGCGCGCCGCTTTCTTCCTCGAACAGCTTTTGAAAGGCGCGCTGCAGCAGGGCGTCGGCCGATTCGTCCTGCGGGCGGCTGCTGTCGTCCTGGCGCTCCAGGCGCAGCTTGGACAGGTGCAGGTCTTCTGCGCGGATCAGGTTGGCGCGGCAGATCAGCAAGGTGTGGTGAATCACGTTTTCCAACTCGCGGATATTGCCCGGCCAGGAATAGCCCTCCAGCTTTTGCCGGGCTTCGGGGTGCAGCGTGATGTCCGCATAGCCCAGGCGGCGGCTGTACTCGGCGATGAAATGGCGCGTCAGCGGCAGGATGTCGCCCGGCCGCTCGCGCAGCGGGCTGAGTTCGAGCGTCACGACGCTCAGCCGGTAGTACAGGTCTTCGCGGAAATTGCCGGCATTGATGGCTTTTTCCAGCTGGACGTTGGTGGCCGCCAACACCCGCACATTGATCGGAATGCTCCTGCGCGAGCCCAGCCGCACGACTTCGCGCTCCTGCAGCACGCGCAGCAGCTTGACCTGGATGGGCATCGGCAGGTCGCCGATCTCGTCGAGGAACAGCGTGCCGCCGTTGGCTTCCTCGAACCAGCCGGCCTTGGAACTCAGTGCGCCGGTGAACGCGCCTTTTTCGTGGCCGAAGAGTTCGGCTTCCACCAGGTTTTCCGAGAACGCCCCGCAGTTGACCGCCATGAACGGCCCGCCGCGCCGGGCGCTAAGTTCGTGCAGGTGGCGCGCCACCAGTTCCTTGCCGGTGCCGGTCTCGCCAATGATGAGCACGCTGGCGTCGCTGGGCGCGACCTGCTGCAGGTGGGCCAGCAGGGCCTGCGATTTCGGATCCTCGAACACCTGGGCGGTGGCGCGGATCGAGGTGGCGAGGGCAGGAGACGGAGGCAGGGTGAGCAGGTGCATGGCGTTGGAAAATAGGCTAGGAGTAGAAAGAGGGCGCCGGCAGTGATGTATTGAGCGCCCAGTCGCCCAGTTCCTGCAGCTTGTAGTCCACCGGATCGTGCAGGGTCTGGGTGCGCAGGTTGCGCCAGTGGCGGTCCAGCCGCAAGGCAGCATGGGTGGCGCGCGCGCCGGTCACTTCGAACAGCCGGCTGGTCACATCGAGCCCGCAGCGGGTGGCGGCGACCTTGGCGGTGGCGATGGCCACGGCCAGGTGGCCGCGTTCCTCTGCGCCCAGCCGGTTTTCCTTGCGCCAGGCCTCGTCGAGCAGGTTGTTGGCCCGCTCGGTCAGCAGCCGCACGCTCTCCAGCCCGACCCAGAACTCGCCGTAGTGGCGCAGCGTGTACGGGTCTTCGCTGACCTGGGTGGCCTTGGACTTGAACCAGACGCGCGACTCCTTGCGCGTGTAATGCCGTGCTTCGTCAAAAGCGCCTTCGGCAATGCCGAGGAACAGGTTGGCAAAGGTCAGCTGGGCAATCAAGGGGCGCAGGCAGGCAAAGGGTGTGCTCAGCGGGCCGGGGTCGAGCAGCAACTCGTTTTCTTCGACCCGCACGCGCTCGAAGGTGGCGCTGCCGCTGTCGGTCTGGCGCTGGCCCATGTTGTCCCAGTCGCCATGCAGCGTGATGCCGCTGCGGCCGCTGGGAATGGCCGCGATCAGCAGCTTGCCGCCAATGGACTCGTCGAGCGCCGAGGCGATCAGCATTTCCGAGTCGGCCGAGCCGGAGCAAAAGCTCTTGCGCCCGGAAAATTCGCGCCAGCCGTTGAGCTTTTTCGACACCGTGCGGGTGTCCAGCGGGTTCAGCGCATTGCCCCAGAACCAGTCGTTGCGGGCGGTCTGCTCGAACCACGGCTCCCACTGGTCGGGCCGCGCGAACAGGCGCACGGTGGCCAGCATCAGGTGCTGAAAGCCATAGACATGGGCAATCGAGCTGTCCACGCGGGCAAATTCGCGCACGATCTGCAGCGTTTCGCTCCAGCTGGCGCCCAGGCCGCCGTATTGCCGGGGGATGCTCAGTGCGAGCAGGCCGCTGTGGCGCAGCGCATCGCGCTCGGCCTTGGGCGTGCCGCCGCGCAGGTCGCGCTCGGCGGCGGTTTCGGCAAAACCGGCCGCGAGCTGGCGGGCGATCTGAAGAGGCGCAATGGCCTTGAGTTGATGAGTGGCGGTCACACGCTTTTTCCTGAAAAGAGGTTGAAAGAAAGGCCGGGGCGATGCGGGCGGCCGGGCACAAGCGCGGCCACTGCTGCGCCTTCAGGCCGCTTGCAGTTCCTCCGTCTTCTGGCCCAGCAGGGGCAGGGCGTGCTTGACCGCCAGGCGGATGCGCGCCTGCAGCAGTTCGCTGCTGATCTGGTAGTTGCTGAAATCGGCCTCCGAGGCATACACGCCGGTGGGCAGCGTCAGCGCCTGGAAAAAGCTGAACAGCGGGCGCAGCTGGTGGTCGATCACCAGCGCATGCCGTTCGCTGCCGCCGGTGGCGGCGAACAGCACCGGCTTGCCGATCAGCGCATCCTGGCCGATCAGGTCGAACAGGTGCTTGAACTGGCCGGGGTAGGAGGCGCGATAGACCGGCGTGGCGGCAATCAAGAGGTCGGCCGACTCGATGGCGCGCAGCTCGCGCTCGACGGCGGGCGTGAGTTCCTTGCGCGAGAGCGCGCTGCCCAGCGGGCGGGCGATGTCGCCCAGCTCGATGATGTGGCTGTCGATGGCCAGGTGTTTGCCCAGTTCGGCGACGATGGCCTGGGTCAGCACCAGGGTGCGGGAAGGGCGGAAGGTGCCGCCGGAAACGGCGACGATTTTCAAGGGAGTGCTCATGGGATGGAATCCTGCTTGGGAAGTGGTTGATGGGGCTGCGCGGCCTGTTTGGGCTGGCAACTGGTGGAGCCATCGCAACAGTTATGCCAAGGTGAACATTCCTTGCGGGCCGGTGCGCCGCACGCTCCCATTCATCGGCCGCAGTCCTGCGGAATGCTTCAATTGAATCTGGCGCATCTGGTCTCGGGGGGCGTGGCGCTGTGGCCGGGCTTGCAGTTGATCAGGCATGTATTTTTTAGACGTAATCGGCATTCTGCGTAATATTTATAAGCACATACAGCTATCATTTAAATAGCAGTTTGAACAACGATTCCTCCCTTTCATCGCTTTTTCATTCAGGAATTCACGCCGAAATCAGCGTCTTGGTATCTGAATGACTTGTAATCTAAATCATCTAACGATGGTTCTTTAAATACTTTTTAGCTATTTGCTAAGGGTGGCGTTGCCATTTTTCGGCCCGGCTTTCCTCGCGTCCACACACATGGCAGCGGCAGTAACTGTGTGCCTGGCAACAGTGGATTGGTCAAAGTGTTGCGGCACCAACACCAGCGCGCAGCGCGCGAACGAAGGCGCAATGGCGCGGCGCGCCGACACGTTTTTTCATGCGCCGCAGAGCCGGAAGCTGCCTTTTCCATGCTCTCGAATCCCTTCGCGAACAGGCCGGTTCCGGACCTTTTCCGGCTTGGTACGGACCTTGCGGACAGGCGGGGCGTTCATCCTTGAAATTGAGGCTATCCCATGAGTTTTGAAGTTTTCTGGTTTCTTCCCACGTCCGGCGACACCCGCTACCTCGGCAAGTCCAATACCGGGCGTCCCGCCACCAATGCCTACATGCGCCAGATCGCCGTCACCGCCGAAAGCCTCGGCTATGACGGCCTCCTGATCCCCACCGGCAGCAGCTGCCTGGACCCGTGGGTCACGGCCTCCAGCCTGATTGCGGTGACCCAGCGCATCAAGCTGCTGGTGGCGCTGCGCACCTCCGTCACCGGCCCCACGGCCAGCGCGCGCCAGGCGGCGACGCTGGACCAGGCGCTCAATGGCCGGCTGCTGCTCAATGTCGTGCCCGGCGGCGATGCGGCCGAACTGGCCGCCGAAGGCGTTTACCTCGACCATGATCAGCGCTACGAGGCGGCCGATGAATTCATCACCGTCTGGCGCGACCTGATGGCCGGCAAGACCGTTGATTTCACAGGCAAGCACGTCAACGTCAAGCAGGCCAGGAACTTCTTTCCGCCGGTGCAGCAGCCTGCGCCACCGCTGTACTTTGGCGGCTCCTCGCCAGCGGCGCATGAGCTGGCCGCCAAGCACGTCGATGCCTACCTGACCTGGGGCGAGCCGCCGGCGGCCGTCGCCGAGAAAATCGCCGATGTGCGCAGCCGCGCCGAAAAATACGGCCGCACCGTGCGCTTTGGCGTGCGTCTGCACGTCATCGTCCGCGAAACGAATGACGAGGCCTGGGCCGCCGCCGAGCGCCTGATCAGCCGGCTTGACGACGACACCATCGCCAAGGCCCAGAGCAACTACGCCAGCATGGACTCCGAAGGCCAGCGGCGCATGGCCGCGCTGCACGGCGGGCGGCGCGACCAGCTCGAAGTCAGCCCGAACCTGTGGGCTGGCGTCGGCCTGGTGCGCGGCGGCGCGGGCACGGCGCTGGTGGGCGACGCGCAGACCGTGGCGGCGCGCCTGCAGGAATACGCCGACCTGGGCGTGGACACCTTTGTGCTGTCGGGCTACCCGCACCTGGAGGAATCCATCCGCTTCGCCGAACTGGTGTTCCCGCTGCTGCCGGGAAAAAAGCCGGTGACGCTGATCGACCAGGTGCTGACTGGCGGGGCTTTCGACGTGCGCGCCACCGCACCGGAAAACGCCGAAAAAATCGCCGCTGAAAGCGCAGTCGCCGCATGAAAGTCATCGACCTGCGCTGCCGTCCGGCCTATTTGCACGACTTTTTCGGCGCCAATCCCGGTTCGCCCGGCTATGAAACGGCGCGCTGGCTGAACCGCCGCGTCGGCACGCGCGGCAGCGACGAGCATTTCGCCCGCTCACTCACGCCCGAGGGCTTTCTGGCCGAGGTGCGTGATGCTGGGCTGAGTAAGGCGGTTGTCGTGGGCCGCCATACCCCCAGCCAGCACCTGCCCAATGACGTGATCCACCAGATCACCCATGCGCACGAGGAACTGCTGGGCATTGCCGGCATTGATCCGGCGCTGCAGGGCGTGGACAGCGCGCTGGCCGAGATCGACCGGGCCATCGACCAGCTTGGGCTGGCCGGCATCGGCCTGGAGCCGGGTTTTGGCGCGCCCGCCCGGCATGCGGACGATGCGCTGTATTTTCCGGTCTATGAACACCTGAACCGCCGTGGCCTGCCGCTGTTCCTGATGTCCGGGCCGACGACGCCGGACCCGGCCTTCAACGACCCCGGCCGGCTGGCGAAAGTGGCCCAGGCTTTTCCCCAGTTGCGCATCGTCTGCTACCACGGCTATTACCCGAACACCCAGCAGCTGGTGGGCGTGGCTTTTCGCTACGACAACATTTCAGTCGTGCCCGACATGTACCAGTTCCTGCCTGGCAGCGAGGTGTTCGTGCAGGCGGCGAACGGCTTCATGGGCGATCAGCTGCTGTTCGGCTCGTCCTATCCATTCCGCCCGATCCGCCAGTCGATTGACGATTTTCTGGCGCTCGGCTTCAGGGGAAAGGTGCTGGACAAGCTGCTCTATGGCAATGCGGCGCGCCTGTTCGGGCTGGGAAGCTGAAAAATCAAGCCAGGGAATTCACCCTGCCCAGCGTGTACGCCGCTGATCATCATCCGAGCCGATATTTGATGCCTTAAAAGGTCATCTGCGCACGCCAGATATGCATCTATTGCTATCAAATATGAAGTAAATGATGCCTTCTGGCGCAGCTGCCGCTCAGATCACATAAAACCCGTGCGTCCCGTCGCGCCCGAGCTGCTCGACCAGCCCGAACTCCCAGTCAAGGTAGCCCTGCATGGCTTCGCGCGGGCTGTCGGTGCCTTCGTAAGGACGGCGGTAGCGGTCGGTGCGGGCCGAAGCCAGGCGGGTTTCGCCGTGCTCCAGCGGCAAACCCGCCTCGATCCAGGCCAGCGTGCCGCCGGCAAGCACCACAACTTCGGCGCCGCTCAGGCGCGCCAGGTCGGCGGCGGCGTAGCGGGCCAGCAGGCTGCTGCCGCAAGTCAGCACATAGCGCCCGGCTTTCGGAATCCTGGCCACGGCCTGCCCGAGTTCGGAGCGCAGCACGAACCAGGCGCCGGGAATGTGGCGCTTGACGTAGTTGGCGCTGGTGGTCAGGTCCAGCACGGCGATCTGGCCGGTCGGATCATCGCGCAGCCAGTGGGCCAGTTCGGCGGGCGTCGCGTGCGCGATGGGGCCTTCGGGCTCGGGAACCGGCGCCGGCGGATGGCCGGCTTCGCTGAAGTCGCGGGCCGCCGCGCCGTCGAGCACCCAGACATCCCAGCCCAGTTGCGCCAGCCACGAAGCGGTCATGCCGGCGCGCACGCCGTCATCGTCGGCCAGCACGATGCGCGCGCCGCGCACCGGCGCCGACACGTCGGTTTCCTGCACCAGCTGGCCGCCGGGCGCGCTGCGAAAGCCCGGCAGGTGGCCGGCGGCGAATTCCTCGGGCGTGCGCACGTCGTACAGATAGGTGGTGCGGCCGGCCTCGGCGGCAAAGCGCGCCAGATCGCCGGGCTGGGCGCGCCGCACCCCGGCGCGGTCGGCCACGGCACGCGCCTGGCTGGCCGCCTCGCTGCGCTGCTCGGGCGTGACCTCGGCAAAGCGGCGGCTGGCGCCGTGGTCCAGCGCCTGGCCGGCCAGCTTCCAGCCGATGGTGCCGTTGCGCAGGGCCGATACCGGATTGGGCAGGCCGGCATTGACCAGCGACTGCGCGCCGATGATGCTGCGCGTGCGCCCGGCGCAGTTGACGATGATGCGGGTCGCCGGGCTGGGCGCCAGCGCGCGGGCGCGCAGCACCAGCTCGGCGCCGGGCACGCTGATGCCGCCCGGAATGCTCATGGTCTGGTATTCGTCGAAGCGGCGCGCGTCGAGCACCACCACATCGGCCTGGCTTTCAATCAGCGCCAGGACTTCCTCGGCGGCCAGCGAAGGCGTGTGGCGCTGCGACTCGACCAGTTCGCCAAAGGCCTTGCTCGGCACGTTCACGTCCCTGAAGAGTTCGCCGCCCGCGTCGCGCCAGCCCTGCAGCCCGCCTTCGAGCAATGCGACATCGGTGTAGCCCAGTTGCTTGAGCGTGCGCGCGGCCGCCTCGGCCAGCCCTTCGCCGTTGTCGTACACGACGAGGGCGGTGTCGAGGCGCGGAATGCGGCTCCAGGCGTCGAGTTCGAGCCGGCCGGCGGGAAAGTTGGCGGCAAACAGCGGGTGGGACTGGGCAAAGGGGTCTTCCTCGCGCACGTCGATCAGGGCAATTTCCTGGCCGTCCAGCAGGGCCTGGCGCACGTCGTTGAAAGTCTTGTAGGGAAGGGCTTGGGGCATGAGTTTTTTGAAAAGTGAATGAATCGGTGGGCGATTGAAACCTGCGCTCAGGGCGCTGGCACGACAGGATTGCTGTAGCCGGACACAAACGGCTTGCGCGTGCCGTCTTCCAGATAGACCGAGCGCTGCACCTTGCCGATGTCGGCGCCGTACACATGGATGCTGATCGAAGGCTGGCCGGCCAGCGCATTGCTGACGCGGTGAACGTCACCAATGCTGGGCGACACGGCCTCGACCTGGCCCGGCGCCAGCGTGTGCGGCGCACCCTGCGGCTGCCAGCGGCCGTCGGCGCTGCGGGCGTAGGCCTGCGACTGCTCGGCGCCGCGCAGCAGGCCGACGAGCCCCCACACGGTGTGGTCATGAATCGGCGTGGCCTGGCCCGGCCCCCAGACAAAGCTCACGACCGAAAAGCGCTCGCGCGCATCGACATGCAGCAAATACTGCTGGTAGCGCTGCGGGCTGGGCCGGGCGTATTCGGCGGGCAGCCAGTCGTCGTGCGCAATCAGTTCGGCCAGCAGTTCGCCGCCGCGCTCCAGGGTTTCGGCTTCTGCGGGCCGGCCGTCCAGCAGGTCGGAAAACTGTTGCACAAATTGGCTGAGCCGGGGTGTTGAAGCGGGCAGGGTGGTGGTGCTCATGGGGTGGATCAGGTCAAAAAATTGGGCGTCTCACGGCACAAGGCCCGTGACACGGCATGACCCTGATTTCACCCGATCCGGCGCGCCCGGGTGCTGAATCTTTTGCATAAGCATCACCGTTTTTATTCTTTCCCTTCGCCGCCCGAATTCATTCCAATGCAGACCATCGACGGGGCACAGCGGTCTGCGCGCCGGCGGATTCACTTTGAAAGGATGACTGGCATGTTCACAGGCAATAATTTTTCGGCACCCGATGCACAGGCAAAAGGCTTCTCGCGCCGCCAGTGGCTGCGCGCCGCTGGCGCTGCGGGCGTCGTGGGCGCCGCTGGCGTGGCGGGCCGCCATGCGCTGGCCGCCGGCCCGCTGCGCGACCTCAAGCTGGCCTGGAACGCCAATGCGGTCTGCCTGTCGGCCGTTCCGGTGGCCATTGACCGGGGCTTTTTTGAAAAGCACGGGCTCAAGGTCGAACTGGTGAATTTCGCCGGCTCGACCGACCAGTTGCTGGAAACCATCGCCACCGGCAAGGCCGATGCGGCGGTCGGCATGGTGCATCGCTGGATCAAGCCGCTGGAGTCGGGGCTGGACGTGAAGCTGGTCGGCAGCAGCCACGGTGGCTGTTCACGCCTGGTGGGCTATACGCCGGCCGGCGTCACCAGCATCGCCAAGCTCAAGGGCAAGACGATTGCCGTGTCCGACCTGAACAGCCCGGGCAAGAACTTCTTCTCGGTGCTGCTGACCAAGGCCGGGCTGAACCCGGAAAAGGACGTGACCTGGCGCCAGTTTCCCGCCGACATGCTGGGGCTGGCGGTGGAAAAGGGCGAGGCGCAGGCGATTGCCGACGGCGACCCGAACCTGTTCCTGATCGAGCGGCGCACCAAGGGCCTGGTGGACCTGGCCAGCAACCTGTCGGGCGAATACGCGGCCAAGACCTGCTGCGTGATCGGCGCGGGCGGTAACCTGATCCGCAAGGACAAGCCCCTGGTCGCGTCGCTGGTGCGCGCCATCAACGAGGCGTCCGAATTCATCGCCGACTACCCGAACGAGACGGCCAAGATCTACAGCCCGTATTCCAAAGCATCGGTGGAAGACCTGCGCGCCGTGCTCGGCACGCTGACGCACCGCAGCCACCCCAGCGGCCTGGCGCTTAAAAAGGAAGTGGAGTTTTATGCGCGCGACTTCAAGCTGGTCGGCGTACTCAAGCCGAGCACGGACGTGGTGCGGTTCGCCGAGCATGTGACCGTCGATGTGCTGGCCTGAGCCGGCAAGGAACACGCACCATGACAACCGCTGAAAACATCCTGTCGCCCCGGTCGCCCGTGCCGGTGGCGAAACCGCCGCGCCGCGCCGCCCGGCCGGCATCCACCCCATTGGAAAAAACGGCGCGCCCGGCTTTTGCCGTCTGGTGGAGCGGACTGGCCGCCGCGCTGGCCTGGCTGGCGCTGGGCGTGCTGACGTATATCTGGCCCAACAAGCCGGCGGGCTTCAACGACTGGACCTACACCAGCGAATTCGCCGGGCTGGCGCTGGGCGTGGCCGCCGTGCTGCTGGTGCTGGGCCTGGCGCCCGGAGCCACTGCGGCGGTGACTTCGCGCGCGCGGCCGGCCGGCCCTTGGCTGATTGTGCTGGCGGCCGGCCTAGCGCTGTGGGAAATCCTCACCGCGAAGCTGGGCCTGCTGCCGCCGCCGTTTTTCGCGCCGCCGCAAAGCCTGATCGAGGTCTATGTGAGCGACTGGCCCCGGCTGCTCGACAGTGCGTCCAATTCGCTGCAACTGCTGGCCATCGGCGTCGCGCTGGGCAGCCTGACGGGCTTTCTTGTCGGTGTGCTGATTGGCTGGTCGCGCCGGGCGAGCTACTGGATTCACCCGGTGCTGCGCGTGCTCGGCCCCTTGCCGACCACGGCGCTGCTGCCGATTTCGTTCTACTTTTTCCCGTCGAGCTGGTCCACGGCGGTGTTTCTGATTGCGCTCGGTACGGGCTTTCCCGTGGCCATCCTGACCTGGTCGGGCGTGGCCGGCGTGAACCGCAACTTCTACGACGTGGCCCGCACCCTGGGCGCATCGCCCTGGTTTCTGGTGCTGCGCGTGGCGATTCCGGCGGCCTTGCCGCAGGTGTTCGTCGGCCTGTTCATGGGGCTGGGCCATGCGTTCGCGACGCTGGTGGTGGCCGAGATGCTGGGCGTCAAATCGGGCCTGGGCTGGTACCTGACCTGGGCGCAGGGCTGGGCCAGTTATCCCAATATGTACGGCGCGCTGCTGCTGATGGCGCTGCTGTTTTCCGGAATCATCACGCTGCTGTTCTTGCTGCGCGACCGGGTGCTGTCATGGCAAAAAGGAACCGTGAAATGGTGATTTCAACAAATTCCCTGGCATCAGCGGCACAAGCTGCGGGCGCAAAGACCCAGGGCGCGCGCATCGATGTGCGCAATGTCAGCCATTGGTTTGACCTGCCCGGCGGCGCGCTGCAGGTGATTGACGAGCTGGACCTGACGATAGCGCCCGGCGAGTTCGTGGCGCTGCTCGGCCCCAGCGGCTGCGGCAAATCGACGCTGCTGCGGCTGGTCGCCGGTCTGGAGCCGGCCACGGCGGGCAGCCTGCTGCAGGACGGCCAGCCGATCACCCGGCCCGACCCGTCGCGCATCGTGGTGTTCCAGGATCCGACGCTGTTCCCGTGGCGCACCGTCTGGGACAACGTGGCGCTGGGCCTGCAGGCGCGCGGTTTGCTCAAGGCGCAGCGGCACCGGGTGGACGAGGCGCTCCGGCTGGTCGGCCTGGACAGCTTTGCCAAGGCGTTTCCGCACCAGCTGTCGGGCGGCATGGCGCAGCGCGTGGCGCTGGCCCGGGCGCTGGTCAACGACCCGAGCCTCCTGGTGCTCGACGAGCCGCTGGGCAAGCTCGATTCGCTCACGCGGCTTTCGATGCAGACCGAACTGGTGGATTTGTGGCAGCGCTCGGGTTTTTCGGTGCTGCTGGTCACGCACGACGTGGAAGAAGCGCTGTTCATGGCGCAGCGCGTGGTGGTGTTTTCGGAGCGGCCGGCGCGCATCAAGCAGGTGCTGGTCAACGACTTGCCCTATCCGCGCCACCGGGGCGACCCGCGCCTGGCCGAGCTGCGGCGCGAGGCTCTGGCCCTGCTGGGACTCGATGCGAGCTGGTAATTCCATTTCCAATTCAAAGCGATATGTCGTTGCTCCCGCCTTGCCGTGCTACAGCACTGTCTGCGGCGGTGCGCCTAATCTCGCATTGAATTGGAAATGGAACAAGGCTGGCAGCGCGAGGTGAGCAGGCATGGACTTGACCTTGTCCCCGGCCGCGCTCAATAGCCTGCTGGCCGGCTTGCAGGAGGCCCAGCTGGCCCTGCGCGCCGCGCTCCATGCGCTCGGGCTGACGCCTGACCTCCACGGCCAGCCCGCCTGGCCGTTTGCCTCGCGCATCGCCGGCGAGATGCTGGTGATGGACGCCGGCCATGCGCGCCGCGTCGTGGCCTCGGCCGCCTGCCTGGGGCTGGCCGTTCTGGCGCTGGCGGTTTCAATGTTCTGGCGCCGCGCCCGGCTCGGCCTGTGGGGGCTGGCGCTGGCCGCGCTGCTGCTGGCGCCCTGGCCGTCGTCGAATTTGCTGCTCACGCCGGCCATGCCCACCAGCTTTCATGCCTCCCGGGGCGGATTCACGGCGGAAGGCATCGTGCGCGGACAGAATATTTATGAACAGCATTGCCTTCGCTGCCACGGCGCAGACGGGCGCGGCGAAGGGCCGGACGCGCCCGGCCTGGCGATGTGGCCGCCGACGCTCAACGGCTCCCTGCTCTGGAAGCGCATGGAGGGCGAATTGTTCTGGCGCGTTCGCCACGGCTTGCAGGGCCGGGACGGCCGCCCGACCATGCCGGATTTTGAGCGACAACTGAGCGAGCGCCAAGTCTGGGAAGTGCTCGATTTCCTGCAGGCGCAGGCCGCCGGGCAGATGCTCAAGGAGTCCGGCGTCTGGGCCTACCCCGTGCGCCTGCCCGACGGCCCGGTGCGCTGCCTGCGCGGCAACCGCGCCACCGCGCGCAGCCTGGCGGGCCAGCGCGTGCGGCTGGCGGTGCCGGTCGCCGGGGCGCCGGCGCTGGCCGATGACCCGCGTCTGGTGACGCTACAACTTTTGGTGCCGGGCACGCTGAATGCTGCGGCCGATCCGGAATGCGAAATGGCGGAACCGGCTGCGGCCGCGTCGCTGTCGCTCATTCTGGGTGTGCCGGCCGGGCAACTGCCGGGCTACCAGGTCATGGTGGACCGCCAGGGCTGGCTGCGCGCCGTGGGCAAACCGGGCCAGGCCGGCTGGTCGGAAGACGACCTCGTCTGCCGCTCAGGCGCCAGGCCCGAGCCGGGTTCGGCGGCGCCTGCGGGCGATGGCCTGGACGGGCTGATCCGGCGCATGGATGCCGAACCGGTGCGCCTGCTGCGCGGCGGGTTTGCGCACTGATGATGCCGTGACCCTGGCTTTCTTCATCAAGATAGAGATTGATTCACCTATTCATTAAAAAATAAATGGCCTGGGTCGAATTGCCACAAGGCGCATGTCCCGTTTAATCTTGGCTTTAATGACAGTTCAGCGATGAAAATAATCGAGTACACAAATTGTGACATCTAAGACGTAATCAAACATGCCTGATTTGAGGCAGCCATGAATGCATGGGTACCCACTGCGCCCTGGCGGCAGGATCCCTGTATTTCAAGCAGCTGCATCGGTCTTGGATTTTTAAATCAGATTAAAAAAGGTGATTTCACATTCCCATTGACCGGACCAAAAAACGGGAATTAATGCATTGAAGGGACTGAAAAATCCTTTGATGCACCGCTCTATTCAGCACCGAAAAAAACACTCGCAGGCGATATGCAGTGAACGTCAGGTGCTAGTATTTAAATAGCAAAATAGATGGCTTTGGCAGCAACTCGGGCAGATGGCGGAGGGCCGATTTCAGTGGGCATCTTCAAAAAAGTTCATGATGCCTTCGCGTCGGCTTGATCTCTCAAGACCGCATGCGAAGAGTGGCAAATGGGGTAGAAATTCCAGGCATATAACGGCTACCCAACTCAACATTGAAGACGCTGGAAATTTGGCTCCTTACAGACATAATTAATTACGAAAAGATTTGTAATTAAAAATCCGATATGTAGATATTTGGTCCGCACATCGAATTTTTGAAACATCAGGAGTGCCAATTGAACTCATTCAACGGCTATATCTGGATGGCAGTGCCCAGTACCCTTGGCGTTGTCGTCGCTGGCGCATTGCTCTACGCATGGCTTGCCCGGCGTGCACTGCATATTCAGCAATCGATTTTCGCCAACTGGCCGCTGTCCGAGCGCCCGCTGGTCAACACCGAGGAATGCCAGGTTTTGCACTGGATGTGCAAAACCTTCCCCATGCATCAGGTCAACATCAAGATTCCGGTCACACGCTTTACCCAGCCTCTTGAACGCAGGCAGGGGGAAAGCCTGTACAAAATACTGGACGGGGTGTACTGCACTTTTACAGTCTGCTCGCCAGACGGACATGTCGTGGGTTGCGCAGATGTCATGGGGGCCAACGGCCTGGCAAGCAGAAACCGGCAGCTCAAGCAAGCCTTGCTGGCCAAGTGCGGCATCGCTTATTACGTTCTCAAGCCAGTCAGCTTGCCGACAGAAGCCGCGATTCGCAGCGATTTTTTGGGCGAAACCGTTCCCGCCGAACCCGCGTTCAAAATCAAGCCTCGCGAAGAACGCTATCGGGAACTTGAAGAAGCGCTGCTGGCTGAAGCCCGGCTGAAGCTAAGCACGGTGCTAACCCGGCAACGCCGTATCCGCGACAGCGAGTTCGCGCCCCTGGCGGCGGATTCATGCAGCCATGCATTGGCGCACGCCTCCCAAGGCAGCTTTGAGGGAGTCGATGCCAGCGGCCACGGCATGCTTTCGGGCTGGCAACACAATTCTTTCCTTGCGCCGCTGGAAAGCCGGCCTCGCTAGAGCAATGGGATGGACGCTCCCACCCTAAACGGCATCGCAATGTGCCAAAGTGGAAGTGTTTACCAACCACTTGAACAGACAGGAGCGTCCACCATGAAGGTTACAACAGTAGGCATCGACCTGGCAAAAAACGTGTTTCAACTGCACGGGGTCAACGAGTTTGGCAAGCCGGTCCTCAAGAAGCAATTGCGGCGCGAGCAGATGGCCGAGTTCTTCGTGAACCTGCCCGCTTGCCTGATCGGCATGGAAGCGTGCGGCAGCGCCCACCACTGGGCGCGCAAGCTTCAGGGCTTTGGCCACACCGTCAAACTGATGGCACCCCAGTTCGTCAAGCCGTATGTCAAGACCAACAAGAACGATGCGGCTGACGCCGAGGCGATTTGCGAAGCGGTGGCCCGGCCCAACATGCGCTTTGTACCGATCAAGAATATTGAGCAGCAAAGCGTCCTGGCATTGCACCGCGTTCGCCAGGGCTTTGTGAAGGCTCGCACCGCCCAGGCCAACCAAATTCGCGGCTTGCTGTCAGAGTTTGGCTTGACGATTCCCCAAGGCATCGGACATATTGCCAACCGGGTGCCCGAACTGCTTGAAGATGCCAGCAACGAGTTGCCGGGCTCATTTCGTTTGCTGGTGCAACGCTTGCTCGATCATCTCAAGGCGCTCGACGCCCAGGTCGATGCACTGGAGTCGCAGATCGTGCAGTGGCATCGCCAAAGTGAAGCCAGCCGCAAGCTCGAGGAGGTTCCCGGCATCGGCCCCATCACCGCCAGCGCTTTGGTCGCTTCGCTCGGGGATGCGAAGAATTTCGACAGTGGCCGTCAAGTCGCCGCCTGGCTGGGCCTGGTGCCCAAGCAGCATTCCAGCGGCGGTAAACACAACCTGCTGGGCATCAGCAAACGGGGGGATAGCTATCTCAGAACCTTGCTGATCCATGGCGCACGTTCGGTGATCCACCGGGCACAGCAAAAACCTGACGCATGCAGCTGGATCAACGGCGTGGTCAACCGGCGACACAAGAATGTCGCGGCGGTGGCGCTGGCCAACAAGAACGCGCGCATCGTCTGGGCGCTGCTTGCCCATGGCAGGGAGTTCCGAGCTGACTACTCGACTGTTAAGGCGAGCACTTAAGTCAGCTCGGCTGACAAGGCAAAACAACAACCACGCACAAGGGAGCAGAACCACCGATTGCGCAAGCAGTCACGACATGATGGCAAAACAGGTTGGACCGTGATTGGCATAACCCGATGATTCCGCAGCACCCCCCAGTGCGATAGAGCGATAGAGAAGCCAATCAGCAGATCCCATCAGGGACAGTGATTCAAAGTCACACTTAAAGTCCAATGGGATGGACGCTCCCACCCTAAACGGCATCACGGTGTGCCAAAGTGGAAGTGTTTATCAACCACTTGGAAACAGACAGGAGCGTCCGCCATGAAGATCACAACAGTAGGCATTGATTTGGCCAAAAACCTCTTCCAGTTGCACGGTGTAAATGAGCATGGAAAGGTTGTTATCAAGAAGCAATTACGCCGCGACCAGATGGCCGAGTTCTTCGTGAACCTGCCACCGTGCCTGATCGGCATGGAAGCGTGCGGCAGCGCCCACCACTGGGCGCGCAAGCTTCAGGGCTTTGGCCACACTGTCAAATTGATGGCACCGCAGTTCGTCAAGCCGTATGTCAAGACCAACAAGAACGATGCGGCCGATGCCGAGGCGATTTGCGAAGCGGTGGCCCGGCCCAACATGCGCTTCGTGCCGATCAAGAATGTCGAGCAGCAAGCCGTTCTGGCGCTGCACCGGGTGCGCCAGGGCTTTGTGAAGGCCCGGACCGCGCAGGCCAACCAGATCCGGGGCCTGCTGGCCGAGTTCGGCTTGACGGTTCCCCAAGGCATTGGGCATATCGCCAGCCGGGTGCCCGAACTGATTGAAGATGCCAGCAACGAGCTGCCCGGATCCTTTCGATTGCTTGTTCAGCGTTTGCTCGATCATCTCAAGGAACTGGACCGCCAAGTTGACGATCTGGAGAAGCAAATCGTCAAGTGGCACCGCCAGAGTGCTGCCAGCAGCAAGCTGGCAAAGGTTCCGGGTATTGGTCCCATCACGGCCAGCGCCCTGGTTGCCTCGATTGGTGACGCCAGGAGCTTTGACAACGGGCGTCAAGTAGCCGCTTGGCTGGGCCTTGTTCCCAAGCAGCATTCAAGCGGTGGAAAACAGAACCTTCTGGGAATCAGCAAACGCGGTGACACGTACCTTCGCACCATGCTGATACACGGAGCGCGGTCAGTAGTTTCTCGGGCCGATAAAAAACCCGACACCTGCGGTTGGATCAATGGGATCGTCAGTCGCCGCAATAAAAACGTGGCCGCGGTTGCACTGGCAAATAAGAATGCCAGGATCGTATGGGCATTGCTGGCGCATGACCGGGAGTTCCGATCTGATTACGCGAGCGCCACGGTGGGTGCATAGGCAGACAGGAGTGAAACAGTAAAACAACGATAAAGCAGGGGGGAAACAGAATCCACGATTGCTCAGGCGAGCATGAAGTGATGGCAAAACAGGTAAGACCGTGGTTGGCAAAGCCCGAGTACATTCGTGCACTCAGAGTGCGTCAGTCCGATAGGGGCGTCAACCAGCAAATTCCATCAGGGACAGTGACTCAAAGTCACGCACAAAGTCCGAATATACGGGTGCAATCTTTACCTTTTGAACCGTCATGAATTGAGCGCTTGGCAAACCGGGAGCGTCCATATACGCTTGGCAAACCGGGAGCGTCCATATACGAATGTACGGGTGCAATCTTTACCTTTGAGTCATCACCAATGAAGGCTTGGCAAACCGGGAGCGTCCATGTACGGAATCACCCTGACTTCCCATCACGGTGTTCAAGGAATCCAGCGGTTTTTTGCTATTGAATTCATAGCCTCTTGCGCAGACTACGCCTGCGCAAGAGGCCTATTTGATGCTAGAAAATGGCTTCAGACCTGCACGCGGCTGGCCGCCAGCCGCAACTCCCTGGCCATGGCGCAGGCCAGTTGCAGGCGGCGCAGCAGCCAGGGCGTCAGGTCGGCTGCCACCAGCATGTCGGGCCGCTCCAGGTAGGGCTGGCCTGCAATGCTGAAGCTGGCCGGGCTGTCAGCCGGTGCGGCGGGCGCTGTGCTGGAGAGTTCGGCTTCAATGCATTGGGCGGCGCGCTCCAGCGCGGGCGTGGCCAGCGCCAGGTCAAGCTGGCCGCGCCGCAGCAGCAATAAAGACTTGACGGCCGTCAACTGGGCCAGCAACTGGTAGCTGCGCGCCTGCAGGGCTTCGAGCGGCTCCAGCGGCGGGCGCACCTGGCGCGGCTCGGCCAGGCTGCGCTGGGTGGCCAGCGTCAGCGCCGACAGGCTGTCGTAGGCTTCGCGGCGCGCCAGCCGCCAGTTCACATCCGAAGTCTGCGCCGTGTCCAGCAGGGCCAGCGCCAGTTTGGCATGCTGGCCCTGCGCCTGCATGCTGCGCTTGACCAGGCCCGGGATCTGGCTGCGTTCCCACGATGGCAGCACATAGCTGAACAGCCAGGCCAGCAGCGCGCCGAGCAGCGTGTCGGCCAGCCGCTCGCCAATCGCAAACGTGGGCCGCAGGCCGACCAGCAGCAGATGCGCCTGCAGCAGGCCGCTGACCGTGGCTGCAATCGTCGTGTACAGGTAGCGGCGCAGGGCAAACGCATGCGCGATGCCGGTGCTCAGGGCCACCACCAGGAACAGCATTTTTGCGCCCGGATGGGTCATGAGCAGGGCCATCACCAGCAGGCAGCCGAGCACCGTGCCGGCAACGCGCGCATTGCGGCGCTGAACGGTCTGCGCCAGGTTGCCGCGCATCACGACGACGATGGTGATCAATATCCAGTATTCGTGCGTGGCCCAGGGCAGGTGCAGCGAAATTGCATAGCCTGCCGCCACCGCCAGCGTGGCCCGCAGCGCATAGCGCAGCGTGGGTGCGCGCCAGCTCAGCTGGCCCAGCAGCGGTTTGCCGCTCCATTTGGTGGTGCCGACGAACAGCTGCCACTGGCTGCGCACCAGACTCAGTTCGGGCGCCACGTCGCCACGCGCCAGCGCCGCGAGCTTGACCGCCTCGTCGTTGATGTGGCCAATGCGGTCGGCCATGTTGCGCAGCAAGGCGGGCGCATCGGGTGCATCGGTGCGCATGGGCTGGGGCACCAGCGGCGGGCTTGCGGCCGGGCGGGGCGGCAGGACGCTGGCCAGTTGCGGGCGCAGGTCGGGAATCGGGCGAATCGACGGCTGGCTGCGGCCGAGCAGCAAGGCCATGCCCAGCGCCTGCAGTTCGTCAGCGGTGTCGTTCAGCGCCTGCTGCAAGGCGGGCAGATGCGGTGCGGTGGCTTGCTGCTCCAGCAGCACATCCAGGTCCAGGTCGCAGGCCAGCTGGTGGTCGCGCGCCTCCAGCTGGCTCAGCAGCATGGCGGCATATTGCTGGCGCGGGCGGGTGGTGGGCGACTCCAGCACCACGTTGCGGGTGTCCTGCAGCTGGTCGGCAAAGTTGGCCTGCTGGTCCAGCATGGCTTCGAGCAGCGCCTGGTGGTCGGGCTCGGGGCCAAAGCGCCGGGCCTGGATGCGCAAGATGCTGGCAAAGCTGTGCAGGCATTCGGCCAGCAGCTGCGCCCGAAAGCGCTGGTTGAGCAGGTGCGTGGTCAGCACCGCCCAGAGCAGGTAGAGCCCGGCGCCGGCCGCAAACCAGCCGGTGTGCACGAAGATCTCTTCCAGCGAGTTCATCGGCGGCGCGGCCATCGAGAACAGCATCGAAAACAGCAGCGAAAAGCAGATCGGCCCGCCGCGCTTGCCCCAGGCCATCATCATCACGGCCAGAAAGGTGCCGGCCACCAGCACGCCGCCCAGCAGCAGGGCGTCCTGGCGGGTCAGCTGCACCAGCATGAACAGCGGCGTGCCCAGCACTGGCGCGGGCAGCACCTGCATGATCTTGCGCCGGCGCGGCGAGGGAACGTCCGGCAGGCTGGTGATGATGACGCCGACCGCCGCACTGGCCGCAGCCGCCAGGCCGGCCGACTCGAACAGCGCCAGCATGATCAGCACCAGGCCGAGCGCGACGCTCAGGCCGTTGGTGACGTACTGGCTCAAGGCCACGCGCAGTGCGTTGTGCGTCTTGCCGTGGAGCCGCGTTGACAGTCTGGCAAGAAAGGTCGGGTCAGCAGGATGGCGGTTCATGGTGCGTGGGCGACGCTTTCAAGAGTCGATAGCGCTCAAGCCGGCTGTCCCTTTGTCGGTAAGCAGTTCAGTTGAATGCGCGGGTGAAGCCAGTGTAGCGGCGGTGCGCCTCCCGCATCACCAGGAACCCGTGCCCGGTCTTGGCCTGCAATCGCAGCGCAATCGGCTCTGTATCCGCGAAGACCCTCTGGGGAATCGGCGAGGATTGGACGTCCTGCGATGCATGGTAAATTCAGCGTTCTTCTGCCGACCGGGCTGGCGACCCTTCATCAAAACTTGCCGTGCCACAAAGTAAACCTGTCGCGCTTGCACAACCTCCCATTCGCCAGCTTGATGGCGTCAAGACGGCAGCACCTGAAAAGGCGGCTGCATGCACCAAGCTTATGGATAACAAGTCGAATGCTTTACTGAACAAGCAGGCCAGCGTGGCTGCCGATGGCAGAGCCCTGCATGAAACCGTCAGGCTCTGCCTGGGCTACCTCGGCCTGGGGCTGATTTGCCTCACGGTGTCGGTCGTGGCGCTTCCGATGCGCATGGCGCTGCCGAGGGTGCTGAGCAAACGGTGGGGCCGCCAGTTGGTCGGCGCGACATTTCGCGTCTATCTGCGTTTTTTAAGCGTCATGGGCGCCTGCCGCTTCGACTTGACGGCACTCGACAGCCTGCAGGGCGCCCCGGCCATGATCATCGCGCCCAACCATCCGTCATTGCTCGATGCCCTCATGATCCTGTCGCGTCTTCCGGGCGCGGTCTGCATCATGAAGGCCGATATCGTGAACAGCCCTTTTTTTGGTGCCGGCTCCCGGCTGGTCGGCTACATACGCAACACGCCGCTTCGCACCATGGTGCAATTGTCCATGGCCGATTTGCACCAGGGCAGCCATCTGCTGCTGTTTCCCGAAGGTACGCGCACCAGCCGGTTTCCCGTGGGTGCCATGCAGGGCACGACGGGGCTGATTGCCAAGCATGCGGGCGTTGCGGTGCAGACGGTTTTCATTGAAACCGATTCGGGTTTTCTGGGCAAGGGTTGGTCCGTGTGGCGGACACCCAAAATGCCGATTACTTACCGCATCCGGCTTGGCAAGCGCTTTGATCCACCGCAGAACACGGCGCTTTTTGTCAGCGAGCTGGAGCAGTATTTCCAGGCCGAGCTGGCGCACGCGCAACTGCCGGACTTTCCCGTGTCAGCGGCGTCTTGAGGCGGTTTGTTTTATGTTTAGCCCGGATTACCTCGTGATGAATGCTTCCCCTCCCGGCGTTTCACGGACCCATCTGGTGCTGATTCCCAGCTACAACCCCGGCCCCAAGGTCTATGAGACGGTGCGTTCGGCGCGCGCGCAATGGACGCCGGTCTGGGTGGTGGTGGACGGCAGCACCGACGGCAGCGCCGAAGGCCTGCAGGCGATGGCGGCGAACGATGAAGGCCTGCGCGTTCTGGTGCTGCCCCGCAACGTCGGCAAGGGTGCTGCCGTGCTGCACGGGCTGGACCTGGCTGCGGCAGAGGGCTTCACGCATGCGCTGACCATGGATTCAGATGGCCAGCACCCGGCCTACCTGATTCCCGACTTCATGGCGGCGTCAAGCGCCCGGCCCACCGCCATGGTGCTGGGTGTGCCGGTGTTCGCCGCCGATGCGCCACGCCTTCGGGTCAACGGGCGCAAGGTGTCGAACTGGTGGGCCAATCTGGAAACGCTCTGGGCCGGCATTGGCGATTCGCTGTTCGGATTTCGCGTCTATCCGATTGCGCCGCTGCGGCGCGTCATGCTGGGACAGCGCTGGATGCGCCGCTTCGATTTCGACCCGGAAGCCGTCGTGCGCATGTGCTGGCTGGGCGTCAAACCCCTGAATCTGCCTGCGGTGGTGCGCTACTTCCGTGCCGATGAAGGCGGCGTTTCGCATTTCAACTACCTGCGCGACAACCTCCTGCTCACCTGGATGCACAGTCGCCTGTTCGTGGGTTTTTTGCTGCGTTTGCCGCAGCTGCTGGCGCGGCGCCTTGCGCGCAGTGAAAAGCGTGGGGCTAAATCATCCCGCCATTGATGGAAATCACCTGTCCGCTGATGTAGGCTGACTTTTCTGATGCGAGGAAACTGACCAGGTCGGCCACTTCCTCGGGCCGGCCAGGGCGCTTCATCGGCACCAGTTGAGCAATGGCGGCTGGATCAAAGCTGCCCCGGCTCATCGGCGTGGCAATGATGCCGGGCGCCACGGCGTTGACGGTGATGCCTCGGCTGGCCACTTCCAGCGCCAGCGACTTGGTGGCCGAATGCAGCGCGCCCTTGGCGGCCGAATAGTTCACCTGGCCCCGGTTGCCGGCCACGGCAGCCACCGACGTGATGGTGATGATGCGGCCCCAGCGGGTGCGGATCATGGGCATCATCAAGGGCTGGGTGACATGAAAAAAGCCATTCAACGACACGTCAATCACCTGCTGCCATTGCCTGAGCTGCATGCCTGGAAAAACCGCGTCATCGTGAATGCCGGCATTGTTCACCACCACCTGGATTGGGCCGTCCGCCAGCAGCAACTCCAGCGCGGCGGCAGTGGCCGCTGCATCGGTCACGTCGAAGGCCCGTGCCTGCGCATGGCCGCCAGCGGCCCGGATTTGAGCGACCAGGGTCTGGGCAGCTTCCAGGCTGCGGTTGGCATGCACGATGACGTGAAAGCCGTCGGCGGCCAGTTGCCGGCAGATGGCCGAGCCGATGCCGCCACTGCCGCCGGTGACCAGGGCACGCTTGCGAGGGCTGGTTTGATTCATAAGGGGTGAACCGGAAGTGGCAAGGCTGGCTGGTTTGAGCGGCCCGGCAGCGCCAGGTTCGCGGCATTGAGCACGACCACGGTGCGCCCCGAAAGCAGCAGCACCGGCCCGCCATGAACCGTGAAGCTGTAAAGAATCGTGCTGTCGTCGCCGCTCATGCGTTCGGCACGGATGAGTAGCGCCATGTCCAGGTCATCGAGCCTTTCGACGTGCAGCATCACGCTTCGCACGCTGGCCAGGTAGCCGATCTGCGGGCCATGCTGTGCCTCGCCGGCGCTGGCTTCGGCGATCAGCGCGCCATGCACCGCCATGGCCTGCGCGGCGTATTCAATGCCGCATGCGGCGCCCAGGCGTCCGTGCGAGCGCAAGGGATTGTCGGGCGAAAGGTGGCTGCTGGCCTCGCAGCTGATCTGGCCCGTGTCCCAGCTGGTCACGCGGTCGAGCAGGCACATGCTTGCCTGATGGGGGATGCGTCGCGCAATATCGTCGTGCTCCAGCATGCCAGGAAGCACTGAAGGCTTTAGCGGCATGGCGCCACCTGCACGGCCAGTTGCAGGTTTTCGAGGTAGTCCAGCACGACCTCGCCCTGGCCTTGCAGCGCAACACTGCGCAGCAGCGGCAAGCCGCGTGCGGCCGGAATGCTTTTACGCAATTGTTCGAGGGCCGCATCGGCCAGGCCGTCTGCCGCCGTACTGCTAAAGCAGGTGGCTGGCGCCAGGCTCCAGCGGGCCAGGCTGCGTTCGCTGCCCCGGGGGGCCAGCACCAGAGCGATACCAAAGGTGTCCGGCAGGGGCCGCACGCTGCGCAGCGGCTCGGGGTAATCGGTGTCGTAAGCGATAAGCAGCACCGCCGTCTGTTCCACCGCGACTTGTGTCATCGCTTCGAGCAGGCCGGCCGAAAAGCTGGCGTCATGCGCGCAGAGCACCGACGAGGAGGCCATGGAAGCGCTTGAAATGCTCCAGTAGCCTGACGAGGCGTTATGCACCGAGTTGTGAAAACGGGTCGGCGATATCAGCCGGTCGCTGGAGGCCAGCGCACTGCAGATTTCATGGCAATTGATGGCGTCGCCGCTGGATGATGAAAACACCGAAGGCAGCAGGCTGGCCTGCAGGCCGGATGCGGTCACCGCTTCCTGGCCGATGGCCAGCGAGACCCTGACCACGGCGCCAGCGCGGCGGCGCTCGGCCGGAGGAAGCGCCATGGGCAGCGGCAAGATGCTTCGTGCGGTTTGGTAGGGCATGCTTCCCTGAAGCTGCGCGCGGCTCTGGTTCCAGCCGGACAGGCCGGGACCCAGCAGGCCAATGCCTTCGACAAAGACGGTGAGAGTGGGTGCGGAAGTTGCGAAGTGCTGCGTCATCTGGTTTGTCTTGAGCATTGCGCGTTAACCGGCGCGGCCGAAAACCAGGCTGCAATTGGTGCCGCCGAAACCGAAGGAATTGCTCAGCACGCGGCTGACAGGCTGCTCGCGGTTTTCGAGCAGGTAGTTGAGGTGCAGCGCCGGATCAAGCTGCTGCGTGTTCAGGCCGCCCGGCAGAAAACCGTGCCGCAGCGCCAGCGCGCAGACCACCGCTTCCAGTCCGCCCGCCGCGCCCAGCGTGTGGCCGGTGGCGCCTTTGGTCGAACTGCAGGGCGTGCTGGCGCCGAACAGCGCGCTGACGGCCTTGGCCTCGGCCGCATCATTGCTGGGCGTGGCGGTGCCATGCAGGTTGATGTAATCAATATCGTCCGGGCCGAGGCCGGCCATCTTGAGCGCAGCCTGCATCGCCATGCGCGCGCCCAGGCCGTCGGGATGGGGCGAGGACATGTGGTGCGCATCGCTGGATTCGCCCACTCCCAGCAGCAGCACGGCATTTTTATCGAGTGACTCCGGCAGCCGCTCCAGCAGGGCAAAAGCGGCGGCTTCGCCGATGGAAATGCCATCGCGGCCGGCGTCGAACGGACGGCAGGGCCGCGTGGAAATCAGGCCCAGGGAATTAAAACCATACAGCGTGGTCAGGCACAGCGAATCGACCCCGCCCACCACGGCCGCATCGATCAGTCCTGCCGCCAGCATGCGGCGTGCCGAGGCAAACACCTTGGCGCTGGAAGAGCAGGCCGATGACACCACGGCAGCCGGTCCGCTCAAGCCAAAATAATGACGCGTGAAATCGGCGACCGAGAAGGTGTTGTGCGTGCTGGCGTAAACAAAATCAGCCGGAAATGCACCGCTGGCCGGGTCCAGCCGGCGGTAAGCCAGTTCGGTTTGAAGAATGCCGGAGGTGCTGGTGCCGATGAATACGCCGATGCGTTGGGCGCCATATTTGTGGGCGGCGGCCGCCACGGCTTCGGAAAAACCGTCCTGCCGCAAGCCGAGCAGGGCCAGCCGGTTGTTGCGGCAATCGAATCGGGCCAGCGGCGCGGGAAGCTGCACCCCATCAACGCCTGGGATTTCAGCGGTAAACGTCGGCAGGTCCACCGTGTCGAAGGTGCATGGCAGCAAGCCGCCACGCTGCTGGCGCAGCGCCGCCAGCGACGGTTGCAGGCCGATGCCGAGGCCGCTGGTCGCGGTGTAATGGGAGAGCCAGAGAGGGGACAGGGGAAACCAATCTAGAAAAGGGGCTACTTTAGCAAATGCAGGGCTGGCTCTGGCGCAACGGGCAAGTCCGCTTGAGCCGCGCCTTTGGTGCGCACGCGGTAGCGCAACGACAGCCAGGCCGCGAGCCCGCCAAGCAGCAGGCCGGCTTCGATGTCCACGGCCACATGCTGGCGCGTGGCCAATGTGGAATAGACGATGGCGGTACACCAGGCGCCGTTGATCAGCAGCAGCCACCACGGGCTGCCCAGGCGGCGCAGCAGGTGGTGCAGCCAGACAGCCGAGAAAAAGGCGGTGGCCACATGCAGGGACGGGCAGGCATTGCCCGAGGCATCCATGTTTTTCAGGAAATGCATCTGCGGGTAGCGGCTCCAGTCGATGTCAGCGGCCGGTGCGGCCGTGGGCCAGACATAGAAAATGGCCAGCCCCGCCAGACAGGTCAATCCCATCGCCATGCCGTAGCCGTAGAGTTCTTGCCGCGTGGCCAGCAATGCGGGCGGTAGCGACACATAGACCCACAGCGACAGGTACACCGGCAGGGCCATCGGCTCAAAGCCGATCAGGCTGTCCAGCCAGGTTCTGGGCATCACCGTGATGGGATAGGCGGGGTGCTTGAGCAGGTAGAAATAGGCGCCGAAAAACAGGCTGATGAACAGCGTCGTGCCGATGCTTTTTACATAAAAATGCCGGGGGATGACCTCGGCAGCCTGCCGATACCACGGGGCGCGGCTTGCCGGGCGGGTCGTCAAGAGACGGCCTGGCGCAAGGTCACCGTGCGCAGCCGGGCCGCTGCGGCGCGCTCCAGCAGGGCCGGCAGCACGTCGAGAATCACCGGGGTGCCGCTGGCGGTACGTGCCGCATTGCCATCATGCAGCAGCAGGATGGCGCCGGCCCGCAAGCCCGGCAATAACTTGTTTTTGACGCGTTCGGCATCCTTGACCCGGGTGTCGAAACCGCGCGCCGACCAGCTGGCCAGGGTCAGCCCCAGTTGATGCAGCACCGGGTCGAGGAAAGGGTTGCGCAAGCCGGCCGGCGCCCGAAAAAACAGCGGACGCTGGCCGCAAACACGGGTCAGCGTGTCCTGGGCCGCCTGTATTTCACGCCGCATGCCACGCGGGCCCGTCAGGGAAAAATGATGGCGATGGTGCTGGCTGTGGTTTTCAATGGCATGGCCGCGACGGATGATCTCCAGGCATAGCTCCGGATAACGCACGGCTTTTTCGCCGATGCAAAAAAATGTCGCACGGGCGCCATACCGTTCCAGAACATCCAGCACCAGCGGGGTGACGACGGGATCGGGGCCATCGTCGATGGTCAGGGCGATTTCATTCCTGGCCGTCGCGGCGGCCGGCAGCCGGGTCCAGTTCGGACCCAGCCAGTGGCTGCGCGGCCACAGGCCGATGGCCGCCATCAGCAGGTGATTGACGACCACGGCCCCCAGCGCCCAGCGCCACTGTCCGGGCTCCAGGATGATGGCGGCCACGGCGAGCACATGCAGGGCGCCAGAGGCGCGCAGCAAGATTCCCGGTTGCCAGCGTGCATCAAGCATCGGCTTGCCGGGCGAAAATCGCTGAATACAGCAGTGCCAGGATGACGCCCGGTGCCACCGTGGCGCCCATGGCCTGCAGCAGGGACACCTCGGAAAACGCCAGCAGGCCAAAACCTGCGACCGTGGTGAGGTTGGCAAACAGCATCGAAACCAGGGTGCGCGGCGAGAGCGGCACGCCCGGATCGGGCCGGTCAAAAAACAGCGCGTAGTTCGATCCCACCGCGACCACCAGCAGCAAGCCCACCAGATGCAGAATGATCAGCGACTGGCCCAGCAGGGCCAATCCGGCCGTGACGGTAATCACCGCAGCGACCAGCGGCGCAATGACCCGGAGCACGCGCATCGGCGAGCGGAAAACCAGCAGCAGCAAGCCGACAATGGCGGCCACGCCACTGAGCGACAGCAGCACGGCTTCATGCAGATAGCCTGAATAGAGTCGGTCCGACTCGGCTTTCATGTCCACCAGCATCACATCGGCCAGACGGCTTGCGCTCAATGCCGCGCGAATGCGGGCCGCGTTGATGCTGCCGCCCTGCGTTGCGGTCAGCGGCAGCAAGGCTCGCCACTGCTGGTTTTTTTCAATCAGCAAGGCATCAATCGCCATGACCATGGAGGTTTTCTCAAGGTCGGCAGGCTTTAGCAAAGGCTGGCTGCGGGCAACTTCGACATCGGCCAGAAACGGCTTGAACACGGGTGCGCTGACCGGCAAGCCCTGCACCGCCTGGGTCAGGCGCGCTTCGAGCACTGCGGGCGGGGGCAGGCTGGCCTGGCGTGCCAGTTGTGTTTGGGTGCTGGGGAGGTAGCGGCTGGGGCTCTCGAACCCGGCCAGTTCGCCCTGATCGACCTGCGTTTGCAGCACTTCGGAAACCTGCTCGGACGAACGCAGGACGGCTTCCCGGCTGGTGCCGGCAACGACCACCAGATAGCGCACATCGGGCGCGCCCATGTCGGCGCGCAAGCGCTCGTCAAGCGCGACATCGGCCTGCGACACCGGGCTTAATGAAGATATCTTGTCGTTCAACAGGCTGCTGCGTTGGGCGGCCAGGATGCCGCAGGCCAGCAGCAGCAGCATGACCGCCGGCCAGCGCAGCGCCGGGGCGTACCGCGCCAGCCGGGCCAGCACCCGGCCGATGGCCGAGACATCATGGATGCGGAACTTTTCCGGCAGCAGATGCGGCAGTACAAAACGGGTCACCAGCGCGGCGGCGACCAGCCCGGCAATCGAATACAGGCCCAGTTGCGCCAAGCCCGGAAAACCGGACAGCAGCAGGGATGCAAACCCGACGATGGACGTCAGCACACCCAGGCGGATAGTGGGCCAGAAGCGCTTGACCCAGTCCTGCTGCTTGTCCGCGCCTTCTTCGGATTGCACGAACAGGTAGATGGAATAGTCCACCGCTTCGCCGATCAGGGCGGTGCCGAATCCCAGGGTGATGCCGTGCACCGACCCAAACCCCAGGCTGACCGCTGCAATGCCGGCCAGCGCGCCGCTGATGACCGGCAAATAACCCAATGCCAGCGCGCTGAATGATCGGTACACCAGCAGCAGCAGCGCCGCAATCAGGACCACGCTGATGAGCGACAGGCGGCTGACCTGGCTTTTGATGGTGTCGCGCGAGGTGACTGAAAACACGCCGGGGCCGGTCATCACCAGCTTGGCAGCCGCCGTGCCGCCGGCTGCCGTGTCAAACGCCTGCTGGATGGCGGCCATCGCGCCTTGCTGGGCATCGGTGTCGGAGCCTGCCGCGCGTGTCTGCAGCAGCAGCAGGGCGCGCGCGCCATCGCGCGAGGCCCAGGCGCCGTCCACCAGGTGCGGCCGGCTGCCGCTGTTGAGCTGCTCCAGCAACTGCACCATTTCGCCGGTCGGGTCGCGCGGCAGCAAGCCCTTGGCCAGCAGCCCGGCCGGCGAGGCGAGCAGGTCGATGCTGTCGCTCAAGGCGGCATGCAGGCCGTCGGCGCTGAATCGCGCGGGCGTCACGGTAGGGCTCAGCAGGTAACGGTGCTTGAACAGGAAAGCCTGGTCGAGCCCGGTGTTCACGGGCTCGCCATTGTTGACGCTGACAAAAGCAGGATCGGCGCGCAGGCGCAGGGCGATTTGTTTGGAAAGCGCGGCGCGCGTGGGCGCGTCGGCGCCTTCAATGCCCACCAGGATCAGGCGCGACGCCAGGCCGTCACGCAGCTGGTCCATCAGCAATTGCTGCTCGGGCGTGGGCGTTCGAGGCAGAAATGCCGACAGATCGGTGGTGAAGGTCGTGCGGCTGATGATGGCGCCGCAGCCCAGCAAGAAGGCCAGCCACAGCGCAATCGCCGTCATGCCATGGCGGCGCGTCCAACCCATCACGGCGTCGCCAGCTTGTCGATGTTCATTACGGAGCGGTCACCATCGGCCTGGGTGATTTCAATGCTGCGCACCTGATCGCGAACTCCTGCAATCGTGATGCGCTGGATGACGGCCTGCATTTTTTCATCCAGCGGCAGCAGTTGCAGGCTCCAGCGTTCGGCGCTGCCATCCAGGCTCAGCCGGTAGCTGCGTTCCAGCGCCTTGCGGTCGCCGGCCAGGGTGCCGCGAATGCTGTCGATGAAGGCCGCCAGTTCCGGGTAGGCCTGCAGCTGGAGTCGGTGTTTTTGGCGACCGCGTTCGATGAGCAGTTCATCGCCGTTCACGATCATGGATTCCGGCTTGGGCTTGAGCGTGCGTTTCTCCAGCCCGTCCGGCGCGGTGTAGAGCAGTTCGCCTGAGGATTCGACGGGTTTGTCGAGCACGGCGATGTATTTTTTCTCGACAAAAGTGGCATGGCCGGATTTGTTCTGCGCCAGCGAGTCCATCAATTGCTGCAAGTCCCAGGCCGCGAAGGCTGCCGGGCTGAACGCCGCCAGTGCCAAGCCCATCGCCCATGCAGTCAATTGCACGGCGCGGCGCGGCAAGCCAGTAGCAAAGAAGGGAAGTTGGGGCAATTCAGGAGAAAGCTTCATGTTTCAGGGGTTTCTGCGGAGGGGGTGAGGGTTCGCGGCAATCGAGGCGCGCCAACCTGCCAGAAGTCAAAAAAGTTGAACCAGTTGTAGGGCGCGCTGTAGCAGTACTGCTCCATCAGCGCAGCATAACGGGTCATGGCGTCCTCCACCGCCAGCGTCCGGCCGCGCGGCGGCAAGGCGGAGAAATCGGCCAGCGCCTCAAAGTGGATGTCGTAGCGGTTGCCGCCCCGGTACAAGCCTGTCATGAACAAGACCGGGCGTTTCATGATGGCCGCCATGCGGAAGGGACCAAGCGGCAGTTCGGCTGGATCGCCCAGAAAATGGATGGGGCGGGTGTCATCATTGCCCAATGAGCGGTCTCCGAGCATGCCGACGATGCTGCCTTGCGCCAGCAGCTCATGCGCCTGGATCATCGAGCCAATATGGCCCAGGGCGATGATGTCCTGCTGCGCATTCGGGTTGATGGCGCTGAGCGTCGCGTTGATCTTGCGGGCGTTTTCCTCGTACATCATCATGGCCACGCGCAGGCCGGGCTGCTTGCGGCCGAGTGCCCGCAGCACCTCGAAGCTTCCGAGGTGCGCGCCGATCAGGAAAATGCCCTGGCCGTCGGCCAGGATATCGTCCACCAGAGACTGGTTGTGAACGCGTATATCGAACAGGTCGAAGCGGTCGTTGAGCAGGTAAATCCGGTCATGGACCGCCGCTGCAAAACTGAAAAAATGCCGGAACAGATGCAGCCACCCGACTGCGGCGTTTGATGGCAGCTTGAGCACGCGGCGCAAATAAAGGCCCGACATGCGGCGGGCTGCCGGCGCGAAGGCCAGGAAGTAGGCTGCAATCCCGTAGAGGACGACGCGGCTGGCCCTTCGCCCCAGCCGTAGCGACAGCCAGGTCATCACGCGCAGCATGAACAGGCTGCTGCGCTCGGGATTTTGTTGCCATTGCGCGCTTGCCGACGCTGTGGTAGGGCGCGCCGGTTTCATGGCGCCAGTGGCACCACCAGTGTGCCCGTGGCTATTTTTCGGCTTCCGCACGCAATGTCGAAGCGCACGCTGCCCGAGGCGGAAGAGGTCCAGGACAGGCTCAGGGTCTCGCCCGGACCCACCGGGCTGAGGAATTTGGCGGAACTGATCTGGCAAATCGCAGGGCTCGATGCGGACGCACCGAGCGCTTGCGACACGGCATGGACAGCGGCGTCGAGCAGCACCACCCCGGGCAGGATCGGCATTCCGGGGAAATGCCCGGCGAAAGCCGGGTGGTCCGGTGCGATGAAAAGCGTGGTTTCACCGCTCATGGCTTGTCCCTTCTGCGGTGATGACGCGCCAGCGTTTCCAGCGCGCTGCGCGGTAATTTTCCGGTGCTGTTGCGCGGCAGCGACTCCAGCAGCACCAGCGGCCGAGGCATGAACATGGCGTCAATCCGCTCGCGCAGCGCCGTCCGCAGCTGGGCCGGCGTCAGACCGGGGGCGACCGCAAAGGCGGTCAGGCGTGTGACGTGGCCGCCGTCGCCCTCATCGGGCATGAAAAACGCCCCATCAATCACGCCAGGCACCGCATTGAGCTGATGGTTCAGGTAACCGAGGGAACTGCGCTTGCCGGCGATGTTGATCAGGTCGGCGGTACGGCCATGCAGGAGAAAGCGTTCGGCATCCAGCAGTTCAAGCTCATCGCCCAGCGGCATGGCCTGCGCCAGATGCCCGCCCGAAGCCCAGACGCGGCCTTCCAGTGGGTGCAGCGTGACATCCGGGAACAGTGTCCATTCAAAAGTTTGCGTGGTCCGCCGGGACGCGATCTGGCCGGTTTCGGTCGAACCGTATATCTCCAGCAGCGGCGCCTTCAGACCCGCCTCTGCGGCCAGCGCCAACTGGGGCGGCAGAGGCGCCGTTGCCGTCAGCACCAGGTCGGCCACGGGTAGGTCCAGGCCGGCGGCCAGCAAGACCTTCAAATGCACCGGCGTGGTCACCAGCAGGCGGGGACGGGCCGCCGCAGCCAATGCCGAGCAGATGTCAGCCGGGTAAAACGGATGCGCCGCACTCATGATGGCGCCGCTTTGCAGGGGGAGCAGCACCGAAGACTCCAGTCCAAACATGTGCTGCGGCGGCACCGTGGCCACGATGCTGTGGCGCCGTCCATCGAGCAGGCCCAGGCGGGCGGCTTCGGCACGCACGCTCAGCACCAGCTCGCCCCAGCCTTTGCGGTGTGCCACAGGCAGGCCGGTCGAGCCGGAGGTGAACAGGATGGCGGCCGTTTGCGATGCCGGAATCAGGGGAATGTCGCTGGGGCCGGTTTGCGCGTCAGCCGGTGCGCGGGCTGGCACGGCATCTGCCCAGGCGAGCTGCGGCAGGGCTATGGCCATGGCCTGGTCCGTCAGGCAAAACACATCCGGCGCAAAGCTTTTGACCTGGCGCATCATCTCCGGCGTGAGCGTGGGCGGCAGCAGGCTGATCTTGCCGGCCAGCAAGGCGGCGGCCAGGCCGACGGCAAACCGGTAGCGGTCGGTGCAGACATTCAGCACATGCCGGCCGGCCGGCAATGCGGCGGCAAGCTGCCTGACATCGGCCAGGAAATGCGCCACGGTGATGGGCTGGTCATGGCCGCAGGCGATCAGGTCTTCAGCCTGCGCGTGCGTGACGAGAGGAAAGGCGGTCATGGCTGCTTGCAAGGCGCTGCAGTGCCTTTTGAGGAGGATTGCCGGTAGGCCCGAATCGCCTCCAGCGGCCCGGCCCGGTCTGCGGCTGGCAGGACATAGCAGCGTGCCGCGTATTCCCCCGCGAACATCAGCACCAGCAAGGGAATGCCCAAGAGATAGGCAAACGCCGACCAGACCTGGACAGGAGCCAGCCAGAACAGCAACAGCGAAAGCCCTGCTATGCCACCGAAATACAGCGTCCAGGCCCAGGTGGCAGCGCGGGTGTAAGCCCTGAGCGCAGGGGAAAGGGTGCCCTGCAGCAGGCTGGCAAAGCGCGAGATCATCGGCGTTTCGCCGTGGCGCAAAGTCAGGCCGAAACTGGCGCAAAGCAGCCCATAGGTGCCTGCATGCTCCAGCAGGAACACCCAGTTGTAATGGGTGATCAGCCAGTCCTTGCTAACGTAGAGCAAAGCGCCAGCCGCCAGCCAAAGCGGCAGCATGAACCCGCGCCGGTCCGAGCGCCATGCCATCAGAAATGCCAGCCCGAGCATGGGCGTGACGGCGACCACGGCGCCCCACAAATCATGCGTTGCCGACGTAGCGGTCAGATGGGAAAGCAGTGCGTAGCCAACGGCCAGAACGCCGATGAATCCCCAACGACAGGCTTGCCCCAAACGTGTCGCCAGCGAGGTGCTCACTGGGTCCGGTGGGCCGCTATATGGTTGCCCAGGCTGCGCAGCGAATGAAAAATCGCGTGGTTGTCTTCCTGGTCCGCGCGCAACTGCAGGCCGTAGCGTTTGGACACCACCAGCGCGATTTCAAGAATGTCGATGGAATCCAGGCCCAGTCCGTCGCCATACAGGGGCTCGTCAGCCTGCACGTCGGCTGCGGCAACTTCCAGATTCAAGGCGCTCACGACCAGTTCGGCGACTTCAAGCAGCAGGGCCGCATCAGCCGGTGTGGACGAAGCCTGGAGGGTGGGTTCGGACATAAAAAGAATCAATCAAGAGGGATGAATGGCGGATTGCCCATCTCCGGCGCAGGCACGCCGGAGATGCTGATTTTAAAAGCCGGCTTAGAGGGGCGCGTCAGGCGTGATGGTATCGGCCACCGGGGGCCTGATTCTTTTGGCCTTGAGCGTGGGTTTTTCACTCACGGCGGGGCTGGTTTTTTCGCTGCCGTCGGTGCTTTCGTCCGCGCTGGCTTCAGTCCTTGAATCCTGCAGGGCCTGGCGCACCGTGGCCTTGTCGCCGGCGCCGGCGAACTTGCTGTACTTGCCCAGCGTGCCCACCAGCTGGCCGTAGATGCGCGGGTTGCCGGCAACGCATTCGCCGTGCTCGATGAAGTCGGCCTCGCCGGTGAAGTTGCCGATCAGCCCGCCGGCTTCGGTGATCAAGAGCGAGCCCGCCGCCACGTCCCAGGGCTGCAGGCCGGTTTCAAAAAAGCCGTCGGTGAAGCCGGCAGCGACATGCGCCAGGTCGAGGGCGGCCGCACCCGGGCGGCGCACGCCGGCGCACTGGCTCATGACTTCGCCGAGCATGTTCAGGTAAGGCTTGAGCTTGTCGCCGGGACGGTAGGGAAAGCCGGTCGAAATCAGGCATTCCTGCAGGCGGGTGCGCTTGCCCACGCGGATGCGGCGGTCGTTGACGTAAGAACCCCGGCCCTTGCTGGCGCTGTAAATATCGTTGCGGGTCGGGTCGTAGACCACGGCCTGCTCGATCTTGCCGCGCACCGACAGCGCGATGCTGACGCAGTAAAACGGAAAGCCGTGGATGAAGTTGGTGGTGCCGTCCAGCGGGTCGATGATCCAGACGAATTCGGAGTCTTTCGCACCATGCTCGCTGCCCGATTCCTCGGCCAGGATGCCGTGGCCGGGGTAGGCCGTCAGCAGGGTTTCGATGATGGCGGCTTCGGCGGCCTGATCGACTTCGGTGACGAAATCGTTGGTCTGCTTGAGCGAAACGCGAACCGCCTCGACATCAAGTGCGGCGCGGTTGATGAGGGCGCCGGCGGCGCGCGCAGCCTTGACGGCCACATTGAGCATGGGATGTAGATTGCTGGACATAGAGGTTAAGAAAGAGCGGGCAGGAACTGCAAAACCGCGAACCGAGAACTGGAAACCAGCGGTGGCGGGGAGGCGACAATATCGGATTTTACCGGCTTCGCCCGTCCCGGCCGCAATTACCTTGAGCGTTAGGGTTTTCGGCTGCGGCGCTGGACCCCTTTTTATTCCCATGAAAACCCGCTTCATCCTGATCAACACCAGCCACGCCGGCAATGTGGGCGCCACCGCCCGCGCCATGAAAACCATGGGCTTTGACGACCTGGTGCTGGTGGCGCCGCGCTGGGCCAATGTGCTGCGGCGCGAGGAAACCATCCAGCGGGCCAGCGGCGCGCTTGACGTTTTGAACAATGCACGGATTGTCGAGACGCTCGATGAAGCGCTCGACGGCATGGCGCATCTGTGCGCCACGGCCATGACGCCGCGCGATTTTGGCCCGCCGACGCGCGCGCCGCGCGCGCATTTCGCCGAGTTGCTGGGGCAAAGCGAGGCGCTATTAAAACAGGAGCTGGATACGCCCGTCCATCCTGCGCAAAAGCCAGATTCTGTTGCTTTTTTGTTCGGTTCCGAGCGTTTTGGCATGCAGAACGAGGATGTCTATCGCTGCCATGTCGCCCTGAGCATCCCGACCGACCCGAAATTCGGCTCGCTCAACCTGGGCGCGGCGGTGCAGCTGATTGCCTACGACTGGCGCGAGGCGCTGGGCGGCTTTGGCGTGCAGGCGGCGATTGAAGAACCCCGGCTGGCCGACGCTGCCGCCGTGAGCGGCATGCTCAAGCACTGGGAAGAAGCGCTCGTCGATATCGGCTTTCTCGACCCGGCATCGCCCAAGAAGCTCATGCCGCGCCTGAACCAGCTGTTCAACCGCGCGCAGCTCAGCCCTGAAGAAATCCACATCCTGCGCGGCGTGGCCAAGGCCATGATGCGGCATGCGCCCGATAAAACGTTGCCGGCTGCGGACAAGCTGCCAGCGCCAGCGGATACCCCGACCAGAGCCTAAACTCCCGTCATGTTTTCCAGACTCCGCTCCGACATCCAGTGCATCCTTGAACGCGACCCGGCCGCCCGCACCCGCTGGGAGGTGCTGACCTGCTACCCCGGCGTGCATGCCGTCATCCTGCACCGCTGGGCGCACGGGTGCTGGACGCATGGCTTCAAGTGGCTGGGCCGGTTCATCTCGCACCTGGCGCGCTGGTTGACGGGTATCGAAATCCACCCCGGCGCCAAAATTGGCGAACGCGTGTTTTTCGACCATGCGATGGGCGTGGTCGTCGGCGAAACCGCTGAAATCGGCGACGGCTGCACGATTTACCAGGGCGTCACGCTGGGCGGCACCGCGCTCTACAAAGGAACCAAGCGCCACCCGACGCTGGGAAAGAACGTGGTGGTCGGTGCCGGCGCGCAGGTGCTGGGCGGCTTCACTGTCGGCGACGGCGCCAAGATCGGCTCGAACGCCGTGGTGGTCAAGCCGGTGCCCGCCGGCGCGACGGCCGTGGGCAACCCGGCCCGGGTGATCCAGGCCGGTGCCGATGTCAAGCGCGAGCAGGTCGCCAGCCAGATGGGGTTTTCAGCCTACGGCGTGACGCAGAACGACGACCCGCTGAGCCAGGCCCTGCGCGGGCTGATTGACAACGCCTCCGGCCAGGAGCACCAGATTGCGCTGCTCTGGCAGGCGATTGAAAAGCTCTCCCATCCGAAAAGCCCCGGTCCGCAGGATTGCGTTCCCAAGGATGCCGCGCTGCACGAAAATTTCGAGGCCGACAAGCTCAATCAGCTGGTGGGCAAGTAGCGCACCGATAGCGGCTGCGCTTGGTTGCTATGGTTTCAATAGCTGCTTGCGCCCGTCCAGTGTGCGCAAAAGCACTATTTCACCTGATTAGATACATAGCTCAGACTAAAACCGCTTGTCATTCCCGCGAAGGCGGGAATCCAGGGTTCTCAAGGCGCTTGGCTACTGGATTCCCGCCTTCGCGGGAATGACGGCTTTCATACTTGTCTGAGGCAGGTAGCTAATCAGGCTATTTCATGCTTGTTTCGGCGCGCGAATCGCGTTCTTGGGCCGGAAGGCCTTGCAGACCTCGCCCTTGGTTTCCAGATAAGGCCCGCCGATCAGGTCGATGCAGTAAGGCACGGCGGTAAAAATACCGGGCACCACCGATTCGCCCGCCTCGTTTTTCAGGCCTTCCAGCGTTTCGGCAATCGCCTTGGGCTGGCCGGGCAGGTTCAGGATCAGGCTCTGGCCGCGAATCACCGCGACCTGGCGCGACATGATGGCCGTCGGCACGAATTTCAGGCTGATCTGCCGCATCTGCTCGCCAAAGCCGGGCATGTGCTTGTGCGCCACGGCCAGCGTGGCCTCGGGCGTCACATCGCGCAGCGCCGGGCCGGTGCCGCCGGTGGTCAGCACCAGGCAGCAGCCCGCATCGACCAATTCGATCAGCGTGGCGCTGATGCCCGCCTGCTCGTCGGGAATCAGGCGCTCTTCAAACGTGATCGGGTTGCGCAGCGCGCGCGTCAGCCAGTCCTTCAAGGCCGGCAGTCCCTTGTCCACGTACACGCCGCTTGACGCGCGGTCGCTGACCGACACGATGCCGATTTTGACCGGATCAAAACCCTCGCTCATGCCCCGGGCTCCTGCGCCATGGCCAGCTTGACCAGCTGGAAAATCTCGCGGTAGGCCTTGCCGTGGCGCGGCGCCTCGCCCGGTATTTCAGGCTTGGCAATGTCCTTGCGGGCCTGGCGGATCAGCGCACGCAGCTGCTGCGAGTCGGTGGCGGGGTAGTCGGTGAGCCACTGGCTGAGCGCGTCGTCCGAGGCAATCAGCTTGTCGCGCCACTGCTCGGCCAGGTGCAGGGCCAGCGTCAGGTCGGCCGAGCCGTTGGCCTGCTCGTCGATGGCCGCGCGGATCGGCGTCATGTCCAGTGGACGCATCAGCTTGCCGATGAATTGCATCTGGCGACGCCGGCCTTCGAAATTGGTGATGCGCTTGGCCTGCGCCAGCGCGTCGAGCAGCTTTTCGGGCAGGTCCAGGCGCGCCATCAGGTCGGCGCGCAGGGTCAGCAGCGCTTCGCCGAGCGCCTGCTTTTCGCCGGCTTCGGCCTTGAGCTGGGTCTTGCTCGGCGGCCCGACTTCTTCGAGGGCAATTTCTTCGGGTTTCACGAACCGGCCGTTGGACCAGTAGCCTTTGATGGCCTTGGGTGTCTTGATGTTCATAGGGCTTAGTATCATAGCTATATGACCCAAAAAAATTCCGCTCGTTCTTCTCGCACCGCTTCCCGCGTTAAAACCACCCAGCCCGAGGCCGGTTTCAGCTATGCCCGGGGCTTTTTTGAAGACCTGGTCGATGCCGCACTTAGCCATGCCAAGAAGCTGGGCGCCACCGATGCGGCCGCCGAAGCCTCCGAAGGCTGCGGCCTGTCGGTCAGCGTGCGCAAGGGCGAACTGGAATCGGTCGAGCGCAACCGCGACAAGTCGCTCGGCGTCACGGTCTATGTCGGCAAAAAGCGCGGCAATGCATCGACCAGCGATTTTTCCAAGGCCGCCATCCAGCAGACCGTGAAGGCGGCCTATGACATCGCCAGCTTCACGGCCGAAGACGAAACCTCGGGCCTGCCGGACGAGCAGGACATTGCCCGCGAACACCCGGCGCTGGACCTGTTTCACCCGTGGGCCATCACTTCCGAAGAGGCGGCCCAGCTGGCCCTGCAATGCGAGGCCGCCGCCATGGGAACGTCCCGCCTGATCACCAACAGCGAAGGCGCTGGCGTCTCGGCCCAGCAGAGCCATTTTTTCAGCGCCCACACCTCAGGCTTCCGGGGCGGCTATGCCAGTTCGCGGCACAGCATTTCGGTGGCGCCGATTGCCGGCAAGGGCAAGCAGATGCAGCGCGACGCCTGGTACAGCTCGATGCGCGATGCGAATGAACTGGCCCACCCCGAGGCGGTCGGCCGCTATGCCGCCGAACGCGCGCTGGCCCGCCTGAAAGGCCGGAAAATCCCGACCGTCGAGTGTCCGGTGCTGTTCGAGTCGCCGCTGGCGGCCGGCCTGCTGGGCGGCTTCGTGCAGGCCGTCAGCGGCGGTGCGCTGTACCGCAAAAGCACCTTCCTGGCGAACAGCCTGGGCAAGCTGGCCTTCCCGAAACACATCGACATCAACGAAGACCCGCACCTGCTCAAGGGCAAGGGCAGCGCGCCGTTCGATGAAGAGGGCGTCAAGACCAGCGCCCGTCAGGTGGTGGAGGCCGGACGCGTCGCCGGCTATTTCCTGAGCACCTATTCAGCGCGCAAGCTCGGCATGCGGACCACCGGCAATGCCGGCGGCTCGCACAACCTGACGCTCACCAGCCGCAAGACGAAGGCCGGTGACGACCTGGACGCCATGCTGCGCAAGCTGGGCCGGGGGCTGTTCGTGACCGAGTTGATGGGGCAGGGCGTGAACTACGTGACCGGCGACTATTCGCGCGGCGCTTCGGGCTTCTGGGTCGAGAACGGCGAAATCGCCTTTCCGGTGGAGGAAATCACGATTGCCGGCAACCTCAGGGACATGCTGCTGGGCATTCAGGCCGTCGGCGCCGACACCTACAACTACGGCGCCAAAACCGTCGGCTCGATCCTGGTCAACCGGATGAAGGTGGCCGGGTCTTGAGCGTTTTAAAACCACTGCCGCAGACCCTGCGGCGGCAGTGGCCAAGCCTGTTCACAAGAAATCATCCGGGCTGTTTTGCTCGCCATGAAAAACTGTAAATAGCTACCAGCGTATTGCATTCCTGGTAAAAAAATGTAATCTCCCTGCTCACATATGTTTGTGAGCACAGGGGAATCCAATTGGCGTTAAAACACACACTGGCTGCGGGCCTTGCCGCTCTTTGCCCACTTATTTGCCTGGCGCAAGCCGGTCCAGCGCCTGCCCAGGCGCTTTATACATGGCAAGCCGCTCCATCCCGGAGCACGGCCGAAGCCTATTTCACCAACCTGCAGAACGGCGCGAAGATTGAAACGCCTTTTCGCCTCGCGTTTGGGTTGAGCAGCGGCTGGGGACTGGCCCCGATCAGTGTTCCGCAGGGCGGAAAGAGCGGTCACCATCATCTGTTGATCAACCGCGACCTTCCCCTCGACTTCAAGAAGGCCTTGCCTTTTGATGACCAGTACATGCACTTCGGAAAGGGGCAGATGGAAACGGTGCTGATGCTGGAGCCCGGCACCTACACCTTGCGCCTGCTGCTGGCGGATGACAAGCACCTGCCGCATTTTGTTTACAGCAAGCCCCTGAAGATCACGGTCACGCGAAAAAACAAGGACATTGATCCGCTGACTCTGGTCAGCAAGGGAATCAGTCTTCCGAACATCGCCCCTGATGCCAGGCTCAAGCCGCCCTTCAGCGTGCAATTTCAGGCTTCAGGACTGAATGTGGCCCATGTGAGCCAACAGCAAAAAGACACAGGGCATTTCCGGCTGACGGTGACTCCCAAAAACGGCGGCAAGCCAGTAGAGATGGATTTTCCCAACGGCCAGACCGAAACCCGGCTGGCGCCGCCAGCGGGTGCCTATGTCCTGAAGCTTGATTTCATGGACAACACGAATATGGGAAAAACGCTGACTGACTCGGTGTCCACGCCCGTGCGCGTGGAGTAATTAAGAAGCCAGCGCAGCCTTCACCGCCGCCGACACCTGGCCCATGTCGGCTTTGCCGGCCAGCTGGGCCTTCACCGCGCCCATGACCTTGCCCATGTCGGCCGGACCCACGGCGCGGCCCATCTCGGCGGCCAGCGTGGCGACGATGGCCTTGACTTCGGTGGTGACTTCATCAGCGCTCAGGCGGGCCGGCAGGTAGGCTTGCAGCACCAGCAGCTCGGCCGCTTCCTTGTCGGCCAGATCCTTGCGCTCGGCCTTTTCAAACGCTTCAATCGAATCCTTGCGCTGCTTGATCAGCTTGTCCACGATGGCCACGGCCATCACATCGTCCACCACCACGCGCTCATCGACTTCCTTTTGCTTGATGGCCGACAGCAGCAGGCGGATGGTGCCCAGGCGCTCGCTGTCCTTGGCGCGCATGGCGGTTTTCATGTCTTCGGTGATTTGTTCTTTGAGGGTCATGGCAGGGCTCCTTGAGGGATGCTGATAAGAAAAGATGAAATGTGGCGCTTGAGAAAACAAAAAAGCCCGCAGAGCGTCCTCTTGCGGGCTTGAGCTGCCGTGAGGCAAGTACTAACGATTGATCAGTACAGCTTCTTGGGCAACTGCATGGCGCGAATGCGCTTGTAGTTGCGCTTGACGGCGGCTGCCTTCTTGCGCTTGCGCTCGGCGGTTGGCTTTTCGTAGAACTCGCGCGCGCGCAAGTCGGTCAGCAGGCCGAGTTTTTCGATGGTTCGCTTGAAGCGGCGCAGAGCGACGTCAAAGGGTTCGTTGTCTTTTACGCGAATGGTGGTCATTGATGAATTGATCCAAAAGATGCACCTTAATTGATCTGATCAGGATCAGGCCAGGTGCGGGTTTGCTAGCAAAGCCTAAGATTATAGCAGTCTGGAAATCAGACCCAACTGCGCATCATACAGCCAGTTCAACCCGCCGCGCCGCCAGCGCCTGCGCGCAGGCAAAACCCGACGCCCAGGCCCACTGGAAGTTGTAGCCGCCGAGCCAGCCGGTCACATCGACCACTTCGCCGATGAAGTACAGCCCCGGCTGTTTCGACTCCATGGTTTGGGATGACAGGTCGCGGGTATCGACACCGCCGACCGTGACTTCGGCCTTTTTATAGCCTTCCGAACCGTTGGGCGTGAGCTGCCAGTCGCCCAGCCGCTGCGCCAGCGCCTGCAGGGCCTTGTCGGTGGCGTCGCTGATCGGGCGCTGCAGGGCCGGGTCTTCGCTGACCCAGGCGTCGGCCAGGCGGCTGGGCACCAGGCTGGCCAGTTCGTTGGCAATCAGTTTGCGGGATGTTGCCTTGGCGCGCAGCAGCAGCGCGCTCAGGTCGGTGCCCGGCGCCAAGTTGACCCGGACCGGCTGGCCTTCGCGCCAGAAGCTTGAAATCTGCAGCACCGCCGGACCGCTCAGGCCCCGGTGCGTGAACAACAGGTCTTCGGAAAATACCACGGCCTTTTTGCGCTGCTTGGGCGTGGCGTCCGGTGGACCGGTTTCGATTTTCACGGGCAGCGCCAGGCCGGCCAACTGGGCATACGGCGCCCAGCTGTCGCCCTCAAAGGTCAGCGGCACCAGTGCGGCCCTGGGCTCGACCAGGCGCAGGCCGAACTGTTTTGCGATACGGTAGCCAAAGTCGGTCGCGCCGATTTTCGGAATCGACAGGCCGCCGGTGGCAATCACCACCTGGGGCGCTTCGATCAGCCCCCGGCTGCTCTCTATTTTATAGCTGGCAGTGCCCGCCTGCTCTGCGCAAAACATGCTTTTGATGCTGCAGGACTGCCAGCGCGTGACCTGGCCGGCGTCGCATTCGGCGAGCAGCATGTTGATCACGTCTTCGGCCGAACGGTCGCAAAAAAGCTGTCCCTTGTGCTTTTCATGAAAGGGAATGTCGTGGCGCTGCAGCAACTCGATGAAATCCTGCGGCGTGTAGCGCGACAGGGCGGAGCGGCAAAAGTGCGGGTTCTCGCTCAGGAACTGGGCCGGCGTGGCGTCACGGTTGGTGAAGTTGCAGCGTCCGCCGCCCGAGATGCGGATTTTTTCGGCCACCTTGTCGCTGTGGTCCACAAGCAAGACCTTCAGGCCCTGCCGGCCCGCCTGGCCGGCGCAAAACAGCCCGGCCGCGCCGGCGCCTATCACCACTACATCAAATTTATGCATCAAACAAGCCTTCTGCGCAGGCTGGGCGGGAGCAGGCAGCTATGGAAAATATAGCGTTCCGGCTGCGCCTCGTTGCTGCGTCTTTTGAAACACGGGAGTGTAGCCGTGCGCTGGCCGCGACGCCCGTTTCACCGCTTCAGGCCGTCACTGTTTGACGATCACCGGCTGAATCGTGAAAACATTGGCGTTTTTCGGCTCCACCGTCACGCGCACCCAGTGAATCAGCGGGCTGCCGAAGGTTTGCAGGCGCGTCAGGTTGGCCAGCAGTTTGGTGGGGCTGTAGAGCGGCTTGTCCATCTTGAAGAAATGCGTGTCGCCATGCATCAGCAGCACCTGGCCGGGGAACTGCTCGGTCTCCTGAACCACGCTGTCGATGAAGCTGCGGTAGCCGCTGAAGCGTGGCGCCTGGCTTTCGTCCGTGTCTTCGGTTTCGGGCAGGTCAAAGCCCGGGTCGGCCTGGATCACCAGCACCAGGCCGCGCGCTTTTTTTGCCTTGGCTGTCTTGAAGGCTTGCTGCATCCAGCTGACGTTGGCGGCGTCGCGCTCCAGGTACTCGGCGTTGCCGGCTTCGCACTGGGCGGGGGTGCGTGCGCTGACCTTGGCGCAGTCCCTGTCGTCCAGGATTTTGTTGTTGTTGCTGCCGGGAACGTTCAGCGTGGCAAACACGATGCCGCGATGGCTGAAGCGGGTGTTTTCAACAAATTTCTCGCCGGGCTGACCCTGGTGCGCCAGCGGCATCTGGCGCTGGCCCAGGCTGGCGGCGGTGGGGAACATGGTCTTGCGCAGGTGGGCCAGGCGTTCGAGTCCGTCGTAGCCGCCATTGTTCAGCCGGTGGCAGTCGGTCCATTCGTTGTCGCCGGGCACATAGACCACGGGTTTTTTCATCTGGCCGAACATGCTAAGGGCCGACTCGTAAATGTCATCGGTGCATTTGGAACTGCCATCCTTGATGTCGCCGTCGTAAATCGAGAAGGCGATGTCGGACTGGTTGATGCTTTTGAGCAGCGCCGGGATTTTGGGCTCGTCGTCCGCCTTTTTGTAAGGCATGTCACCCCACAGGCCGAATGAAAAGGTTTGGGCCTGGGCGCAACTCAGGCTCAGGGCCAGCAGCGCGCCGGCAAGAAAACGGGTTGACATCGCAAGCCTCCATCTAAAAGGCGCAAGCGTAGTAAGCCCGTGTGACGTGGATGTGACCTCGGTGTGCTAAACCCGGCGTCTGAGGCCCTGCGCGCTGCTGTCTCGGGACGCCTCTTCGACCTGCGCCAGGCCGCTGATGACATCGCCGACGACGATGACCGACGGGCTGGCCAGGCCGGACAGGTTGATGTCATAGGCAAGCCGGCCGAGCGTGGTGGTGATGTGGCGCTGGCTGGACAGGGAGGCGTTCTGGATCACGGCGACAGGCGTGTCGGCGGGCAGGCCGCTCAGCAGTTCATTCTGGATGCGTTCGGCGCCGCTCACGCCCATGTAGATCACCAGCGTGAGCCGGGCGCTGTGGGCGGTGGCGGCCAGCGCCCGCCAGTCGGTGCCGGCATCGCCGGGCTTGGCATGGCCGGTGACGAACACCACGCCATGCGCATGCTGGCGGTGCGTCAGCGGCACGCCCAGCGAGGTGACGGCCGCCAGCCCGGCGGTGATGCCGTTGATGACCTCGACCCGAATGCCTGCGGCCTGCAGGTGCTCGACCTCTTCGCCGCCCCGGCCGAAAATGAAGGGATCGCCGCCCTTGAGGCGGACGACGTTTTCGCCTTCCCTGGCGGCCATGACCATGAGTTTTTCAATGAAGGCCTGCGGCGTCGATTTGCAGCCGCCACGCTTGCCGACATAGACGATGCGGGCGCCCGACGAGGCAAACGCCACGATCTCCGCGCTGACCAGGTCATCGACAAAAAGCACGGTGGCATTCTGGATGGCCTTGAGGGCTTTGAGGGTGAGCAGTTCCGGATCGCCGGGGCCTGCGCCCACAAGGGTGACTTTGCTGTTGTTCATCAAATTGCGCGGGAAACCTCGGCCTTCAGGCCGGGGATGGGTAGCGCGGCGTGCGAAGCACACCCCTTGTTCCCGCATTCCTTTTTTGTTTGCGCTCTGTGTGAATAACCATACCCGTCAGCCCGCTGCGTGATGCGGCAATGCTTGTAGGAAATGCCTTGAACGGTCGCCGCACCGGCAATGCCCGTTTGAATGTTGAAACTTCCCGTGAGTCGAATCGCCACCCGGCCTTTGTGAGTGCCTTTCTTGACGCCTTTGGGCACGGTGGCAATCACCATGTCGCCGGTCTTGAAGCCAAACGCTGTTTTCTGGTGGGTCAGGTAAGTGCGAGGGAAACCGTACTTGTCCAGGCGTGTTTTGCTGCGCGAACCCCTGCCTGCGCAAGTGACTCGCAGCATGGGCGCGTTTGTTTTGTTTACTGTCTCCACCTGTCCGACGCAGGCGGCATCGAGTGCATGCGTCTTGGGGATGCTCAGGCGGCAGCGGTTGTATTTGGTCTGTCCGCCGGTTCCTGTTTCCACCGGCAAGCCGGTTTGCTTGAGGGCGCCGAACAACGTCCATCGGGTGGTGTTGACGGCGGCTGCGTCAAGTAACGGCGCTTTGGCCTGTTTCAATACTTTTGCCAAACGCCTGGGGTCTTTGAGCAAGAAGTCCTTGATGTCCTGGACACCTTTTTTCTGGTTGCAGGCTTGGCAGGCGAGCGTTAAATTGGAAATCCGGTTTGTGCCGCCGGCTGCTTTGGGGTGAATGTGTTCCATTTGCAAAGGGACGTTTTGCGCGTCGCAGTAGGCGCAAGTGCGGTTGAATTTCTCCAGCAGGTATTCACGCACTTCGTAGCCTTGCAATGTGCCTTGTTGGTACTCAGCTCCCGAAATTTCCGGGTTCTGCATTTTCTGCATGTCAAAGCGCACCAACTCTTGTGCCAAATGTGTGATCGGGGCGAGGCGACACAGGCGTTTAACCTGCGTCATCGTCGTTTCAACCCGGTGACGCAGACTGGGTGCGAGCCAGCTTTTTGATTTTGGACGGTTGCTAAAACGCGGTGCGCGGTAACGCAGCTTGCCCCGACGACGCCGACGCATGGCCGAGCGTGCACCAAGCGACTTCTTGATGGCGGCGCCTCGATGCACCAGTTCCATCAAAAATTGGATGTGCATCGTGGGCTGAATTTCCCCGGTGGTCACATCAATGGTTTCAGCAACCCGACAAACCGCCACCCCTGTTGTTTTGCTGCCCGGATCAAGCGACAGCCGTAGGGGCTGAAACACACTGTCTTCAAGCAGCCGGTCAACGAGCCGGATGCAAAAAGGAAACAGCTGATGAACGCGCGCACGGCCAGATTCAAGCAGCTTGCGCGCCCGCTTCTCGCTGCACGGCATCAAGGGCCGCCCTTTTCTTTCCAACACGAAAACTGCCACGTTCCATCCTTCTTTTTACGCATTCGATCAACAACGGTTTGTTGTCGATGCTCGTTAACGTTATTCCTTACGGAATCCTGTGACGAAAGACTTTCGTCTTCGCTCTCCTCGACCCTGTTGCCTGCCGGCTGTTCACTTTTAGATGAAATACCGCATCCCGTTTCGCGCTTACCCAAAGCTTGTCTGCTGATGCGGCTTCAAGAGGGCAGGACTGGAGAAGCATCCTGCCGTTGGTCCGATGACCTGTAGGCAACGTAGATTGGTTTTTTAAATTCCTTTCTGGGTCTGGTCAACCTGGGCTTGAAAGGCTTTCGCCTTTCAAGCCCCATCCTTTAGGGTGGGGTGGTTGACAATTGCCTGACAAGTTGCAAGATATGTTCCACCTGCTGCGCAATCGACGATGGCAGGGGACTGTCGCCCGCCAGCACCGACTGGATATAGGCCGCCGTGCTGCTGGCGTCGATGGCCTTGGGTAGATCAGGCACAGAGGGCAGGGTTCCCTTCACGCCTTCGTGGGTCAGCACGCGCTGTCCCTTGACAAAGCCCTGCATCTGCGGCGAGCGGCGCGGGTCGGCCACGCCTTCGCCTTCGGTGCCGCGCAGCAGCAGCGCATCGGCCTGGACAAGTTCGAAGGTGGCCGCCATGGACAGCGCGTATTCGGGATGCGTGTAGCTGCTGACGACCAGCGCCTTGCCGGCCACCGGATTCATGAGCTTGACCAGACTGTGCGCCGGATTGCGCAGGCCGACCGCGCGGCGCACGTCGAGCAGCCGCTTGAGCGCCGGGCTGAGCAGTTCGGTGGGCGCGAACACCACTTCGCCGGGTGCTATGGGTTTGATAGCTGTCAGCGCTTGCGTACCTAGCGCAGACAGCACTTCCGATGAAAAAACACGGCTCGATTCGGTGGGCGTTCCATGCACCAGCACGCTCAGGCCCTCACGGGCCAGCAGCAGCGCCAGCAGCGGCGTGAGCACCGGCAGCTTGCGCGCACCGTTGTAGCTGGGCAGCACCACCGTGGGGCCGTCGCTGGCGGGCAGGAGATTGAGGCGCTGGTGCACGGCGTCGAGAAAGCCGGCCATTTCCTCGGGGGTTTCACCCTTGATGCGCATGGCCAGGCAAAAGCCGCCAATTTCCAGGTCGGTGACCACGCCGTCGAGCACCTGGCCCAGCAGGTCGGCGGACTGCGCGCGTGTTAGGGGGCGGGCGCCGTCTTTGCCGCGCCCGATTTCTTTGATGTAGTGGCTGATGCTCATGCGGCGATTGTCCGTGAATGCAGATGACTTGCTGTGTTATGCGCTTAAGCCACTTGCTTGATCGGGATGACGCTGCGCGGCGATGCGGGCGTATCGGTGGCCGTGCCGCTGGCCGAACGCAGCCGGCGCTTCAGCTCGGGAACGCACGAGCCGCAGCTGGTGCCGCATTTCAGGGCACCCTGCAAGGATGCCAGCCGGGCTTCATCGGTGCCTGCCGGTCCCGCAAGCGCCAGGTGGGCGTCGATGGCGGTGTCGGTGACGTTCAGGCAACTGCACACCACCTTGCCGCGCGACTGGACCGCCACCGGCGGCTTGGCGCCCGGCAGCAGCAGCAGCCGGCCATAGGCCTGCGCGGGCAGTTCGTCCTTGAGCAGGGTGGTGATCCAGGCCTGGGCGCTGGTGTCTCCGGCCAGCACAAAGCCGGTCAGCTCGGCATTGTCATGGGTGCGCGCCAGCCGTATCGTGCGGCGCTGGCCTTTCTTGCGGTCGGCATAGCGCAGGATGTAGGAGCCGTTGAGGCCGAAAATCCGCTCCAGCAGGGCCAGGGTTTCTTCGCTGGGCGCTTCATGGGCCGCTGCGCGAAACAGCAAGCCGGTGCGTTCACCCTGGCGATCCGTCAACGGCTTGTTGTTGGAAAACGGCACGCAGCTGGCAAAGGGAAATGTCGTCAGCAGGGCCTTGAGCTGTTCATGGGCGGCCAGCGCATCGCCTTCGTCGAACCAGGCCATGGCCAGCAGCGACCAGGGCAGTTCGGCCTTCAATATCTTGACGGCCGCATGCTTGAGTTCGGGTTGCTTGGAACTCGGGCAGTAGGCCGAAGTGGTCAGGGCGTTGACGCCTGCCAGGGGCTGGCCGATGCTGGACTGGCCGCTCAGGTATTCGCTGCCCCAGTGCATCGCCATGAAGGCCTGGCTGACGGCCACTTCGGGCGAAGCCTGCACCGGCACGATGATGGAGCCGCGCTTGGAGGTGACATGCACCAGCTCGCCTTCCTTCAGCAGGCGGCGCGCCATGTCCTGCGCATTCATCTGCACGGACGGTTCGGCCACATGGCCAAACAGGCGGCCCAGCGTGCCGGTGCGGCTCATGCCGTGCCACTGGTCGCGCAGGCGGCCGGTGGTCAGCGAGAACGGATAGCGCGACTCGCGCGGCTCGGCGACCGGCTTGTACACGGTGTTGACGAAGCGCGCCCGGCCATCCAGCGTAGGGAAAATGCCGTCTTCATAGAGGCGCGCCTTGCCGGTGGTTTCGCCTTCTTTCAGCGGCCATTGCCGGGGCGCCTGCTCCAGCAGGGCGTAGCTCATGCCGGTGATGTCCAGGTCGCGGCCGCGCGTTGATTCGCGGTGCTCGTTCCAGATGGATTCGACGCCAAGCGCCGGGTCCGTCAGTGAATAGGGGAAGAGGGCGCCGGGACTGCGTCCGGGCAGCAGCCGTTCGAGCCTTTGGGCAAATGCTGCCGCAATCGACCAGTCGTGGCGCGTCTCGCCGGGCGCCGCCACGGCGGGCCGGACCCGGCTGATGCAGCGCTCGCTGTTGGTCACGGTGCCGGTTTTTTCACCCCAGGTGGTGGCCGGCAGCAGCAGATCGGCCCAGGCGCAGGTGGCGGTGGTGGCAAAGGCTTCCTGAACGATGACCAGTTCGGCGCGGGCCAGGGCGCGGCGCACCAGGGCCTGGTCGGGCATCGACTGCGCCGGGTTGGTGCAGGCAATCCAGAGCGCCTTGATCTCGCCATCGGCGACGGCCTGGAACATCTCGACAGCCGTCTTGCCCGGCTTTTCGGGCACGCTGGGTACGCCCCAGAGCGCGGCGACTTCGGCGCGGTGTTCGGCATTGGACAGGTCGCGGTGCGCACTGAGCAGGTTGGCCATGCCGCCGACTTCACGCCCGCCCATGGCGTTCGGCTGGCCGGTCAGGGAAAAAGGTCCGGCGCCGGGTTTGCCGATTTGCGCGGTCGCCAGGTGCAGGTTGATCAGCGCGGCATTCTTGGCCGTGCCGCTGCTGGACTGGTTCAGGCCCTGGCAGTACAGGCTGAGCGTGGCGCCAGACGTGGCGAACAGCTTTGCTGCGGCAAACAGGTCTTCCTTCTTGATGCCGCAGGTCTGGGCCACCAGGTCGGGCGTGCAGTCGCGCACCGTGGCCTTCAGCGCATCGAAGTCATGGGTGTGCGTTGCAATCCAGGCCGGGTCCGTCCAGCCTTCCCACAGCATGATGTGCAGCATGCCGTTGAACAGCATCACATCGGTGCCGGGCTGCAGCGGCAGGTAGAGGTCGGCGATTTCGGCGGTGTCGGTGCGGCGCGGGTCGCAGTAAATGATGTTCAGCGCCGGGTTGGCGGCTTTGGCGTCTTCAATGCGCCGGAACAAAATCGGATGCGCATAGGCGGTGTTGCTGCCGACGATGAACAGGCACTGTGCATGCTTCACGTCGTCGTAGCAGGCCGGCGGTGCGTCTGCTCCAAGCGTCTGCTTGTAGCCGGCCACCGCGCTGCTCATGCACAGGCGCGAGTTGCTGTCGATGTTGTTGGTGCCGATCAGGCCCTTGGCCAGCTTGTTGAAGACGTAATAGTCTTCGGTCAGCAACTGGCCCGAGATATAAAAACCAACGGCGTCGGGTCCGTGTTCCTGGATGATTTTTGCAAAACTCTCGCTGGCGAAGTCCAGGGCGCTGTCCCACGAGGCGCGTTGGGGCGCTTCGCCCCGATGCTCGCGCCGCATCGGGTACAGCAGCCGCGTCTGCCGCGTGACCACGCTTGATGCGGTCAGGTGCAGGGTCGAGCCCTTGGTGCACAGGCGCCCGAAGTTGGCCGGATGGTCCGGATCGCCCCTGACGCCGGTGATGTCGTCGCCCTGCGACTCGATGATCACGCCACAGCCGACGCCGCAATAGGGACAGGTAGATCGCGTTTCAGTCATGGTGGCGGCTCCAAAAAAACGGGAACGGATTTACGAACTGTGAGGGGCCTGCACATCGAAGGTCTGGTCGCCCACGGCGCCGGTGGACGCGCCCGGACCGGCACGGGGCGGCAGCAGGTCAATCGCCAGCGTCGCCAGCTCGACGGCATCCAGGTACACCTCTCCGGCATCGACCTTGCAGGCGAATTTTGGCGTGCAGCCTTCGTCGGGCGCCCGGGCGCAGCCGTCGGCCAGGCCGATGGTCATGTTGTGCAGCGGGCAGGCGACGGTTTCGCCGAAGACGATGCCCTGGCTCAGCGGTCCACCCTTGTGCGGGCAGCGGTCGAGCAGAGCGAACACCTTGTCTTCGCTGCTGCGAAAGACGGCGACATTCATGCCCTGGGGCCGTGAAACACGGCGCGAGCCGAGCACGGGGATGTCATTGACCAGGCAGATTTTTTTCCATTCACTCATGATTGTTGCTCCTCGTTTATCCAAGAATGCGTGCGTACTGGGTGGTCACGTCGTCCATCACCTCCAGCAGGTTTTCGCTGGTAATAAATACATGCGACGCCGCTTTGCTGCTGCCGGCGCCGGTTTTCAGGGCATTGTTAAAAAACATCCACTGCCCGTCGGCCAGCGCCAGCGTCTGCTTGATCTCCGGGGTGGCTTCGGGCGCGTTGCGCAGCAGTTCTAGGGCCGGGATGAATTCTTCCCGGGCCTTGGCCATTTCACGCTGGCTGATGGCCGTGTCCACATTCCAGGTGTTGGCCAGGTAAAACTGCGCCATGCGCTGCGACAGCATGCGTTGGCGGCCGGCCACGTTGACCAGCTTGGCGCCGGGCTTGCTGGACTGCTGCTCGTAAAGCCCGGTGCCCTTGTGCGCCAGCGCCAGAACCTTGCCGGCCTGCTCCAGCAGGGGCTTGCCCTGGTTGTGCGAGGGGGACGTGCCCACCAGCAAGGCCTTGTAGCCTGACCAGGCGGCTTCGAGCTGCACATAGGTGTCGCGCGTATCGCCTGCGGGTGCAAAGGCCTTGAGTTCCGTCAACTGGCGGTCAAATAGCGCCATCGACTGGTCCAGCACGCGACGCGCGGACTCGACCTCGATGCCCAGGCCAAGGCACATCCAGGCCTTGCCCATGCGTTGGGACAGCATGCGCTGGCGGCCCGCCTTGTTGATGGCATCGCCCAGGCTTTTTACCTGCGCATGGCCCGGAGTTGCGAGGGCCAGCGCCAGGGCGCTGCCGCAGAAGGTGCGGCGGTTGAAGGCAGTGTGTGTCATGTGGCGCTTCACTGGGCGGAAATGGTCGCGAACTGGCGCGTGTCCACGGACGCTTCCTTGAAGTCGAACCACGGATCGGGCTCGCCGTCGAGCGCGAACTGCAGCTGCTCCCACAGCGCCTTGCGGCCTTCATGGTCGTCGAGGATTTTTTTCTTCACATGGTCCAGGCCGACGCGGTTGACGTAATGCACGGTGCGCTCCAGGTACCAGCCTTCCTGGCGGTACAGCTCGCAGAAGGCGCCGGTGTATTCCAGCACTTCGGCGGCGGTCTTCAGCTTGGTGAAGAAATGCGCGACTTCGGTCTTGATGCCGCCGTTGCCGGCGATGTACATCTCCCAGCCCGAATCGACGCCGATGATGCCGACGTCCTTGATGCCCGATTCGGCGCAGTTGCGCGGGCAGCCGCTGACGGCGAATTTGACCTTGTGCGGCGCGTACATGCGCCACATCGCGCGCTCCAGCATCTTGCCCATCTCGGTGCTGTCCTGCGTGCCCATGCGGCACCATTCGCTGCCGACGCAGGTCTTCACGGTGCGAAGCGCCTTGGCGTAGGCATGTCCCGAGGGCATGCCGATGTCTTTCCAGACGTTGACCAGGTCTTCCTTTTTAACGCCCAGCAGGTCGATGCGCTGGCCGCCCGTGACCTTGACGGTCGGAATCTTGTACTTGTCCACCGCGTCGGCGATGCGGCGCAACTCGCTGGAATTAGTTTCGCCGCCCCACATGCGCGGAATCACGCTGTATGTGCCGTCTTTCTGGATGTTGGCATGGCTGCGCTCGTTGATGTAGCGGCTCTGCGGGTCGTCCTTGGCCTCTTTGGGCCAGGTGCTGGTGACGTAGTAGTTGACGGCCGGGCGGCAGCTTGCGCAGCCGTTGGGCGTGCGCCACTCCAGGAACTGGTAAACCTCGGTGATCGACAGCAGCTTGTTCTTGCGGATGGCGTCGCGCACCGCCTGGTGGCCGGCGTCGGTGCAGCCGCACATGGCCTTGAGCTTGGGCGTGGCCGAGTAGTCGCCGCCGGCGGTGAACATCAAGATCTGCTCGACCAGCCCGGTGCAGGAGCCGCAGCTGGCGCTGGCCTTGGTGTGCTTGCGCACTTCGTCGAGCGTGAACAGGCCTTTTTCCTTGATGGCCTTGCAGATCATGCCCTTGTTAACGCCGTTGCAGCCGCAGACCTCGTCACTGTCGGCCATGGAGGCGGCCTTGTTGTGGCCTTCGTGACCACCGTCGCCGATGTTGGATTCGCCGAACATCAGCTTGTCGCGGATGCCCTCGATGCTGCGGCCGTCGCGCAGCAGCTTGAAGTAGTAGCTGCCATCGACCGTGTCGCCGTAGAGGCAGGCGCCGATCAGCTTGTCGTCCTTGATGACCAGCTTTTTATAGACGCCGCCGAACGGGTCGCTCATGATGATTTCCTCGGCGCCGTCGCCGCCCATGAACTCGCCGGCGCTGAACAGGTCGATGCCGGTGACTTTCAATTTGGTCGAGGTCAGCGAGCCGGTGTAGCGGCCAATGCCGTGCTGTGCCAGGTGGTTGGCCAGCACCTTGCCCTGCTCGAACAGCGGCGCCACCAGGCCGTAGGCGATGCCCCGGTGGGCGGCGCATTCGCCGACGGCGTAGATGCGCGCGTCGGTCGTGGTCTGCATCGTGTCGCTCACCACGATGCCGCGGTTGACGTACAGGCGCATCTTTTCGGCCAGCGCCGTGTTGGGGCGGATGCCGACGGCCATGCAAACCAGGTCGGCCGGAACTTCCGTGCCGTCCTTGAACTTGACCGACTTGACGCGGCCGTCCTCGCCGCCGACGAGTTCCTGCGTTTGGCCGCCGATCAAAAATTTCATGCCGCGCTCTGTTAGCGATTTTTGCAGCAGCTTGCCCGCGACTTCGTCGAGCTGTCGCTCCATCAGCGTCGGCATGACATGCACCACGGTGACCTGCATGCCGCGCTTCATCAGGCCGTTAGCCGCTTCCAGGCCCAGCAGGCCGCCGCCGATGACGACGGCGTGCTTGTAAACGGCGGCGGCGTCGATCATGGCCTGCGTGTCGGCGATGTCGCGGTAGGCAAGCACGCCTTTCAAGTCCTTGCCCGGAATCGGCAGGATGAAGGGATTGGAGCCGGTGGCCATGATCAGGCGGTCGTATTCGGCGCTGACGGTTTCACCTGCGGCGTTGGTGGCGTGCACCACGCGGCGCACGCGGTCCACCTCGGTCACGGTCCAGCCGGCGTGCAGCGTGATGTGGTTGTCCGTGTACCAGGACCAGTCGTTGAGGACGATTTCTTCGAGCGTCTGTTCGCCGGCCAGCACGGGCGAGAGCAGGATGCGGTTGTAGTTGGGATGCGGCTCGGCGCCGAATACCGTGATGTCATAGAGGTCGGGCGCAATCTTGAGCAGTTCTTCAAGCGCACGCACGCCGGCCATGCCGTTACCAATCATTACCAGTCTGGATTTTTTCATCATGACACCCGTAGGCAGTTCGGAAAACAAAAAAGGCGTCCACACGAGACAGCAAAGGCCTGGAAAGCCTGCTCATCCGTGGGGACGCCATCGTCCTGTCTGCCCAATCCGCCATTGCACCGGGCCTACATGCGGCCAGCATTGACCGCGACTTGATTCAAGCAAGCGGCGTGCCATGTCTGCTGATTTGACAAAATCCTAATGAAAAATGCCATTTGCGCATGCCAGGCAAGCCATGTAAGCTATTAAATTGATAGCGTCCAATGCGTTGGGAAAAAACTGTCGTGGTGCATTCGCGCCTTGAAATTGTGCATCGCACCATGGCGGTTTGAGGCATGTTGGCCAAGCCCGGGTCTAAATGCGGATTCGCGGTGAATCGCCCTGCAAGCGGCATGCAGGATGTGGTGCAATGAATACTTGGTGCTGTGGGCACAAGCCTCTTGCATTGCCTGTGCATATGGCCTGAAACTCGCATGTACATCTGCATGATTTCAACAGGGAGATATTTATGACCGCGGTTGCCGACATTCTCAAATCCAAGGGCCTGGCCACCGTTCACACGATCAGGCCGGACGACTCGGTCTTCGATGCCCTGAAGTGCATGGCCGACAAGGGCATTGGCGCCTTGCTGGTGATGGAGGGCGATGCGATCGTCGGCATCGTCACCGAGCGCGACTATGCCCGCAAGATTGCGCTCAAGGGGCGCACCTCGGCGCTGACGCAGGTGCGCGATGTCATGACCACCCCGGTGATGTTCGTCCAGCCCACGCAGACCAGCGAAGAGTGCATGGCATTGATGACCGACAACCGGCTGCGCCATTTGCCCGTGGTTCAGGACGAGCGGCTGGTTGGCCTGATCTCCATCGGCGATCTGGTCAAGGACATCATCTCCGAGCAGAAGTTCGTCATCGAGCAGCTCGAACACTACATCACCGGCCAGCGCGGCTGAAAATCCGGGGTTTCAGGGCTCAAGCCCGATGGCGCGCCGTGATTTTCAAGGATGTGCACCAAATTTGGGCATGCGATTTGCTAGTCTTGGTGCATGGCATTCAACATAGACATCGGTTTTACAACCCAGGCAGGCCGCAAGGCCGGCAATGAAGACTTCTGCGCCGCCATGCTGCCTGATCCGGGGCAGGAGGGCATGGGCTCCATCGTGGCGATTGCCGATGGTGTCAGCAGCGGCGGCATGGGCCGCGAGGCTGCGCAGACAACCGTCACCAGTTTGGTGCGCGACTACTACGCCACGCCCGAAACCTGGGACACCACCGTGGCGCTGGACCGCATCATTGGTGCGCAAAACGCCTGGCTGTCCGGCATCAACCAGCGCCGCCAGCCCGTCCTGGGGCTGACCACCCTGACCGCGCTGGTGCTCTGCGGCCAGTCCTACACGCTGGCGCATGTGGGCGATTCGCGCGCCTACCTGCTGCGCGGCGGCGAGTTGCTGCAGCTCACCCACGACCATGTGATGAACCATCCTGATTTCAGGCACCAGCTGCTGCGCGCGGTGGGTGCTGAAGACCATGTGGTGGTGGACTACCTGCAGGGCGAGTTGCTGGTCGGCGACGTGTTCGTGCTGGTGACCGATGGGGTGCATGGCGTGATCGCTGACGGCCGGCTGAAGGAATTGTCCGATCTGCAGGCGGTGCCCAGCGCCCAGCTGGCCAGCCACAACCTGGTCAATGCAGCCCTGGCCGCGGGCAGCCAGGACAACGTCACCGCCGTCGTGGTGCGCGTCCTTAGCCTGCTGGACGCGACCTTGCCCGATGTCAGCCGAATGGCGCAGACCCTGCCGATTTCGCCGCGCCTGAAGGTGGGCGAGATGCTGGACGGCTTGCGCGTGACGGCCACCGTGGCCGACAGCGGCATCAACCTGTTGTACCAGGTGCGCGACCCGGCCAGCCAGGTTCTGTATGCCTTCAAGACCCTGCACCCCGACCGGGCGCATGACCGGGAGGAGCGCGCCATGCTGGCGCACGAAGCCTGGCTGGCCACGCGCATGCAAACCGGCCGTGCGGCCGACCATCTGGTTCACATTCACGAGCGCCTGCCGGCCGGGCGGGAGCGCACGGCGTTTTACCTGCTGTACGACTGGCACGCCGGTGAAACCCTGCAGCAGCAACTCGACCGGGGCCAGAAGTTCGGCGTGCAGCAAGCCCTGGCCGCCGCCACCCAGACCGCCCAGGCCTTGGGCCGGCTGCACCAGCAGTGCGTCATCCACCGCGACATCAAGCCCGCCAACCTGCATCAGGGCGTGGACGGCGTGCTGCGCCTGCTGGACCTGGGCGTGGCGCTGAGCGGGCGCGAACCCGAGGCGATGCGCAAACTGCACGCCGGCACGCCCAGCTTCATCAACCCGGAGCAGTGGGGTTACAGCGCCACAGCGGCAGACGGCCCGGAAGAGCTGCCCGACGCGCAAAGCGACCTGTTTGCGCTGGGCGTCACGCTGTACCAGTTGCTCACCACCCGCTTGCCCTACGGCGAAGTGCTGCCTTACCAGGTGGGCCGTTACTACCGCGACCCGGTTGCGCCCAGCCGCATCAGCCCCGAAGTGCCGATCTGGCTGGACCACATCGTGCTGAAAGCCGTGGCGCGCGACAAGCGAAAACGCTTTGAAACCGCCGAGGAACTGCTGCTGGCGCTGGAGCGCGGCGCCTCCCGGCCGCTGACGGCGCCGCAGGCTTCTCCTTTGTTGCAGCGTGACCCGACGGCCCTCTGGAAGCTCGCGCTGGGGGTGTCGCTGCTGTTCAACCTGCTGCTGGTGTACTGGCTGCTGTTTTTACCGAAATAAGCATGAAAAAAGCTGCTTGCGCACGTCCTGTATGCGCAAGCAGCTATTTTTTGGATAGCAAAATGAAGTTCAGGCGGTGCGCGCGCGTCCGCCTTTTTCGGCCCAGGTGCGCGTCCAGCGGATCTGCATCACGCGCAGCATCACCAGCATCATCATGGCCAGGCTGGCAAACAGGAAAAAGCCCCAAGCATAACTGCCGCCATATTGCTTGGACAGGCCCATCGCGCTGGGCACCAGGCCGCCGCCGAGGGCGCCGATCTCGCCGATCATCGAGCCGGCCACGGCCGTGGCCAGCGGCCAGCGCAGCGGCACCAGCTGGAACAGCGCGCCGTTGCCCGCGCCCAGTGCCGCAAAGCACAGCATTACCAGCAGCGTGGTGGCCACCAGCGAGCCGCCGGCCATCCCGCACATTGTCAGGGTGACGGCCACCGTCACCAGCACCACGCTCAGGGTGTTGATGCCGCCCCAGCGGTCGGAAATCCAGCCGCCGAACACGCGCAGCGCAGCGCCCATGAAGGCCGCCAGCATGGTCAACTGGCCGGCCTGCACCTTGCTGACCGAGAACTGGTCGTAGTAGTAGGTCGGCAAAAACGTCGCCAGGCCGATGAAGCCGCCAAACGTCACCGCATAGATCAGGCTGAAGGCCCAGCCGTCTTTTTCATACAGGCAGGCGATGTGCTGCTTGAAGCTGGCGTGCTTGTCGAGGTCGTCGGGCTCCTTGGCGAACACGATCATCACGATCATCGGAATGCTGATGGCGGCGGCGGCAAGGCCGTACACCGTGACCCAGCCAAAGGCCTGCGCCAGCGGCGGCGCGATCAGCACCGACACGGCAGTGCCGACGTTGCCGGCACCGACCAGGCCCATCGCCAGGCCCTTGTGCCGGGCCGGAAACGAGCCCGAGCCCAGCGACAGCGCCACGCCGAAGCTGGCGCCGGCAATGCCCAGCAGCACGCCCATGGCCAGCAGGTCGTTGAAGCTCTTGACGAAAAAGAAGCCGAACAGCATGGCCACCGCAATCAGGCCCATCTCGATCAGCGTGGCGTTCTTGCGGCCGACGTACTGCGACAGCAGGCCGAGCGGAAAACGCATCAGCGCGCCGGCAATGATGGGAACCGACAGCATCAGCCCCTTTTGCGCCGGGCTCAGGCCGAAGGTTTCGGAAATGAAGGGCGCCATGGCGCCGTTGAGCACCCAGATGCAGCAGGAAAACGAAAAATACAGGAATGCTGCGAACAGGGTGGGGGAGTGCCCCGATTTGAGGAATTGCTTGAAAAAGTTCACTGGATGATGCTCGTGAAAAAAGTTCGAATTGCCAAACAAGAAAAAACCGGTGCCGCCCAAAACGGGTGCATCCAGTTTTTTCAGCGCCCTGTTAAGGGGCGTTTGACGCGTAAGTTTCTGCTGGTCAGGCGGTCAGTTTTTCCACATGCGCCTGGCGCGTGTACAAAAAGTCGATCACCGCCTTGCGGTAGTGCAGGTACTGGGTGCTTTCGGCCAGTTCCACCCGGTTGCGCGGGCGCGGCAGCTCGACGCTCAGCACTTCGCCAATCGTCGCCGACGGCCCGTTGGTCATCATCACGATCTTGTCGCTGAGCAGCACGGCTTCATCGACATCGTGCGTCACCATGACCACCGTGCTCTGGGTGTTGGCGACGATCTGCAGCAACTCGTCCTGCAGCTTGGCGCGGGTCAGTGCGTCGAGCGCGCCGAACGGCTCGTCGAGCAGCAGCACCTTGGGCTCCATCGACAGGGCGCGTGCAATGCCGACGCGCTGCTTCATGCCGCCCGAGATTTCGCCGGGCCGCTTTTGCGCCGCGGCGGTCAAGCCGACCATCGCCAGCACCGCATCGGTGCGCGCCTTGAGCTGGGCCTTGCCTTCGGTCGCTGAAAACACGCGCTCGACTGCCAGGTACACGTTTTCAAAGCAGGTCAGCCAGGGCAGCAGCGAATGGTTCTGGAACACCACGGCACGCTCCGGGCCGGGGCCGCCGATTTCGCGGTTGGCGCACAGCAGCACGCCCTGGGTCGGCATCGTCAGGCCGGCGATCAGGTTGAGCAGGGTGGACTTGCCGCAGCCCGAGTGGCCGATGAGGGCGACGAATTCGCCCTTGGCCACTTTCAGGTTGACGTTTTGCAGCGCGCAGAACGGGCCTTTCTTGGTCTTGAAGACCTGCTCGACGCCCTGGATGTCGATGTACTGGGGGTTCACTGTGGTGTTCATGGTCGTGGTCCTTGGGTAGGTCGGCAGGTCAGCTCTTGACTTCTTCAAACGTAAACGCCGTGGCCAGCTTGATCAGCGCGTATTCCAGCATCAGGCCGACGATGCCGATCACGAAAATCGCGATGATGATGTTCTTGACATTGAGGTTGTTCCACTCGTCCCAGACCCAGAAGCCGATGCCGACGCCGCCGGTCAGCATCTCGGCCGCGACGATCACCAGCCAGGCGGTGCCCACGGCCAGCCGCACGCCGGTCAGCATGTAGGGCAGCACGGACGGGAACAAAATCTTGGTGACGATCTTCCATTCAGACAGGTTCAGCACCCGGGCCACGTTCATGTAGTCCTGCGGCACGCGCTGCACGCCGACGGCGGTGTTGATGATCATGGGCCAGATCGAGCAGATGAAGATGGTCCAGATGGCGGCCGGGTCGGCGCCCTTGAACACCAAGAGGCCAATCGGCAGCCAGGCCAGTGGCGAGACCGGCCGCATCAAGCTGATGAGTGGATTGAACATGTTGCTCAAAAAGCTGAAGCGTCCAATCATGAAACCGACCGGAATGCCGACGATGGCCGCCAGCCCAAAGCCCATCGCGACGCGCTTGAGCGACGACAGCACGTTCCAGCCCACGCCCTGGTCGTTCGGGCCGTTGCTGTAGAACGGGTCGCTGAACAAAACGACCGCCTGCAGGAACGTGTCCTTGGGCGACGGAATGCTGGCCTTGGTGCCCAGCGATACCAGTTCCCAGACCAGCACCAGTAGGGCCAGGCCGAGCACGGGCGGTAGCACCCGCAGCCACAGCGCCGAAAAATCCCGCTGCGGCCGGGCCGCAGTTTTTGGGTGTTTCACGGCTTTTGCGCCCGATGCGTCTGCGCTTTCAGCTATTGAATGTGTAGCGTTTCGCTCCGCGCTGGCGGCAACCGGCGGGGCGATATCCCGCGGGCTGTGAAATACGGCACTGACCATGGCGTGACCTCTTGAAGTAGTGTTTCAGTGAAATTTCAGGGCGGCTTCAGGCGTGGACCTTGAAGCTGTCGGCGTACTTTTTCGGGTCCTTGCCGTCCCAGACTGTGCCGTCGATCAGTTTGCTGGTGCGTAGTACGTCCTTGGGAACGCTGATCTTGGCGGCCGATGCCGCCTGCTTGTAGATGTCGATCTTGTTGACCTGCTTGGCCACGGCCAGGTAGTCTGGATGCTCTTTGAGCAGGCCCCAGCGCTTGTGCTGCGTCAAAAACCACATGCCGTCGGACAGGTAGGGGAAGTTCACTGCGCCGTCACCCGAGAATTTCATGTAGTTCGGGTCGTCCCAGGTCTTGCCCATGCCGTTCTGGTAGCGGCCCAGGATGCGCTGGTTGATGGCGTCCACGCTGGTGTTGACATAGGCTTTGCCGGCGATGGTCTCGGCCATCTTGTTCTTGTTGGCCAGGCTGGCGTCGATCCACTTGCCCGCTTCCAGAATGGCGGCCGTCACGGCGCGCGCGGTGTTGGGGTATTTCTGCGTGAACTCGGCGGTGGTGCCCAGCACTTTTTCAGGGTGGTCCTTCCAGATGTCCTGCGTGGTGACTGCGGTGATGCCGATGCCGTCCATGATGGCGCGGTGGTTCCACGGCTCGCCGACGCAAAAGCCGTCCATGTTGCCAATGCGCATGTTGGCGACCATTTGCGGCGGCGGCACGGTGATGACCTTGGCGTCAGACATCGGGTTGATGCCGTTGGCGGCCAGCCAGTAGTACAGCCACATGGCGTGCGTGCCGGTCGGGAAGGTCTGGGCAAAGGTGTATTCGCGCTTTTCGCTGGCCATCAGCTTGGCCAGGCCGGCGCCATCGACCGCGCCCTTGTCGGCCAGCTTTTTGCTCAGCGTGATGGCCTGGCCGTTGTTGTTCAGCGTCATCAGGATGGCCATGTCCTTTTTGGGGCCGGAAGTGCCGAGGTGCACGCCGTAGATCAGGCCGTACAGCACATGGGCAAAGTCGAGTTCGCCGTTGACCAGCTTGTCGCGCACGCCGGCCCAGCTGGCTTCCTTGGAGGGAATGATGGTCACGCCGTATTTCTTGTCGATGCCCAGCACCGACGCCATCACCACCGAAGCGCAATCGGTCAGCGGAATGAAGCCGATCTTGACTTCCTTCTTTTCCGGCGCGTCCGAGCCCTGGGCATACACGGCCGCGCGCAGTGCCGGGTTGATGCCCACGGCGCCCACGGCGGCGGCTTGCAGCACCGAGCGGCGCGTCAGTGAAGGTTTGAGAAGGTCTGTCATGTCAGCAATTCCTGAAAATGAAAAAACAAAATAAAAAAAGGCGTTCGACCCGAGCCGTCACATGAAAATGTGACTACAGGGTTCGAACGCCTTTGTTCTGGGTGACATGGCGCTTCGCCGTTGAAGCACCATGTCGGGTGTTCAGTTCATTGCAAAGTCTGTGCCAGTCCGGTATTTTTAGGGTGTGAAGGCTCTAAATAGTGATCGAATCATGCCTTTTCGCTTGTCCTGTATGCATAAGATGCTACTAAATAAGTAGCAGTCAGGATTCGGACTATTTTGCGCAGGATTTTTGGGTGCGCCCTCTAGTTGTGCGTTGCACCATTTCGGCGCCAGTGCTTTAACCCAGCAGGTCGGCCACATCCAGCATGCGCTGCGCCACATCGCCAAGACGCATGCCCTTGTCCATGGCCGCCTTGCGCAGTTTTTCATACGCCGCCTGCTCCGACAGGCCCTGGCGCTGCATCAGCATGCCCTTGGCCCGGTCGATGACTTTGCGGTCTTTCAGTTCGGTGCGGGCGTCTGCCAGTTCGCGGCGCAGTCCCTGCTCATGCTGAAAGCGGGCCATGGCCACATCCAGGATCGGACGGATGCGCGACGGCTCCAGCCCGGCGACGATATAGGCGGACACGCCGGCGGCCACGGCATCCTTGACGTGGCGGGTGTCGTCGTCATTGGTGAACAGCACGATGGGCCGGCGCTCGTCGCGCGTGGCCATGACGACATGTTCGAGCGAATCGCGGGCATCGCTTTCGGCATCGACGATGATCATGTCGGGCTGCAGCTGCGCCAGCCGCTCGCGCAAAAAGGTGTCGGCCGGCAGCGTGGCAATCAGGTTGAAGCCGCCTTCGAGCAGGCCGATGCGCAGCTGGCGCGAGCGTTCCACCAGCGCCACGGCGGCCTCATCCCCGTCGTCGGAAACGACCAGATCGGGTGCAATGACCACCAGACGCAGGGAGGGTACGGAGTTCATGGGCTGAATTTTGCAAGATTCGCGCCATCGAATTTGCCTGAAGGGGTTTTTATTTCGTTAAATCCCTGCTATCCGGCAAAGGAAAGCCCTAACTTACACTTGGGCGATGCTAGTCCTCGGAATTGAATCAAGTTGTGATGAAACCGGAGTGGCGCTGGTCGATACCAGCGCCAGCCCTGTTCCGCGCCTGCTCGCGCACGCTTTGTACAGCCAGATCGCCATGCACCAGCCCTATGGCGGCGTGGTGCCAGAGCTGGCCAGCCGCGACCATATCCGGCGCGTGCTGCCGCTGACGCAGGAAGTCATGAAGAGCGCACAGCGCACACTGGCCGATGTCGATGTGATTGCCTACACGCGCGGCCCCGGCCTGGCCGGCGCGCTGCTGGTCGGCGCCGGCGTGGCCTGCTCGCTGGCGGCCGCCTTGGGCAAGCCGGCGATGGGCGTGCATCACCTCGAAGGCCATTTGCTGTCGCCCTTTTTAAGTGCCGACCCGCCGGAATTCCCCTTTGTGGCGTTGCTGGTGTCGGGTGGCCACACCCAGCTGATGCGGGTGGACCAGGTCGGCAGCTATGAGCTGCTCGGCGAAACGATTGACGACGCGGCCGGCGAGGCGTTCGACAAGTCGGCTAAGCTGATGGGCATGCCTTATCCCGGTGGGCCGCATCTGGCCAGGCTGGCGCTTGGCGGCGACGGCGCTGCGTTCAAGCTGCCCCGGCCCTTGCTGCACAGCGGCAACCTCGATTTTTCATTCGCCGGCCTGAAAACCGCCGTGCTGACGCAGGCGAAAAAACTCGGCACCGAACTGGAAAGCCGCAAGGCCGATCTGGCCGCGTCCACGCAGGCGGCGATTGTCGAGGTGCTGCTGAAGAAAACGCTGGCCGCCCTGTCGCAAACCGCGCTCAGGCGGCTGGTGGTGGCCGGCGGCGTCGGCGCCAACGCCTTGCTGCGCAGCCAGCTCAATGCGGCCTGCCAGCAGCGCGGCATTCGCGTGCATTACCCCGAACTGGAGTTCTGCACCGACAACGGCGCCATGATCGCCATGGCCGCCGGCATGCGGCTGCAGGCCGGGCTGGTGAACCTGGACGCCTTGCGCAGCAGCTACACCTTTGACGTGAAGCCGCGCTGGAACCTTTCGGAATTCCAGTCTGAACCCGCCCTGGCCACGCAGAACGCCTGACTTTTTTACGCTCCGGGGTTGAACTGCTGCCAGGCTGGCGCCTGCCTTGATATTCAAACCAAAACAGGACTTTCCTCTTTTCTTATGCGAACACTTTTCAAACGCACTGCCGCAACGCTATGCCTGGGTTTTTCATTGCTCGCCCAGGCACAGCCCGCACCCCAGCCGCCCGTGCGTATCGCCCTGATCGAAAGCCTTTCCGGCGCGTTTGCCAACACCGGCGAAGCCGTGTTTCGCAACCTGGTGTGGGCCACCGAGCGCGTCAATGCGCGCGGCGGCGTCAAGCTGGCCGATGGCCAGCACAACCTGGCCATCGAGCGCTATGACAACAAGGGCCAGAACGAAGAAGCGCTGGCCGCCTTGCGCTCGGCGATTGACGACGGCGTGACGGTGGTTGCGCAGGGCAATTCGTCGTCGGTGGCGGCGGCGCTGATCGACGCCATCAACAAGCACAACGAACGCGAGCCCGGCAAGCGGGTGCTGTTGCTGAATTATTCGGCGGTCGATCCCATCCTGACGAACGAGAAATGCAGCTACTGGCATTTCCGCTTCGACGCCCATGCCGACATGCGCATGGCCGCGCTGATGGACGTGTTCAAGGACGACGCGGCGCTCAAGAAGGTGTACCTGATCGGCCAGGACTACAGCTTCGGCCAGGCCGTGCTGCGTGAAGGGCGCAAGCAGATTGCCGCGCAGCGACCCGATGTCCAGATCGTGGGCGATGAGTTGCATCCCATCGGACGGGTCAAGGACTTCATTCCCTATGCGGTCAAGATCAAGTCCAGCGGCGCGCAGGCGGTGCTGACCGGCAACTGGGGCAATGACCTGACGCTGCTCATCAAGGCGGCACGGGAAGTCGGCTACGACGGCAAGTTCTACACCTTCTACGGCAATGCGCTGGGCGTGCCTGCCGCGCTCGGCGATGCCGGGGTCGGCAAGGTGATTGCCGTGGCCGACTGGTTTCCCAACACGCCGGGTGCCGCGTCCGAGAATTTCTACCAGTCCTTTCGCCAGCGTTTTCCCCGGCCGCAGGACGACTACGTTCACATGCGCATGCAGCTGATGGTGGAAACGCTGGCCCAGAGCCTGGAAAAAGCCGGCGTGGTTGAAGCGGGCGCCGTCGCCGCGCAAATGGAAAAAGCCACGGTGAATTTTTCAGGCGTCAAGGGCAGCATGCGCGCTAGCGACCACCAGTTCCAGCAGCCGCTGGCGGTGGCGGTGATGGACAAGCAAGGCGCGCCGGGCGCGAAGTTCGATGTCGAAGGTTCGGGTTACGGTTTTCGCGTTATCAAGGCCATTTCGGCGCAGCGTGCCGAGCAGCCGACAAGCTGCAAGATGGTGCGTCATTAAAAGGCAGGCATGAGACAGGCAGTTTTGACTCTTGAAGAGTCGATGATCCGCCAGGTCGCCAATGCGGGCATGGGGCGCACCGATGTGCTGAAGTTCTGGTTTGGCGAGAGCGACGAGACGACGCCCGCTTTCATCCGCGACGCCGCCATTGCATCGCTGCAGCAAGGCGAGACGTTTTATGCGCACAACCTCGGCTTGCCGGAATTGCGCGAAGCCATTGCCGGGTATTCGACCAGGCTGCGCTGCCCGGGCGCCGCGCCCATAGGCGGCGACCGCATTGCCGTGACCTCGGGCGGCGTCAATGCCCTGATGCTGGCGGTGCAGGCGCTGGTCGATGCGGGCGACGAGGTCGTGGCCGTCACGCCGGTGTGGCCCAACCTGACGGCCCAGCCGCTGATCATGGGCGCCCGGCTGCGCTGCGTCAGCCTCAAGCCGGTGGCCGGGCAATGGCAGCTCGACATGGCGGAGTTGCTCGCTGCCATCACGCCCAACACCAAACTGCTGATCGTCAATGCACCGAACAATCCGACCGGCTGGACCCTGAGCCGGTCCGAGCAGGCTTCGATCCTGGCGCATTGCCGCGCTACCGGCACCTGGATTCTGGCCGACGAGGTTTATGAACGCCTGTACTTCGAGTCCACACCCAACGGCTGCGCGCCCAGTTTTCTGGACATTGCCGCGCCCGATGACCGGCTGGTCGTTGCCCACAGTTTCTCCAAGAGTTTTTTGATGACCGGCTGGCGTCTGGGCTGGCTGGTGATGCCGGCTTCCGTGACGCCGCACATGGGCAAGCTGGTCGAGTTCAACACCTCCTGCGCGCCAGTGTTCATCCAGCGGGCCGGGCTGGTCGCCTTGCAAAGAACCGACGATGTGACGCCGCAACTGGTGGCGCACCTCAAAACCTGCCGCGATACGCTGGTGCCGCTGCTGCAGGCCGTGCCGGGCGTGGAAGTGGCATCCACCAAAGGCGGCATGTATGCCTTTTTCAGGCTGGCCGACCAGAAGCGTTTCGGTGATTCGCTCGAAACCGCCAAGCGGCTCGTGGTCGAGGCCGGGCTGGGCCTGGCGCCGGGAAATGCCTTCATGGTCAATCCCGGACCCGATGCCCAGGGCTGGCTGCGCTGGTGTTTTGCCAGCCGGGATGTCGCCAGGCTGGGGCAGGGCGTTGACCGGCTCAGGCATTGGCTTGCGCTATAATCCGAGGCTCTGTATTTGCAGCTGATGCCTTAAAAAGCACACGCTGCATTCGCGGACAACACGACGAAAGCGGTCAAGTCCCAATAGTGGGAACACTGCTTCGCTCGCCAGTCGCAACATCGTTGCAAGAGGAAAATCCATGATCGCAAAATCAATCAAGGCCGAGATTGTCAAGGACAACGCCCGTTCCGCTACCGACACCGGCAGTCCTGAAGTCCAGGTCGGCCTGCTGACCGGCCGCATCAATGAACTGATGCCCCATTTCAAGACCCACGCCAAGGACCACCACGGCCGCCGTGGCCTGCTGCGCATGGTCAGCCGTCGCCGCAAGCTGCTGGACTACCTGAAGTCCAAGGATGCTTCCCGTTATGTTGCGCTGATCGCCAAGCTTGGCCTGCGTAAATAATCGGTAAATCCAAAGACAAGCGCCTGAGTTAGTTCACTAGCTCAGGCGTTTTGCACTTCAAAACGGCAAAAATCGTATTCACCTTCAGTGCGTCATAACTGGCGCAACTGATGACTTCGGAGCAAGGCCCAGCGAGCACGCGCTGTGTCATTCCACAAAACCCGCCCTGACTTTGAGTACTTTTCAGGCGTTTTATGGAATGGCATCGTGTTCAGCCAGCCACCACTCCGGGCTTTTGGCACTGCCTGATGTGTCTGAACAAATGGAGAAAAGAACATGAGCATTTTCAATAAAGTCACCAAATCATTCCAATGGGGCCAGCACAAGGTCACGATGGAAACCGGCGAAATGGCGCGCCAGGCTGGCGGCGCCGTGCTGCTTGACATGGACGGCACCGTCGTGCTGGCCACCGTGGTTGCCAAGAGCGATGCCAAGCCCGGCCAGGATTTCTTTCCCCTGACGGTCGATTACCTTGAGAAGACCTATGCCGCAGGCCGCATTCCCGGCAGCTTCTTCAAGCGCGAAGGCCGCCCCAGCGAATTTGAAACGCTGACGTCGCGCCTGATCGACCGCCCGATTCGCCCGCTGTTTCCCGAAGGCTTCTTCAATGAAGTGCAGGTCGTGATCCATGTGCTGTCGCTCAATCCGGAAGTCGAAGGCGACATTCCCGCGCTGATCGCTTCGAGCGCCGCCCTGTCAATTTCGGGCATTCCGTTCAACGGCCCGATTGGCGCCGCCCGCGTGGCCTACATCAATGGCGAGTACGTGCTGAATCCCGGCAAGACCCAGCTCAAGGATTCCACCATGGACCTGGTGGTGGCCGGTACCGAAGCCGCCGTGCTGATGGTCGAGTCCGAAGCCAAGCAGCTGTCTGAAGAAATCATGCTCGGCGCCATTGTGTTTGGCCACGAGCAGGGCAACATCGCCATCAATGCGATTCACGAACTGGTTCGCGATGCCGGCAAGCCGGTGTGGGACTGGAAAGCCCCCGCCAAGGACGAGGTGCTGATCGCCAAGGTGGTTGCGCTGGCCGAGGAAAAGCTGGTTGCCGCCTACCAAATCCGCAACAAGCAGGCCCGCACGCACGCCACGCGTCAAGTGACCACCTGGACCAAGATGGGCCTGAAAGCTGAAGGCGTTGAATTCGACGGCGTTGCCGTTGAAGGCATGCTGTTCGACATCGAAGCCAAGATCGTCCGCAGCCAGATTCTGGCCGGTGATCCGCGCATCGACGGCCGCGACACGCGCACCGTGCGTCCGATTGAAATCCGCAACAGTGTGCTGCCGCGCACCCACGGTTCAGCGCTGTTCACGCGTGGCGAAACCCAGGCGCTGGTCGTGACCACGCTGGGCACCGAGCGCGACGCGCAGCGCATCGACGCCCTGAGCGGCGACTACGAAGACCGCTTCATGCTGCACTACAACATGCCTCCGTTCGCCACCGGCGAAACCGGCCGCGTGGGCAGCCCGAAACGCCGCGAGATTGGTCATGGGCGGCTTGCGAAGCGCGCGCTGATCGCCGTGCTGCCGAGCAAGGAAGAATTCCCATACACCATGCGCGTGGTCAGCGAGATCACCGAATCCAACGGCTCCTCGTCGATGGCTTCGGTCTGCGGCGGCTGCCTGTCGCTGATGGATGCCGGCGTTCCCATGAAAGCGCATGTGGCCGGTATCGCCATGGGCCTGATCAAGGAAGACAACCGTTTTGCCGTGCTGACCGACATCCTGGGCGATGAAGATCACCTGGGCGACATGGACTTCAAGGTTGCTGGCACCACGTTCGGCATCACCGCGCTGCAGATGGACATCAAGATCCAGGGCATCACCAAGGAAATCATGCAGGTCGCTCTGGCCCAGGCCAAGGAAGCGCGCATGCACATTCTGGGCAAGATGCAGGAAGCCATGGGCCAGGCCAATGCGGAAGTCTCTGACTTCGCGCCGCGCCTGTATGTCATGAAGATCAACCCCGAAAAGATCCGCGACGTGATCGGCAAGGGCGGCGCCGTCATCCGTGCGCTGACCGAAGAGACCGGCACGCAGATCAACATCGAGGAAGATGGCACCATCACCATCGCCTCGAACGACAGCGCCAAGGCTGACGAAGCCAAGCGCCGCATCGCCGAAATCACTGCCGAAGTCGAAATCGGCAAGGTCTATGAAGGCGCTATCACCAAGATCCTCGATTTCGGTGCGCTGGTCAATCTCATGCCCGGCAAGGACGGCTTGCTGCACATCAGCCAGATCGCCCACGAGCGTGTCGAGAAAGTCACCGACTACCTGACCGAAGGCCAGATCATCAAGGTCAAGGTTCTGGAAACCGACGAAAAAGGCCGCGTCAAGCTGTCAATGAAGGCATTGCTGGACCGTCCTTCCCAGCATCAGGGCTGATCGGAATTTGCTATTTATTTTGTAGCTGCTTGCACACACGGGACGTGCGCTGGCGGCACAAATGACTAGGAAAAATCATGCAAGTCATTGAAATCACCTCTTTTGGCACGCCTGACGTGCTGCAATTGGGCGAGCGTCCTGATCCTGAACCCGCTGTCGGCGAAGTGCTGATCCGCGTCGCTGCCTCCGGCGTGAACCGGCCCGACGTGCTGCAGCGCACCGGCAATTACCCGGTGCCGCCCGGTGCATCCGACATTCCCGGGCTGGAAGTTGCCGGCGAAATCATCGCCGGCGATGCCCGGGCGATGGCGGCTGCAGGCCTGAAGATTGGCGACCGGGTTTGCGCTTTGGTCGCTGGCGGTGGTTATGCCGGATTGTGCGTGGCACCCGTCGGGCAATGCCTTCCGGTGCCCGAGGGATTGAGCGATGTGCAGGCGGCGTCGCTGCCCGAGACTTTCTTTACCGTCTGGAGCAACGTCTTTGAACGGGCGCACCTGCAGAAAGGGGAAACCCTGCTGGTTCAGGGTGGCTCCAGCGGCATCGGTGTGACGGCCATCCAGATTGCCAAAGCGCTTGGCGCTACGGTGCTGGTCACGGCCGGTAGCGACGAGAAGTGCGCTGCCTGCGTGGCCTTGGGTGCTGACCATGCGATCAATTACAAGACCGGCGAATTTGTCGAAGAAGTGAAGAAGCTGACGAACGGGCAGGGTGTCGATGTCATTCTAGACATGGTCGGCGGCAGCTATGTTGCGCGTGAAGTCCAGTGTCTGGCCGAAGACGGCCGGCTTGTCATCATTGCGGTGCAGGGCGGGGTCAAGGCCGAGTTCAATGCCGGCCTGGTATTGCGCAAGCGACTAACCATCACCGGTTCTACCTTGCGCCCCCGTTCGCTGGAATTCAAGACGGCCATTGCCATGGCGCTGAAGGAAAAAATCTGGCCCCTGATCGCCAGCGGGGCCATCAAGCCCGTGATTCACAGCACGTTTGCCGCAGCCGATGCCGCCAAGGCACATACGCTGATGGAATCGAATCAGCATATCGGAAAAATCGTTTTAACCTGGTAACTGGCAAGCAAGCCAAAGAGCAATATGAAAAAGCTGATTGCAGGAAACTGGAAAATGAACGGCAGCCTGACTGCCAATGAAGAACTGCTGGCCGCGCTTGCTGCCGGGCTGGCTCAAAGCCCGTCCTGCGAGATCGCCGTCTGCGTGCCTGCACCTTACCTGGCACAGCTTCAGTCCTTGAAATCGAAACACGCGGCCTTGTCTGCCGTTGACGTGGGCGCGCAGGATGTATCCGCCCACGCTTCGGGTGCCTACACCGGCGAAGTCAGTGCAGTCATGCTCAAGGAGCTGGGTTGCCGCTACGTCATCGTCGGTCATTCGGAGCGCCGTCAGTACCATGCCGAAACTGATGCACTGGTCGCCGAGAAGGCCAGGGCTGCGCTGGCTGCGGGCATCACGCCGATCGTCTGTGTTGGGGAAACATTGGCCGAGCGCGAATCCGGCCGTACCGAAGAGGTGGTCAAGCGTCAACTGGCGGCCGTCATCCATGCCAACGGGCACTGCATCAGCGAGATTGTGGTGGCTTATGAACCGGTTTGGGCCATAGGGACGGGCAAGACCGCCTCGCCAGAGGAGGCCCAGGCCGTGCATGCGGTCCTGAGAGCCCAGCTCAAGGCTGCAACTGACCAGTCAATTCGAATCAAAATTCTGTATGGCGGCAGTATGAATGCAGCCAACGCTGCGACTTTGCTGGCTCAGCCCGACATTGATGGCGGCCTGATGGGCGGCGCTTCGCTCAAGGCACCGGATTTTTTGAAAATTATTGCTGCTGCGCCCGTTTGACGGGCGTAATCCGCTACTAAATTAGGAGTAAGTATGAATATTTTATTAACTGCTGTTCTTGCTGTGCAAATGCTTTCGGCTCTGGGCATGATTGGCCTGATTCTGGTGCAGCATGGCAAGGGTGCCGACATGGGTGCAGCGTTTGGCAGCGGAGGTTCGGGCAGCCTGTTCGGTGCGAGCGGCAGTGCCAATTTCCTGTCGCGCACGACTGGTATTTTGGCCGCTCTGTTTTTTGCCTGCACCTTGATGTTGGCTTATTTTGGTAACGCGCAACCACGTACCAGTTCCAGCGTTCTGGAAGGTGCTGCGGTCATTGCGCCGGCAATTCCTGCTTCGGGCGCTGCACAAATTCCCGGTAATACCGCGCCTGCCACCACTGCCGTTGAAGTTCCTGTTCCGCCAGCAATTCCTGCTTCAGGTGCTGTTCAAATCCCTACGAAATAAGGTGATAAAGCCGGCACGCCAAGCGAAAAGCGTCAGGATTTCAGGGTAAACTCTAAGTCTGTCTGGAAAGCAAAAAACTGTAAAGTTTCCTCATGCCATCCAGGCAAATTAAGTACCGCGGACGTGGTGAAATTGGTAGACACGCTATCTTGAGGGGGTAGTGGCGAAAGCTGTGCGAGTTCGAGTCTCGCCGTCCGCACCAGAATGATAAGCATCGGCAGCAGCGCGTCAAGTGCTGCTTTCGGCTCAAACGGTAAACTCGCCCGGGCTGTGCAGGTACTCCTGTGTGGCTGGTTTTGCGAGCGGCTTTTCAGAAGTTGAATTCCACGATGAACCTCGATCAATACCTTCCTGTCCTCTTGTTTATTTTGGTAGGGGTAGGTGTCGGTATATTGCCGATGGTGCTGGGTCGTTTGTTGGGCCCTGTGCGGCCCGACAGTGAGAAAAACTCCCCTTATGAGTGCGGTTTCGAGGCTTTCGAAGATGCCCGCATGAAGTTTGATGTGCGCTACTACCTGGTTGCCATCCTGTTCATTCTTTTTGATCTTGAAATCGCTTTTCTTTTTCCGTGGGCGGTCTCGCTCAAGGAAATCGGCGCACTGGGTTTCTGGTCGGTCATGGTTTTTCTGGGCATTCTGGTCGTGGGCTTTGTCTATGAGTGGAAAAAGGGTGCACTGGACTGGGAATAAGAAAAAGCCTTAAAAGGTTTTTCCAAAAAGGGTACGGGTATGTCGCTTGAAGGTGTTTTCAAAGAAGGCTTCGTGACCACGAGCTACGACTCGGTGGTTAATTGGGCCAAGACAGGTTCGCTTTGGCCTATGACTTTTGGTCTGGCCTGCTGCGCTGTAGAAATGATGCATGCTGGTGCTGCGCGTTACGACATCGACCGTTTTGGCATGCTGTTTCGCCCCAGTCCGCGTCAATCTGATTTAATGATTGTTGCTGGTACGCTGTGCAATAAGATGGGACCTGCCCTGCGCAAGGTTTACGACCAGATGGCTGAGCCTCGCTGGGTTATATCCATGGGTTCGTGCGCCAATGGCGGTGGTTACTACCACTACAGTTATTCCGTGGTTCGTGGTTGCGACCGTATCGTGCCGGTGGATGTTTATGTACCGGGCTGTCCGCCCACCGCCGAAGCCTTGTTGTACGGCATCATCCAGTTGCAGCAAAAAATCCGCCGAACCAATACGATTGCGAGGGCTTGATGGAGTTTTCTCATCCTCCCGTGTCCGTGTCGCAGCTTGGCGAAACCATCGCATTGGTACTTGGTGCAAAGGCCAAAAATGTCAAGATTGCCCTTGGTGAAATCACCGTGACCGTGGCTGCTGCTGATTATTTGGCTGCTGCAACATTGCTTCGTGATGCGCCTGGCTGTAAATTCGAGCAACTGCTCGACCTTTGCGGGTTGGACTATTCAGAATACAAAAATGGCCAGTACGATGGACCGCGCTATTGCGTCTCGTCGCACTTGCTGTCGGTCAGCCTGAATCAGCGTGTCCGGCTCAAGGTGTTTTGCCTTGATGACGATTTTCCGGTGGTGGATTCGGTCAATGGCATCTGGAATTCCGCCAATTGGTTCGAGCGCGAAGCCTTCGACCTTTACGGAGTCGTCTTTGAAGGTCATAACGACCTGCGCCGTATCCTGACTGACTACGGTTTCATTGGTCATCCATTTCGCAAGGATTTTCCAACGACCGGCCATGTGGAAATGCGTTATGACGCCGAGCAGAAGCGTGTGATTTATCAGCCCGTCACCATCGAACCCCGTGAAATGATTCCGCGCGTGATTCGCGAGGACAACTACGGTGGTCTTCAATAAGCGGTTTCCGCAAGAGATACGACATGGCTGAAATCAAAAACTACACGCTCAATTTTGGACCGCAGCATCCGGCCGCGCATGGTGTTTTACGTCTGGTGCTGGAACTTGATGGCGAAGTCATCCAGCGCGCTGACCCGCATATCGGGTTGCTGCACCGCGCCACCGAAAAACTGGCCGAAAGCAAGACTTATATTCAGTCGCTGCCTTATATGGATCGGCTCGACTATGTGTCGATGATGTCGAATGAGCATGCTTATTGTCTGGCCATCGAGAAGCTGCTGGGTGTTGATGTCCCGATTCGTGCGCAGTACATCCGTGTGATGTTCTCGGAGATCACCCGTCTGCTAAATCACCTGATGTGGCTCGGCGCACACGGTCTGGACTGTGGCGCGATGAACATGCTGATCTACTGCTTTCGTGAACGCGAAGTGCTCTTTGACATGTACGAGGCCGTATCGGGTGCCCGCATGCATGCGGCCTACTTCCGTCCTGGCGGTGTCTACCGCGATTTGCCGGAAAGTATGTCGCAGTACAAGGTCAACAAGATACGGAATGCCAAGGCGATTGATGCCTTGAATGAAAATCGCCAGGGTTCACTGCTCGATTTTATTGATGACTTTGTGACCAAATTCCCCAAGCTGGTTGATGAATACGAAACCCTGCTGACCGACAACCGTATCTGGAAGCAACGCACGGTTGGTGTTGGCGTGGTGTCACCGGAGCGCGCGCTCAATCTTGGCTTTACCGGTCCTATGCTTAGAGGCTCCGGCTTCGCCTGGGATCTGCGAAAACAGCAGCCCTATGAAGTCTATGCGCAGATGGACTTCGATATTCCGGTAGGTAAAACGGGTGACTGCTATGACCGCTACCTAGTCCGTGTCGCGGAGATGCGCCAATCCAACCGCATCATCAAGCAGTGCGTCGATTGGCTGCGGGTTAATCCCGGCCCGGTCATCACCAGCAACCACAAGGTGGCTCCCCCCAACCGGGAGTCCATGAAATCCAACATGGAAGAGCTGATCCACCATTTCAAGCTTTTCACCGAAGGTTTCCATGTGCCGGAAGGCGAGGCTTATGCCGCAGTGGAGCATCCCAAGGGCGAGTTCGGCATTTACATCGTCAGCGATGGCGCGAACAAGCCTTATCGCCTGAAAATTCGTCCGCCAGGCTTTTCGCATCTGGCCGCCATGGATGAGATGTCGCGCGGACACATGATTGCCGATGCTGTTGCCGTGATTGGCACCATGGACATCGTGTTCGGTGAAATTGACCGCTAACCGCATGACTTCTTCCATGATTTCTGAACAAACCAAAGCGCTTTTTGACCGCGAAGTCGCCAAATACCCCGCCAGCCAGAAGCAGTCGGCCGTGATGGCTTGTCTGCAGATCGTGCAGCAGGAGCGCGGCTTTGTCAGCGCCGAAAGCGAAAAGCTCGTGGCTGAGTACTTGGGCATGGCACCGATTGCCGTGCATGAAGTCACCACCTTCTACAACATGTACAACCAGCAGCCGGTGGGCAAATACAAACTCAATGTTTGTACAAACCTGCCGTGTCAGTTGCGCGATGGCGCCAAGGCGCTGCAGCATCTGGAGCACAAACTGGGTGTTGCCATGGGTGAAACCACTAAAGATGGCATGTTCACGCTGCAGCAGTCCGAATGCCTGGGGGCCTGTGCCGATTCACCGGTGATGCTGGTGAACGACATCCATATGTGCAGTTTCATGAGCAATGAAAAATTAGACCAGCTCATTGATGGTCTCAAATCGGCGGAGGCTTGAGTCTTATGACGCTCCAATCACATTCCAGCGGTAACGCAGCGGCGCAAGCCGTGCTGTCGCAATTTGCCGCCACTGGTGTACAGACCTGCTTTCATGGCCGGCACATTAATCCACAAATCCTGGCAAACCTTGATGGCAGCAACTGGCATCTGGGTGACTATGAGTCGCGTGGCGGTTATCAGGCGCTGCGCAAGATTCTCGGTCAGGATGGCGGCGCCGGATTGACCCCTGACCAAGTCATTGCCGAGGTCAAGGCCGGTGGTTTGCGTGGTCGGGGCGGCGCAGGTTTCCCTACCGGGCTGAAGTGGAGTTTCATGCCGCGCCAGTTTCCGGGCCAGAAATATCTGGTCTGCAATTCGGACGAAGGCGAGCCGGGAACCTGCAAAGACCGCGACATCATGCAGTACAACCCGCACAGCGTGATTGAAGGTATGGCGATAGCGGCATACGCGATGGGCATCAGCGTAGGTTACAACTATATTCACGGCGAGATTTTTGCCACTTACCAGCGCTTTGAAGCAGCGCTGGACGAGGCGCGTGCTGCTGGCCTGCTTGGCGACAATATTTTGGGAAGCAGCTTTAATTTTCAACTCCATGCTGCGCACGGGTTTGGCGCCTATATTTGTGGCGAAGAAACCGGATTGCTGGAGTCACTGGAAGGAAAAAAGGGCCAGCCGCGCTTCAAACCGCCGTTTCCGGCCAGTTTCGGCCTGTATGGCAAGCCAACCACCATTAACAATACCGAAACATTTGCTGCCGTGCCGTGGATCATCCGAAACGGTGGTGCCGCTTATCTTGAGTGCGGCAAGCCAAACAATGGCGGTACCAAAATTTATTCGGTATCCGGCGATGTCGAGTTACCCGGCAACTATGAAGTACCCATGGGCACGCCATTCGCCAAGCTGCTGGAACTGGCCGGAGGCGTTCGCAAGGGACGTACGCTGAAGGCTGTCATTCCCGGCGGCTCCTCATCACCGGTTTTGCCTGCTTCCATCATGATGGAATGCACCATGGACTACGACTCAATTGCCAAGGCCGGTTCCATGCTTGGCTCAGGCGCGGTGATTGTCATGGACGACTCTCGCTGCATGGTTGAGTCCCTGAAACGGCTGTCTTACTTTTACATGCACGAGTCCTGCGGCCAATGCACACCATGCCGTGAAGGCACGGGCTGGCTGTGGCGCGTGGTGGATCGTATTCACAACGGATTGGGTCGCCAGAGTGATCTGGATTTGCTCAATTCGGTGGCAGACAACATCCAGGGTCGCACGATTTGCGCGCTGGGCGATGCCGCAGCCATGCCGGTGCGCGCCATGATCAAGCATTACCGTCATGAGTTTGAGGCCATGATCCCAAAAAATACATCTCAACTTGCCGCGTCCAAGGGTGCAGTTCAGGCTACAGGTCACGCTGCAGCGCAGGCTTGAACGGTGGAAAGAAAAAATATGGTTGAAATACAACTTGACGGTCAAAAGGTGGAGGTGCTCGAAGGCAGCACAGTGATGCATGCAGCTGAAAAAGCAGGCACCTATATTCCTCATTTTTGCTACCACAAGAAGCTGAGCATCGCAGCCAATTGCCGCATGTGCTTGGTCGATGTTGAAAAGGCACCCAAGCCCATGCCTGCATGTGCTACGCCCGTCACTCAGGGCATGGTCGTGCATACCAAGAATGACAAAGCCATCAAGGCCCAAAAGGGCGTGATGGAGTTCCTGCTGATCAACCATCCACTCGATTGCCCGATCTGCGATCAGGGGGGTGAATGCCAATTGCAGGATTTGGCCGTGGGCTATGGCGCAGGCGAGTCGCGCTACCAGGAAGAAAAGCGCATGGTCTTCCACAAGGATGTGGGATCCCTGATTTCCATGCAGGAAATGAGCCGCTGCATTCACTGCACCCGCTGTGTACGTTTTGGACAGGAAGTGGCTGGCGTGATGGAACTGGGCATGTCGCACCGCGGTGAACATGCCGAGATCGAAACTTTTGTCGGCATGTCGGTGGACTCCGAACTGTCGGGCAACATGATCGATCTTTGCCCGGTGGGCGCACTGACCAGCAAGCCTTTTCGCTACAGCGCCCGTACCTGGGAATTGTCTCGCCGTAAATCGGTTAGCCCGCACGACTCGACCGGTGCCAACCTGATTGTTCAGGTCAAGCACGACAAGGTCATGCGCGTATTGCCGCTTGAAAACGAAGCTATCAACGAATGCTGGATTGCCGACCGCGACCGCTTTTCCTACGAAGCCCTGAATACCGACGACCGTTTGCTGAGCCCCATGCTCAAGCAGGGTGGCGAATGGAAAACGGTCAGCTGGCAAGCCGCACTCGAATATGTAGCCAATGGGCTGAAACAGATCAAGTCGGAATACGGCGCTGACAGCATTGGTACTTTGGCCAGCCCCCACAGCACACTTGAAGAACTGCATCTGGCTGCCTCGCTGATGCGCGGCCTCGGTAGCGAAAACATCGACTACCGTTTGCGTAACGCCGACTTTTCATCATCACCATCCGTTCGCTGGCTGGGCACTTCCATTGCTTCGCTGTCGCAATTGCAGCGCGTCCTGGTGGTTGGTTCCAACCTGCGCAAGGATCATCCGCTGTTTGCATTGCGTATTAGGCAGTCCGTGCGCAATGGCTGTGCGCTGAGTGCTATTAATTCGGTAGCGGAACTGCCTATTGCCGACGCATGGGCCATGCCTCTTGCCAACACAGTATTGGCATCACCTGAAAACTGGATGCAAGCGCTGGCTGATATCGCTGCCGCGATTGCAGCCGAGAAGGGCGTTGCCGCACCTGCTTCTGGCCGGGCTAGCGATGCCGCCAAATCGATTGCCCTTTCTTTGTTGGGCGGCGAACGCAAAGCCATCTTGTTGGGCAATGCAGCAGCGCATCATGCCAATGCTTCCAGCCTGCTGGCGCTCAGCAACTGGATTGCTGAGCAAACCGGCGCAACCGTGGGTTACCTTACCCAGGCCGCCAATACGGTTGGAGCACAACTGGTCAATGCATTGCCGGGCAGCTCTGGCTTGAATGCGGGCCAGATGCTTGATGGCAAGCTCAAGGCAGTCATCTTGCTGAATAACGAACCCGAGTTCGACTCTGCTGCCGGCGCCAAGGCCAAAGCCTCACTGAATTCGGCTCAAATGGTTGTCACGCTGAGCCCTTTCAAGGCCAATATGAGCTTCAGCGATGTGTTGCTGCCGATTGCGCCGTTTACCGAAACGCCGGGTACTTTCGTCAACGCAGAAGGTCGTATACAGAGTTTTCATGCCGTGGTCAAACCTAGGGGTGAAACGCGTCCTGCCTGGAAAGTCTTGCGTGTTCTGGCCAATTTGCTTGACTTGCCCGGCTTCGATTTTGAATCCTCGCAAGACGTGCTCAGGAAAATTCCTGATGCTGATAACGATCAGGTGCCTGCCAATCGGTTGAGTAATGCCATTCAGTGCGAGATTGTTATGTCTGGCGTTGCCGGCCCTGCACCAGCTGTGGCCAGTATTTATCAACTCGACGGCCTGGTCAGGCGTGCCACTTCGCTGCAACTGACGGCAGATGCGCGCAAGGCTGCCGGTTTCGAAGGAGCCTGCGCATGATTGACGCAATGTATGCGACGGGCCAAGGCCTGATGGGCGGCATTTGGCCTGCTACCGTATGGCCTGTACTCTGGGTTCTTATCAAAATTGTGGCGGTGCTGGCTCCGCTGATGGGCTGTGTTGCCTACCTCACTTTATGGGAAAGAAAGGCCATCGGTTTCACGCAGGTTCGCGTTGGACCTAACCGCATCGGACCGTTTGGCCTGTTGCAGCCGATTGCTGATGCGCTCAAGTTGCTGACCAAGGAAATCATCATTCCTACGGCGGCAAGCAAGGGCCTGTTCATACTTGGTCCGATCATGACCATCATGCCGGCGCTGGCTGCATGGGCTGTGATTCCATTTGGACCCGATGTTGCGCTGGCCAATGTCAATGCCGGCTTGCTGTTCATCATGGCCATTACCTCACTTGAGGTGTATGGCGTCATCATTGCTGGCTGGGGGTCAAACTCCAAGTACGCATTTCTGGGTGCCATGCGTGCTTCGGCCCAGATGGTGAGCTACGAAATTGCCATGGGTTTTTGCCTTGTTGTAGTGTTGATGGTATCGGGCAGCCTGAACATGACGGACATTGTCATGAGCCAGGGTTCGGGTATGGCTGCAAGCAAGGGCTTGACCTTCCTGTCCTGGAACTGGCTTCCATTGCTGCCTATTTTCGTGGTGTATTTCATTTCGAGTCTGGCCGAAACCAACCGTCATCCTTTTGATGTGGTGGAAGGAGAGTCTGAGATTGTTGCGGGCCACATGGTCGAGTATTCAGGCATGTCGTTTGCTATGTTCTTCCTGGCTGAATACGCCAACATGATTCTGGTGTCGGTGCTGTGCGTGTTGCTGTTTCTAGGTGGGTGGCTATCGCCGATTGACAGCGCATTGTTCACCTGGATTCCGGGTTGGATCTGGCTTGGCCTAAAAACATTCGTCGTTGTCACCATATTCCTGTGGGTGCGTTCCACCTTTCCACGTTTCCGTTACGACCAGATCATGCGTCTGGGCTGGAAAATCTTCATACCTGTGACCCTGGTCTGGCTGGTGGTCGTCGGGGCCTGGATGCAGACCCCTTACAACATCTGGAAATAGGCGAAAAAGTCATGTCTGCTGTTGCCTCCGTCAAGGATTTTGTTTCAAGTTTCATGTTGACCGAACTGCTCAAGGGTATGGCCCTGACCGGTAAGTACATGTTCAGTCGCAAGATCACGATTCAGTTCCCCGAAGAAAAAACGCCGTTGAGCCCGCGCTTTCGAGGGCTGCATGCGCTGCGCCGCTATGAAAATGGTGAAGAGCGCTGTATTGCCTGCAAGCTTTGCGAAGCGGTTTGCCCGGCACTGGCCATTACCATCGAGTCTGACGTTCGCGAAGACGGCAGCCGACGCACGTCACGCTATGACATCGATTTGACTAAATGCATTTTTTGCGGCTTTTGCGAAGAAAGTTGCCCGGTTGATTCAATCGTTGAGACGCACATTCTCGAATACCACGGTGAAAAACGGGGTGACCTCTATTTCACCAAGGAGATGCTGTTGGCAGTGGGTGACCGCTATGAAAACGAGATTGCTGCCAACAGGGCGGCAGATGCCAAATACCGTTGAAATTTCCGCCAAATAGCTCGCTCAAGAAAGAATCCACCCCAACATGGACGCTAAAACAGGTCTTTTTTATGTTTTTGCCGCAGTGCTGCTGTTTGCAGCCTTCCGCGTCATCACAGCTCGCAATCCGGTGCACGCGGCGCTTTTCCTGGTGCTGGCATTTTTTCAGGCAGCTGCTGTCTGGATTTTGCTCAAAGCCGAATTTTTGGCGATCACCCTGGTGCTGGTATATGTCGGCGCTGTGATGGTGCTGTTTCTGTTTGTGGTCATGATGCTGGACATCAACCTGGACAGTGTGCGCAAGGGTTTCTGGAAACATTTCCCTCTGGCCGGAGCAGTAGGCGCCATCATCGCACTGGAAATGTCCTATGTGCTGATGGGGGGGTTTCGCGAACCACCGCAAGGCGCCTCCGTGCCTGTGTCGGGGCAGCTTGCAGCCCAGGTCTCCAACACCAAAGAGCTGGGCAAGGTGCTCTACACCCAATATATCTATCCACTTGAAATTGCCGCTGTCATTTTGCTGGTTGCCATCATTGCCGCCATCGCGCTGACCTTGCGTGAGCGCAAGGATTCCAAACGGACCAATCCCGCAGACCAGGTTCGCGTTAAATCACAAGACCGCGTCAGGCTGGTCAAGATGAAGTCAGTGGTCACTGCGCCCACGATGGCATCTGTTTCTGTTGCGGCCTCCGTTGAGGAAAAAAAATCATGATGCTCACGCTGGGTCATTTTCTTTCGCTGGGCGCCATGCTTTTTGCGTTGTCCGTCATTGGCATTTTCCTGAACCGCAAGAACCTGATTGTGTTGCTCATGGCCATCGAGCTCATGCTGCTGGCGGTCAATATGAATTTTGTGGCGTTTTCCTACTATCTGAACGATATGGCCGGCCAGGTTTTTGTGTTTTTCATTCTGACCGTCGCTGCGGCCGAGTCCGCCATCGGACTGGCCATTTTGGTGCTGCTGTTCCGTAACAAGTCCAGCATCAACGTCGAAGATCTCAACACGCTTCAGGGTTAATAAAAAGATGAGCCAAACCCTTTCCGCATCGACGTTGCTGGCTGTTCCGCTGGCACCGCTGGCAGGCGCACTGCTGGCCGGTATTCTGGGAACCACCTTTGGTGGAAACTGGATAGGCCGCCGTCTGGCGCACACCTTGACCATTTTCGGGGTGTTTGTCGCATTCATTCTCTCGGCCATGACGCTGCAAAGCGTTGCCATTGATGGTGCGCGATTCAACGAAACGCTCTACACCTGGATGACGCTGGGCAGCCTGAAAATGGAAGTCGGCTTCCTGGTCGATGGCCTGACCGCCATGATGATGTGCGTGGTGACTTTTGTGTCGCTCATGGTTCACATCTACACGATTGGCTACATGGAAGAAGATGCGGGCTACAACCGTTTCTTTGCCTATATTTCGTTGTTCACCTTTTCCATGCTGATGCTGGTGATGAGCAACAACATGCTGCAACTTTTCTTTGGCTGGGAAGCCGTGGGCCTGGTTTCTTATCTTCTGATCGGATTCTGGTTCAACAAGCCCAGCGCGATATTTGCCAACATGAAGGCTTTCCTGGTCAACCGGGTTGGCGATTTCGGTTTCATCCTGGGAATCGCACTGATTGCTGCTTACGCGGGTACGCTCAACTATGGCGAGGCCTTTGCCAAGGCGGATGAGCTTTCAAAACTGGCTTTTCCCGGCACCGGCTGGATGCTTATTACCGTGATTTGCATCTGCCTGTTCATTGGCGCCATGGGCAAGTCGGCCCAGTTTCCGCTGCATGTATGGTTGCCTGACTCCATGGAAGGCCCGACCCCGATCTCGGCACTGATTCACGCGGCCACCATGGTGACCGCCGGTATTTTCATGGTGGCACGCATGTCACCGCTGTTCGAATTGAGCGACACCGCGCTGAGCTTCATCATGGTGATCGGCGCCATTACCGCGCTGTTCATGGGTTTTCTTGGCATTATCCAAAACGACATCAAGCGGGTCATTGCCTATTCCACGCTGTCACAACTGGGCTACATGACGGTGGCGCTGGGTGCTTCAACTTATTCAGTGGCTGTGTTTCACCTGATGACGCATGCGTTCTTCAAGGCCTTGCTGTTCCTGGCGGCAGGCTCGGTCATCATCGGTATGCACCACAACCAGGACATTCGCTGGATGGGCGGCGTGCGCAAGTACATGCCGATTACCTGGATTACCTTTCTGCTGGGTTCGCTGGCCCTGATCGGTACACCGCTGTTCTCCGGGTTTTACTCCAAGGACAGCATCATCGAAGCAGTGGCCGAGAGCCATCTCTGGGGCAGTGGATTCGCGTACTTTGCCGTACTGGCAGGCGTGTTTGTGACGGCTTTCTATTCGTTCCGTTTGTACTTTCTGGTTTTCCATGGCAAGGAACGGTATGACCAGAATCCTGAGGCCCATCATGATGCGCATGACGATCATGGCCATCACAATGAACACCATGAGCCGCACGAATCTCCATGGGTTGTGACGCTGCCGCTGATCTTGCTGGCTATTCCTTCGGTCCTCATCGGCTTCATGACGATTGAACCGATGCTGTTCGGTGATTTTTTCAAGGGCTCGATTTTTGTCAACCTGGAGCGGCATCCCGCCATGGAAGAATTGGCAAGCCTGTTCCATGGTCCTGTGCAGATGGCTGTGCATGGCTTGACAGCGCCTCCTTTCTGGCTTGCCCTGTCGGGTGTCGTGCTGGCTTACTACATGTACATGGTCAACCCAGCCTTGCCGGCAGCCATCAAGCGTAATGTGAGCCCCGTTTACCAGTTGCTTGAAAACAAGTATTACCTCGACTGGTTCAATGAAAACGTGCTGGCCCGTGGCATGCGCGGACTGGGAACCGTGCTCTGGAAAGTGGGTGACCAGAAAATCATTGACGGTGCGCTGGTAAACGGCTCGTGGAAACTGGTGGGCTGGATTTCCGGCGTAGTCAGGCGCTTGCAGTCGGGTTACATCTACCACTATGCCTTTGGCATGATTCTTGGCATCTTTGTGTTGATGACGTATTTCGTCTGGCTCAATCGATAAAAACAATCTAGAAGAAGAAGGAAGAGAAAAAATGGGATTGTTGAGCCTAGCCATTTGGATGCCGATTTTTTTTGGCGTCGGTTTATTAGCTTTAGGTCGGGAAAGTCAGGCGCGCACCGTGCGCTGGATCGCACTCATAGGTGCCATTGCCAGTTTCCTGGTCACCCTGCCTTTATACGACGGCTTTCAGCTCGGCACTTCGGCCATGCAGTTCGTTGAAAAGAGCAGCTGGATACCACGCTTCAACATGAATTACCACTTGGGCGTGGACGGCATCTCGCTGTGGTTCGTGCTGCTGACGGCCTTTATCAACGTGGTTGTCATCATTGCCAGCTGGGAATCGATCACGACGCGCGTGAATCAGTACATGGCGTCCTTTTTGATCCTGAGTGGCTTGATGATTGGCGTGTTTGCCGCGCTGGACGGCATGCTGTTCTATGTGTTCTTCGAAGCCACCCTGATCCCGATGTACCTGATCATCGGCATCTGGGGTGGACCGAACAAGATCTACGCGGCGTTCAAGTTCTTCCTGTACACGCTGCTCGGATCGCTGCTGATGCTGGTCGCATTGATCTTTCTGTACAACAAATCGGGCGGCAGTTTCGATATCCTGGCGTGGCACAAACTGCCACTTTCAGCCACGGCCCAGACGCTTCTTTTCTTCTCGTTCTTTGCGGCTTTCGCCGTCAAGGTGCCGATGTGGCCGGTCCATACCTGGTTGCCCGACGTTCACGTCGAAGCGCCGACGGGAGGCTCTGCCGTGCTGGCCGCCATCATGCTCAAGCTGGGTGCTTACGGTTTTCTGCGGTTTTCGATGCCGATCACGCCCGATGCATCCCATGAGTGGGCCGGACTCATCATTGCTTTTTCCCTGATTGCAGTGATCTATGTGGGTCTGGTGGCGCTGGTGCAGCGGGACATGAAGAAACTCGTAGCGTATTCATCCGTGGCGCACATGGGTTTCGTGACACTCGGATTTTTCCTGTTCAATGACCTCACCGTCTCCGGCGGGATTGTGCAGATGATTGCCCACGGCTTTGTCTCGGCGGCCATGTTCCTGTGCATCGGCGTGCTGTACGACCGCGTGCATTCGCGGGAAATTGCAAGCTATGGCGGCGTGGTCAACACCATGCCCAAGTTTGCGGCTTTTGCCCTGCTGTTTGCCATGGCCAATTGCGGCTTGCCTGCCACGGCCGGTTTCGTCGGCGAGTGGATGGTGATTCTGGGCGCCGTCAAGTCCAACTTCTGGATTGGCGCGGCAGCGGCAACGGCGCTTATTTCTGGCGCGGCTTACACGCTCTGGATGTACAAGCGTGTTTATCTTGGCCCTGTGACCAACGAAAACGTCAAAGGCATGCTGGACATCAACAACCGCGAGTTCCTGATGCTCGCTTTGCTGGCCATTGCAACGCTTTATATGGGCATTTATCCGAAGCCCTTTACCGATGTGATGAATACCTCGGTGGCTGATCTGCTCAAGCATGTCGCGCTTTCGAAACTGAACTAAGCAAACTCAAAGAATTCAGATGATTGACAAACTCAGTTGGATCGCGGTCTATCCCGAACTCGTTCTTTTGGTCATGGCGTGCCTGATTGCGCTGGTGGACCTGGGCGTCAAGTCGCCGCGCCGTACGCTTACCTATGCGTTGACTCTGCTGACGCTTGGTGCAGTAGCCGTCATGGAAGCCTCTTATGCGCTGGGTGGCCAGACTTTTTACGGCTTTGGCAACATGGTGGTGGTTGACCCGATGGGAAGCTGGCTGAAATGCTTTTCGAGCATTGCCCTGATGATCACGGTGGTCTATGGCCGGCCTTACGCCGCTGATCGCGACATGCTGCGCGGCGGTGAGTTTTTCACGCTCAGCCTGTTTGCCTTGCTGGGCATGTTCGTGATGATTTCCGGCCACAATTTCCTGGTGCTCTACATGGGCCTTGAGTTGATGACGCTGTGCAGCTATGCACTGGTCGCCTTGCGCCGTGACGATGCACAAGCCACTGAAGCGGCGATGAAGTATTTCGTGCTGGGCGCACTCGCTTCGGGCTTTTTACTTTATGGCCTGTCAATGCTCTACGGTGCTACCGGCTCGCTGAACATCAATGAAGTGTTTAATGCCATTGCCAGCCGGCAGGTCAAACATCAGGTGCTGGTGTTCGGTCTGGTCTTCATTGTGGCGGGTCTGGCCTTCAAGCTGGGTGCGGTGCCGTTTCACATGTGGCTGCCCGACGTGTACCAGGGTGCGCCCACGGCCGTCACCCTGATCATTGGCGGTGCCCCGCAACTCGCCGCATTTGCCATGACCATTCGCCTGCTGGTTGAAGGCCTGTTGCCGCTGGCCATCGACTGGCAGCAGATGCTGGCCTTGATGGCGATTGGTTCGCTGGTGATTGGTAATCTGGCGGCTGTCGCGCAGACTAACCTCAAGCGAATGCTGGCGTTTTCGACCATTTCGCAAATGGGCTTTTTGCTGCTGGGTTTACTGGCCGGTGTGGTCAACGGCAACCAGCTGCATACCGAGTCAGCCTATGGCGCGGCCATGTTCTATGCACTGACCTATGTGCTGACCACGCTCGCCGCATTCGGCATCATCCTGCTGCTGGCCCGTGCCGGTCATGAGTCTGAAGAAATCACTGACCTGTCGGGTCTGAATCAGCGCAGCCCCCTGTATGCCGGCGTCATGGCGATGAGCATGTTTTCACTGGCTGGCTTGCCGCCGCTGGTGGGTTTCTATGCCAAGCTGGGTGTCTTGCAAGCCCTGATTTCGTCGGGCCAGACAAGCTACCTGGTGCTGGCCGTTTTTGCCGTGTTCATGTCCCTGATTGGCGCTTTCTATTACCTGCGAGTGATCAAGGTCATGTACTTTGATGCGCCTCACAGCCACAATGCGCAGCCGATTTCAGCGCCGGCAGATGCGCAGATTGTGCTGGCCATCAACGGCGCGCTTCTTCTGGTCCTGGGTATTGCGCCTAGCAGCCTGATGACCTTGTGCGCCCAGTCGATCAACAGCATTGTGAATTCACTCGGAGTCTGAGTTTGAGTCAGATCGCATCTGTATGGCTGGTTGTGCTGCTGGCCCTGGTGATGGCCAATATGCCGTTCATCAGCAACCGCCTCTTTGCGGTCATTGCGCTCAAGTCGCCCAAAAACCTGGCCATGCGGCTGGCGGAAATGGTGCTGTGGTATCTGCTGGTCGGCGCTTTGGGGTTGTATCTTGAGCAGCGCAATGGGCAGATTGCGCCGCAGGGTTGGGAGTTTTATGCCATTACCGGAACGCTCTTTTTGACGTTTGCATTTCCCGGCTTCACCTACCGTTATCTTTTTAAACACCGCTCATGACTCCAATGTCTGCGCCTGACGGGAAAATCGGCAAGCAGGATGCGCATCTGTTGGAGACACAAGCCAGCTCGGAAAAAATCCTCAAAGGTCATTTTCTACAGGTTTTTCGCGACACCGTCACTCTGCCCGACGGCAAGCACACAACACGTGAGTATGTCGTTCACCCGGGCGCGGTGATGATCGTGGCACTGCTTGACGATGGCAAAGTGGTGCTTGAGCGCCAGTACCGTTATCCGGTGCAGGCCGTCATGATCGAATTTCCTGCAGGCAAGCTGGACGCCGGCGAATCGTCGCTGGCCTGCGCGCAGCGTGAACTACGCGAAGAAACCGGCTACACCGCACGCGAATGGGCCAGGGCCGGTGTTCTGCATCCGGTCATTTCCTATTCCACCGAATTCATTGATATCTGGTTTGCGCGTGGTTTGACTCTGGGCGAGCGCAAGCTGGATGCAGGGGAATTTCTTGATGTCTTTACCGCCACGCCAGCCGAACTGCTGGGCTGGTGCGGCAACGGCCAGGTGACTGACGCCAAGACCCTGACAGGCATGCTCTGGCTGCAAAACATGTTGTCGGGTGCATGGACATTGGAATGGCAGGCAGCAGGGCCGTGATGGTCTTGCCATACTCGACCCATGAAAGTCCTGAATCTTCGATGTTCGCGCCTGCATTCGTTTGAAGGCTGGTTTAGTTCGGAGGACGATTTTCAAGGCCAGTTGAAGCGCGGCCTGCTTGAGTGCCCGATGTGCGCCGACAGTGCCATTCAAAAAATGCCCAGTGCGCCTCGTCTCAATTTTGGCGGCCACCAGGCCCGTGATTCCGAGCAGGCCCTTCAGGGGCAAGCTGCAACTCCTGCATCAACCGCGATGGCGCCGTTAAAAAACGAAGCAGTGCGCAGCGATCAGCCTGAAAACGGCAGTCCGGACAGACTCAATCCTGACGCACAGGCTGCATTTTTAAATGCCTTGCGCCAGGTCGTGGCAAATACCGAAGATGTCGGTCAGCGATTCGCCGACGAGGCGCGCCGCATGCACTACGGCGAAGCCGAAGCCCGCAGTATCCGCGGTCAGGCCAGTGCACGGGAAGCCGTAGAGCTGCTGGAGGAGGGGATTGAAGTCATGCCGCTTCCCATGCTGCCGGCCCTCAAGGAAACCCTGCAGTAAAAATGAAGAGGGCAGGTCAGGGTTGCTGACGCGCCTGCCGCTCTCCTTTTTAAGCGGAAACCCGCCCCTGATCAGGGGTACAGGCCGCGCAATTCGCGCGTATGAAGAATGCGCTGGCAGGCGACGATAAATGTGGCGGTACGCAGGCTGACCTTCTTTTCCTGGGCCACTTGCCAGACACCGGCAAAGGCCGTTTTCATGATTTTCACCAGGCGGGCGTTGATTTCTTCTTCATCCCAGAAAAAGCTGGAAAAATCCTGCACCCATTCAAAGTAGCTGACGGTCACGCCGCCGGCGTTGGCAATCACGTCGGGCACCACCAGCACATTGCGCTCCTGCAGGATGTCGTCGGCTGCTGGCGTGGTCGGTCCATTGGCGCCTTCAATGATCATGCGCGCCTTGATGCGGCCGGCGTTTTCAGCGGTGATCTGCTGTTCCAGCGCCGCCGGAATCAGGATGTCGCAATCCACGTCCCAGAATTTTTCATTGGCGAGCACTTCAGCATCGGCAAAGCCAGCCACGCTGCCGGTCTCAGCCACATGCTGAAGCAGCGCCGGTACGTCCAGTCCGGCTTCCCGGAAAATCGTGCCGCCATGGTCCTGCACCGCGATGATCCGCGCGCCGGTTTCGGAAAAGAGTTTGCCCGCCACGCCGCCCACATTGCCGAAGCCCTGCACGGCCACCCGAGCGGTGGCAATGTCCAGCCCGATATGCCGGGCCGCCTCCGTCCCCACGGTAAACACGCCGCGTCCGGTGGCTTCACGCCGGCCGAGCGAGCCGCCCAGATCGACGGGTTTGCCCGTCACCACGCCGGTCGAGGTGGAGCCGGTGTTCATGGAGTAGGTGTCCATCATCCAGGCCATGATCTGCTCGTTGGTGTTCACGTCGGGCGCCGGAATATCCTTGTTGGGGCCGATGATGATGCCGATTTCGCTGGTGTAGCGGCGCGTCATGCGCTCTAACTCGCCGCGCGAGAGCTTTTTCGGGTCCACGCGAATGCCGCCTTTGGCGCCGCCGTAAGGCACGTTGACCGCTGCATTTTTCACCGACATCCAGGCCGACAGGGCCATGACTTCCGACAGCGTCACGTCCTGGTGAAAACGCACGCCGCCCTTGCCGGGGCCGCGCGAAACATTGTGCTGGACGCGGTAGCCTTCAAAGTGCGCCACCGTGCCGTCGTCCATGTGAATCGGTATGTCCACAATCAGGATGCGCTTGGGGCGCTTGAGGGTTTCGGCCCAGCGCGCCAGATTGCCCAGGTGCGGAATGACGCGGTCAACCTGCTGCAGGTAGTTGCCCCAGGGGCCCAGATTGTCCGCCTGGAGATAGGACGGAAGGGAAGAGGCGGGGGCAATGGGACTTTCGCCGAGGGCTGCGGGCGCTTGTGACATGAATCAGTTCCTTGTGAAAAACAATTAGGTAGCGCAGCTTAGTTCCGGCGCCCCCGCCTGTCCAAGACATTGTTCTCAATCAATTATGCAAATAAATCATAGTTGTGGTTTTTGCGGCAGTCTGGCTGCACTCAGACGTTGAACTGCAGTGCCGCCAGCCGTGCATAAATGCCGCCCTGGCGCACCAGTTCCGCATGCGTGCCTTGTTCCACCAGCCTGCCATGGTCGAGCACCAGGATGCGGCTGGCCTGCTGCACCGTGGCCAGGCGGTGCGCAATCACCAGCGTGGTGCGGCCTTTCATGGCTGATTCGAGCGCCGCCTGCACCATGCGTTCGCTTTCGGCATCGAGTGCGCTGGTGGCTTCGTCGAGCAGCAGCAGCGGCGAGTTTTTCAGCATGGCGCGCGCAATCGCGATGCGCTGGCGCTGGCCGCCGGAAAGCCTCACCCCGCGTTCGCCCAGAAAGGTGTCGTAGCCTTCGGGCAGCGCAGTGATGAACTCATGCGCAAACGCGGCCTGGGCGGCCGCCTTGACTTCTTCATCGCTCGCCTCGGGCTTGCCGTAGCGGATGTTTTCGAGGGCGCTGGTCGAGAAAATCACCGCGTCCTGCGGCACCAGCCCGATGCGCCCGCGCAGGTCTTGCAGCGACATGTCGGCCGTCCGAACGCCATCCAGTTCAATCCGGCCCGAACTGGGGTCGTAAAACCGCAGCAGCAGCTGGAACACCGTGCTCTTGCCCGCGCCGCTCGGCCCGACGATGGCAACGGTTTCGCCAGGCGCCACGCTCAAGCTGAAGTCGGTCAGGGCGGGTTGCGTCGGGCGGGACGGGTAATGAAACGTCACTGCTTCAAATTTGATAGCACTACCCGCCCGCACTACCTGCGCAGGAACCGGATTTGACGGTGAAGTCACGGGGGAGCGGGTTTCCAGCAGTTCCATCAGCCGCTCGGTGGCGCCAGCCGCGCGCAGAAGGTCGCCATACACCTCGCCCAGCACGGCTGCCGAGCTGGCCAGGATGATCACATACACCACCGTCTGGCCCAGATGGCCGGCGGAAATATCGCCGCGTATCACCGCCTGCGTTCCCTGGTACAAGCCCCACAGCAGCGCCGCCGACGTGGCGATGATGATGAAAGCCACCAGCACCGAGCGCGCCTTGGTGCGGCGAATCGCGGTGATGAACGCGTCGGTGGTTGACCGGTCAAAGCGCGCGGCTTCCCGGGCTTCGGCGGTGTAGCTCTGCACCACCGGAATCGCATTGAGCACTTCGGCTGCAATCGCGCTGGAGTCGGCCACGCGGTCCTGGCTGGCGCGCGAGAGCTTGCGCACGCGCCGGCCGAACCACACCGACGGCGCGACGATCAGCAGCAGCACGCCCAGCACCTGCACCATCAGGTACGGGTTGGTGACCACCAGCATGCCGAGCGCGCCCGCGCCCATGACAGCGTTGCGCAGGCCCATGCTGAGCGAGGAACCCACCACCGTCTGCACCAGCGTGGTGTCGCCGGTCAGGCGCGATAGCACCTCGCCGGTTTGCGTGGTTTCAAAAAACTCGGGGCTTTGCCGCACCACATGCGAATACACGGCATTGCGAATGTCGGCCGTGACCCGCTCGCCCAGCCAGCTGACGGTATAGAACCGCCCGGCGGAGAAAAGACCCAGCGCGGCAGCGACGCCGAACAGCTCGAAAAAGTGGTTTCGCAGCGCCATCAGCTGCTCGCCCTTGGCTGCGGCGCCCATGCCGCCGTCGATCAGGCTGCGCAGCGCCAGCGGAAACACCAGCGTGGCAATGGCCGCCATCACCAGGAAAAACACCGCCAGGCCAATCCGTCCCCGGTAGGGGCGCAGAAACGGCGTCAGGCCTGTCAGTGAACGGGGCGAGGCTTTGGCCGGTGCAGCACTGGAGGCGCTGGAGGGCAGGGAAGAAACAGATGAAGTGGCCATGCGGCGAGTTTAGCGCTAAAGCTTGCTGGTGCAAAGATAGGCTTGACAATGATTGCTCAGGCAAGTATTATTCGGGCCATGGATTCAAAGCACAACTCCAACCCCGATATTGACGCGATGCCCGCTCCTCCGGCCGATTTTTACCGCGCCGAGGGCTACACGCCCGACGACAGCGTCGGCTACATGATGCGACGCATCATTTCGCTGCTGGCGCAAGGCATCGAACGCGAACTCGAACCCTCCGGCCTGACCAATGCGCAATGGGTGCCGCTGCTCAAGCTCCACATGGGATGCGCTTCAACGGCGGCCGAACTGGCGCGCCAGTGCGAGCTCGATGCCGGCTCCATGACGCGTTTGCTGGACCGGCTGGAAGGCAAGCAGCTGTGCCAGCGCACCCGTTCCAGCGACGACCGGCGCGTGGTCAACCTGGAACTGACCGACGCCGGCCGCGAGGCCGCCAAAGAGATTCCGGGCATTCTTTGCGGCATGCAAAACGCGCTGCTGGCCGGCTTTTCGGTGGAAGAGTGGACCACGCTCAAAAGCTATCTGCGCCGCATGCTCGATACGGCGCAAACCCTGCAGGCATTGGCTGAAAAAAATGAAAAATCCAACTAACACTTCTTTTTTCGAAGGCGTTGCGCACACCCTTGCCGAGGTGGCGCTCGGGCCTGGACAGGGCGGCATGCCGGTCTGGCGTGCTTCGGTTCGCATGGCGCTGGTGTCGGTGGCCGGGCTGGTGGCGGCGGGCCTGATCGCCACCGGCGCCACCGGTTGCGCCGACATGTCTGGCATTGCACCGCAAGCCAGCCTGCGCGATGCGCCGTCGCTGGGATTGAACACGGCCACCGCGCCAGCGCCGGTGGCCGCCGAATGGTGGCGCGATTTCGGCGACGAAACCCTCAATGGCCTGGTGGCCCAAGCGCTGCAAACCAGCCCCAGCCTGAAACTCGCCCAGGCACGGCTGGCGCGCGCGCAAGCCGCCACCGATGTGGCGCATGCCGCGACCTTGCCGCAAGTCAATGGCCAGCTCGACCTGACGCGCCAGCGCTACACCGCCAACGGCGCGGTGCCGCCGCCGCTGGCCGGCTCCATCCGCGAAAGCGCAACGGCCCAGTTGGCCGCGAGCTGGGAACTAGACTTTTTTGGCAAGAACCGCGCTGCGCTCGACGCCGCGCTGGGCAGCGCGAATGCCGCCCAGGCCGATGCGCAGGCCGCCCGCGTGCTGCTGGCCAGCCAGGTGGCACGCAGCTATTTCCAGCTGGTGCGCCTGAATGAACAGTCTGGCGTGGCAAGCCGCACGCTGGCCCAGCGCGAAGAAACCCTCAGGCTGGTCCGCGACCGCGTCAATGCGGGCCTGGATACGCGGCTGGAATTGCGCCAGAGCGAAGGCGGCCTGCCCGAGGCGCGCCTGCAGTTCGAGGCCGTTCAGGAACAGATGGCGCTGACGCGCAACGCGCTCAATGCCCTGCTTGGACAGCCAAACAGTGCTTCTGCGCTTGTCCCGTCTGCGCAATCAGCTATTAAAAATGTAGCGTTGATGCCGAATATTCCCGCCGATCTTCTGGGGCGCCGCGCCGATATCGCGGCCGCGCGCTGGCGCGTCGAAGCCTCGTCCAAGGACGTGGCGAATGCCAAAACCCAGTTCTACCCGAACATCAACCTGGTCGCGTTTGCTGGTTTTTCCAGCATCGGGCTGGGCAATCTGCTGAACTTGGGCAGCCAGCAATGGGGCGTCGGCCCGGCGCTGCGCCTGCCGATTTTCGAAGCCGGCCGGCTGCGCGCCAACCTGCGCGGCAAAACCGCTGACCTGGATGCGGCGGTCGAAAGCTACAACGCGGCGGTGATTGACGCGGTCCGCGATGTGGCCGACCAGGTCGCCTCGTCGCAGGCCATAGGCCGCCAGCAGGCCGAGCAGCGGGAGGCGCAGGAAGCGGCGGAAAGCGCCTATGACATCGCCGTGCAGCGCTACAAGGCGGGGCTGGGCAATTACCTGAATGTGCTGACGGCGGAAACCAGCGTGCTGGCCCAGCGCCGGCTGGCCGTCGATCTGGCCGGCCGCGCGCTGGAGACACAGGTGGCGCTGATTCGCGCGCTGGGCGGCGGTTATGCGCCCGAGCAATTGCCTGTTGCGCAGGATGCTACAAAAATAATAGCTGTTAGTGAACGTCCAGTAAGCGCAAACGGCCTATTTGACCAATAAAAAAGCTTTTGCAACCTGTCACTGAACAGTCCAGTGCCTGCGCAAGCCATTTCCAACAAACACTGAAGAAGATCATGAACGCACCTCAAGCTTCCGCTTCCAAAGCTTCCGTCAACCCGGCCGTGCCTGCTGCATCACCGGCCGGCAATCCCAAGCGCAGGAAGGCGCTGACCGCGCTCGCCAGCGTCGTGGTCGTGGCTGGCCTGGGCTGGGCCGCCTACGAATACCTGGTGGCCAGCCATTACGAATCCACCGACAACGCCTATGTCCAGGGCAACGTCATCCAGATCACGCCGCAAATCGGCGGCACGGTCATCGCCCTCATGGCCGACGACACTGACTTCGTCAAAGCCGGCCAGCCCCTGGTGCAACTGGACCCGGCCGATGCCAAAGTGGCGCTGGACCAGGCCGAGGCCGCGCTGGCCCAGGCGGTGCGCCAGGCGCGCACGCTGTACGCCAACAACGGCTCGCTGTCCGCGCAGATTGCGCTGCGCGATGCCGATGTGAGCAAAGCCAACAGCGACATCGCGCGCGCCGCCGACGACCTGAACCGCCGCCAGTCGCTGACCGGAAACGGCGCGGTCTCCAAAGAGGAACTCAACCACGCGCAGACGCAGCTGGCCAACGCCAAAAGCGCGCTGGCGGCCGCGCAGGCCGGCGTCATCGCCGCGCGCGAGCAGCTCAGCAGCAACCAGGCGCTGACCGAGGGCACCAGCATCGAGCAGCACCCGAGCGTGCAGGTCGCCGCCGCCAAGGTGCGCGAGGCTTTCCTCGCCTCCCAGCGCACGGCCTTGACAGCGCCGGTCGATGGCTATGTCGCCAAGCGCACCGTGCAGCTCGGCCAGCGCGTGGCCGCCGGCACGCCGCTGATGTCGGTGATTCCGCTGAACCAGGTCTGGGTCGATGCCAATTTCAAGGAAGTGCAGCTGCGCAATATCCGCATCGGCCAGCCGGTGACCTTGGTGGCCGACCTGTACGGCAAGAAGGTGGACTACCAAGGCACGGTCACCGGCCTGGGCGTGGGCACCGGCGCGGCCTTTTCGCTGCTGCCGGCGCAAAACGCCACCGGCAACTGGATCAAGGTGGTGCAGCGCGTGCCGGTGCGCATTGCGCTGGAGCCGAAGCAGCTGAAAGAACACCCGCTGCGCGTCGGCCTGTCGATGGACGCCGAAGTCGATGTGAGCCACCAGGACGGCAAGACCCTGGCCGATGCGCCGCGCGATGCCGCGCAGGCGCACACGCAGGCCTTTGCCTCGCAGGATGACGCTGCCAGCGAGGACGTCAGCCGCGTGATTGCCGCGAATGCCGGTAAGGGATTCAAGGCGGCAAAGAGCAGCCCGGTGGCGAAGGCTGATGCCGTGGCGCTGGCCCTGCCGTCTGCGGACGGTGGCGCCAGGCCGCAGCACTGAGCGTTTCCCTTCCCCGAGTCGGTCCGCACCAGGTTTTTAAGGTTTTCATGGCTTCCGCACCCACCTCCGCATCTGACTTTCTTCCGCCGCCGCCGTTGACCGGCTCGGCCCGCCTGTGGGGCACGCTGGCGCTGTCGGCGGCCACCTTCATGAATGTGCTTGACACCTCGATTGCCAATGTGTCGCTGCCGGCCATTGCCGGTGACCTGGGCGTCAGCCCGAACCAGGGCACCTGGGTGATCACCAGTTTTGGCGTGGCCAATGCGATTGCCGTTCCGCTCACCGGCTGGCTGTCGCAGCGTTTCGGCCAGGTGCGGCTGTTCACGGCCAGCATCCTGCTGTTCGTGCTGACTTCCTGGCTGTGCGGACTGGCTCCGAACATGACGACGCTGATCTTTTTCCGCGTGCTGCAGGGGCTGGTGGCCGGGCCGATGATTCCGCTGTCGCAGGCGCTGCTGCTGTCGAGCTATCCGAAGGCACTGGCTGGGCTGGCGATGGCGCTGTGGTCGATGACCACGCTGGTCGCGCCCGTCATGGGGCCGCTGCTGGGCGGCTGGATCACCGACAACATCTCATGGCCGTGGATTTTCTACATCAACATTCCGGTCGGCTTTGGCGCGGCCTTCATCACCTGGAGCATTTTTCACAAGCGCGAAAGCCAGACCCGCAAGCTGCCGATTGACTCGATTGGCCTGGCGCTGCTGGTGATCTGGGTCGGCGCGCTGCAGATCATGCTCGACAAGGGCAAGGAGCTGGACTGGTTTCACTCCGGCGAGGTGATTGCGCTGGGCATTGTGGCGCTGGTGGGCTTGATAGCCTTTGTGATCTGGGAGCTGACCGAAGAGCATCCGGTGGTGGATTTGAGCTTGTTCAAGAAGCGCAACTTCTGGGCCGGCGTGCTCGCCCTGTCAGTCGGTTACGGCCTGTTTTTCGGCAATGTGGTGTTGCTGCCGCTGTGGCTGCAGCAGTACATGGGCTACACGGCGACCCAGGCCGGCATGGTGCTGGCGCCGGTCGGGCTCATGGCCTTGCTGCTGTCGCCGCTGGTCGGCAAGAACATCGGCAAGGCCGACCCGCGCCACTTTGCCGCTGTTGCCTTCGCCGTGTTTGCGCTGGTGCTGTGGATGCGTTCGAACTTCAACACCCAGGCCGACATGGCCACCATCCTGATTCCGACGCTGATCCAGGGCGTGGCCATGGCCTGCTTTTTCATCCCGCTGATGACCATCACGCTGTCGGGCCTGTCACATGACAAGATTCCGGCCGCCTCGGGCCTGTCGAACTTCGTGCGGATCACGGCGGGCTCATTCGGTACGTCGATTGCCACCACTATCTGGCAGGACCGCGCCGCCATGCACCATGCGCAGCTCAGCGAATTCGTCAATCCGGGAAGCCCGGCCGCCAACAGCGCCTTGTCCGGCCTGGCCAGCGCGGGGCTGACGCCGGACCAAGCGCTGGGCACGATCAACCGCCTGGTGGACCAGCAGGCCTACATGCTGGCGGCGAACGACGTGTTCTACGTGTCCGCGCTGATTTTCCTGCTGCTGATTCCGCTGGTGTACCTGACGCGGCCGGCGCAAGCAGGGGCGGGCAGTGCCGACGCTGCGGCAGGCGCGCACTGAAAGGCCGCCCGGCAGACAGGGCAGGGGCTCAGGCTGCGTGCGCGGCTGCGGCGATGTCCAGCGAGCGCAGCCGCAAGGCCGGGTCGTAGATGTCGCAGACCAGCATGAACTCGTCGGCATCGGTGGCCTGCGCCAGCGCGCTCAGGCCGTCGCGCACGGTTTGTGGACCGCCAATCACGGCAGCCGCCAGGAAGTCGTCAATGGCGGCGCGTTCCTGCGGATCCCGCTGGGCCAGGAAATTTTCCACCGGCGGCTGCAGGCCGCGCCGATCGCCGGTCAGGATGCCGAGCACGCGCTGGTAGGTGCTGCTGGCCAGGTACTCGGCCTCCTCGTCGGTGGGTGCGGCAATCAGCGGCACGCCAATCGTCACGTAAGGCTTGGCCAAGGTGGCCGACGGGCGGAAATTCTGGCGGTACAGGGCAATCGCCTGCAGCAACAGGCGTGGCGCGAAATGCGAGGCAAACGCATAGGGCAGGCCGCGCTCGGCCGCCAGCTGCGCTGAAAACAGGCTGGAGCCGAGCAGCCAGATCGGCACATTGGTGCCCGCGCCCGGCATGGCGATCAGGCGCTGGCCGGGCTGCGCCGGCCCCAGGAGGCGCTGCAACTCGGCCACGTCCTGGGGGAAGTCATCGGCGGTCTCGGTGCGCTCGCGCCGCAGTGCGCGCATGGTGGCCTGGTCGGTGCCGGGCGCGCGGCCCAGGCCCAGGTCGATGCGGTTCGGGTACAACTCGGCCAGCGTGCCGAAGGCCTCGGCGACTACCAGTGGCGCATGGTTGGGTAGCATCACGCCGCCCGAACCGACGCGCATCGTGCGGGTGCCGCCAGCGATATAGCCGACCAGCACGGCGGTGGCCGAACTGGCGATGCCGGCCATGTTGTGGTGCTCGGCCAGCCAGTAGCGGACAAATCCGAGGCGCTCGGCATGCTGGGCGGTGCGCAGCGAAATCGCCAGCGCGTCGGCGACCGTGCCGCCTTCGCGGACCGCGACCAGATCGAGCATGGACAGGGCGATGGTGTGGAGTGCTTTCATGTCTGCCATTGTCCTGCGCCGGGCGCAAACCTGCTGGCGTGTGGGCGGTTACCGGGGCACCCAGAAAGTGCTGTCCTCCAGAACCTCTGCGGCTGTCCCGCTGTCCGCCAGTTGCCTGACTTCAAAACGCAGGGGCAGCTTCTGGCCCGCCAGAGCCATCGCGGCGGCGCCCGGCAGCCTGACGGTGACGGGAACATAGCGCTCTTCGATGGGCTGCAGTTCAATGTCAACCGGCTGGGCCAGCGCCATGCCATGCGGCCCCTGAATGTCCACGCGATAGCGCTGCGCCGTTTCGGTGGCGTTCATGACCTGCAGCCGATAGACGTTCTCGGCCACGCCGTTTGCGACCGTGCGGGCCATCACGCCCCGGTCGCGGATGACGTTGACGCGGAACGGGCTGCGCAGGGAAATGCTGGCGACCAGGACGCCCGCCACCACCAGCAGCAGCGCGCCATAGACCAGCACCCGTGGGCGCACGATGTGCTGGCGCAGTTCGGCGCGGCTCCAGCCGTGGGCCAGGGCGTTTTCCGTCGAGTAGCGGATCAGCCCGCGCGGGTAGTTCATCTTGTCCATGACCGAGTCGCACACGTCGATGCAGGCCGCGCAGCCGATGCAGTTGCTCTGCAGGCCGTTGCGGATGTCGATGCCGGTCGGGCAGACCTGCACGCACAAGGTGCAGTCGATGCAGTCGCCCAGCCCCAGCGCCTTGGCGTCGGCGCTGCGCGGACGCGAGCCGCGCGACTCGCCGCGCGCCTTGTCGTAGCCGATGATGAGCGTGTCGCGGTCGAACATCGCGCCCTGAAAGCGCGCATACGGACACATGTGCTTGCAGACCTGCTCGCGCAGGTAGCCCGCGTTGCCGTAGGTGAACGTGCCGTAGAACAGCACCCAGAACACCTCCCAGGGGCCGGCGCTCCAGACGGCCGTTGACGCGGCCAGCGTGAGGATGGGCGTGAAGTAGCCGACAAACGTAAAGCCCGTCCACAGGCTGATGGCGACCCACAGGGTTTGCTTGGCTGCCTTGCGCGCCAGCTTTTGCACTGACCAGGGCGCGGCATCGAGACGCATCCGGGCGATGCGGTCGCCTTCCGTTTTGCGCTCGACCCACATGAATATCTCGGTGTACACCGTCTGCGGGCAGGCAAAGCCGCACCACAGCCGCCCGGCCACGGCGGTAAAGAGAAACAGCGCCAGCGCCGACACGATCAGGAGCGCCGTCAGGTAAATGAGGTCTTGCGGATACAGCGCCAGCCCGAACAGGAAAAAGCGCTGGCCTTCCAGGTCGAACAGCACCGCCTGACGGCCATTCCATTGCAGCCACGGCAAGCCGTAAAACACAAGCTGGGTGATCCAGACCATTGCCCAGCGCCAGGCGGCGAACCAGCCGCTGACGGCGCGCGCATAAATCTTGTTCGGTGCCTCGTAGGCAAACAGCGAGGCGGCGGCTGCTCCGCTGCTGGCCACGGCGATGGGAATGACTTTTCTGGAGGGATTCATGGGATTCGTGAAGGACTTGATGGGTTGGCTGCTACTGTGCCGAAGTCCCATCTGATGCGTAAGATGCAGTTTCCTTAAAAAAAACCATATCAGTTGTGACCCTCAAACGCTACGAGCGCTATGCCGACGAGATCGGCGAGCTGATCCGCACCCAGGCCTTGCGCCCCGGCGACCGGCTGCCTTCGGTGCGCCAGGCCTGCGCCAGCCGCCGCATCAGCCCGTCCACCGTGTTCGAGGCGTATTACCTGCTGGAGGGCCGGGGACTGGTGCATGCACGGCCGCGTTCGGGCTATTACGTCAATGCGCTGCGCCTGCCCGCCCAGGCCGAGCCGGGCATTGCCATTCCCGTGCCGCAAACCACCCGCGTGGAAATCAGCGAGCTGGTGTTCGACGTGCTGGGCTCGACGCGCCAGCTCGATGTGGCGCCGCTGGGATCGGCCTTTCCGGGCGCGGCGCTGTTTCCGCTCGACAGACTGGCGCGCAGCCTCACGCCGGCCATGCGCCGGCTCGATGCGCGGCGCATGGTGCAGGATCTCACGCTGGGAGACGAGCAGTTGCGGCGCCAGATCGGCTTGCGTTACGGCGTCGAAGGCACTGGTGTGGAGCTGGCCGAGATCGTCATCACCAACGGCGCCATGGAAGCGCTGAACCTGTGCCTGCAGGCTGTCACGCAGCCGGGCGATGTGGTGGCGGTGGAATCGCCCACCTTTTATGCCGCCCTTCAGGCGCTGGAACGCCTGAACCTGCGCGCCGTCGAGGTGGCCACCCATCCACGCAGCGGCGTGGACCTGGCGTCGCTGGCCGAGGTGCTGCAGCGCCATCCGGTCAAGGCCTGCTGGTTCATGCCCAACTTCCAGAACCCGCTGGGCAGCCTGATGCCCGATAGCAGCAAGCAGGCGATGGTCGAGCTGTTGGCCCGCCATGAGGTGCCGCTGATCGAGGATGACGTGTACGGCGAGATGTATTTCGGCCTGCGCCGCCCGCCACCGGCCAAGGCCTATGACCGCAAGGGACTGGTGATGCACTGCAGTTCGTTTTCCAAATGCCTGGCACCCGGCTACCGCGTGGGCTGGACGGCCGCCGGGCGCTTTGCCTCAGACATTCAGCGCCTCAAGCTGATGAGCACGCTGTCCACCGCCATCCCGTCGCAAATGGCGCTGTCGGACTATTTGGAGCGCGGCAGCTATGAGCGGCACCTGCGCCAGTTGCGCCAGGCGCTGGCTGGTCAGCAGGCCCTGGCGCTGCGCCTGATCGCCCGGCATTTTCCGGACGGGACGCGCGTCACGCGGCCGGAGGGCGGCTATTTTTTGTGGCTGGAACTGCCGCCCCAGGTGGATGCCTTGCAATTGC